>DATICE010000270.1:0-14899 GCA_035456985.1 Burkholderiales bacterium | reverse complement strand
CAGATGTGCGCGATGGCACGCGCCCTGATGGCCAGGCCGCGGCTGATCATGGTGGACGAGATGAGCCTGGGACTGGCGCCCATGACCGTCGATTTGCTGCTCGAAACCATGACGCAGATTCGCAGCCAGGGCGTCACTGTGCTGCTGGTCGAGCAGGACGTGCACGCCGCGCTGTCCGTTGCCGACCGTGGCTACGTGATGGAGACCGGCGAGATCGTACGCGAAGGCACCGCGCAGGAACTTAAAAACGATCCTGAAGTTCAGCGAGCGTACCTTGGAGAAATAGCATCTACGTCGAACACGGTAAGGAGTTGAATCATCGAGATGAACATGAAAAGTCCGGTCCCGCGGCGTTACGACAACGTGATCCTCGTGCTGCAGGGCGGTGGCGCGCTGGGCGCCTACCAGGCGGGCGTGTTCGAGGGCATGACGGAGGCGGGCTATACGCCGAACTGGGTAACGGGTGTGTCGATCGGCGCCGTCAATGCGGCTTTGATTGCCGGCAATCCGCCCGACAAGCGCGTCGCGCGCCTGCGGGAGTTCTGGGACCTCGTGTCCTCCGGACTGTCGCTCGACGCGCCGGCATTTTTCGACCCGCTACGCGCCGCGTTCAACCGAACAAGCGCAGCCCTCAGCGCCACCCTGGGCGTGCCCGGCTTTTATGCGCCGCGCGTCCCGCCCGCCGTTTTTGTGCCGCACGGCCACCCGGACGGCCTCAGCGTTTACGACACGCGCCTGCTGGAGGGTACTCTCGAGCGTCTCGTGGACTTCGATCTCATCAACCGCAACGGCATGCGGCTCAGCCTGGGGGCGGTCAACGTCAGCACCGGAAATTCCACCTACTTCGACAGCAGGCAGATCCGCATCGGCCCGCGGCACGTGATGGCAAGCGGCGCGCTGCCGCCCGCTTTTGCGCCGGTCGAAATCGACGGCGATTACTACTGGGACGGCGGCATCGTGTCGAACACGCCGCTGTGGTACGTCCTCGACGACGAGCCGCGGATCGGGGGCCTGATCGTGCAGGTCGATCTGTTCAGCGCGCGGGGGGAGCTGCCGCAGAATCTCGACCAGGTGATGGAACGGCGGAAGGACATCATGTATTCCAGCAAGACGCGGTCCAACACCACGCGCGTCACCGAACGGGAGCAAATGAAGGGCGCGCTCAAGCGCGTGCTCGCGAAAATTCCCGCGGAATTCAGGGCCGACGCCGACGTGAAGGCGCTCGCAGCGATCTGCGGTTGCCCGCACGTCGACATCGTCCATCTGATCAACCGGCGCTACAGCTACACGTCGTCTTCGAAGGATTACGAGTTCTCGCGCGCCACCGTACGGCAGCTCTGGGAGGCGGGGCTCGAAGACGTCCGCCTCACCGTCGCCCACCCGGAATGGCAGAAAAAGCCGGACCTAGCCGAGGGCATCGGGGTGTATGACCTTACGCGCAAGTCCCCGGGTAAAGCAAAGGAGAAAGCCTAGATGAACCAGCACGAGGTACGATCGCGCGCCGGCGCGATGCCGCTGACGAGCCCGGCTTTTCCGCCGGGGCCTTATCGCTTTGTCAACCGCGAGTTCTTCACCATCACCTATCGCACCGATCCGGAAGCCCTGAAAGCGGTCGTGCCGGAGCCGCTCGAAGTCACCCAGTCGATCGTCAAGTACGAGTTCATCCGCATGCCTGATTCGACCGGATTTGGCGACTACACGGAGTCAGGACAGGTGATCCCGGTGAGGTTCGAGGGGCAGGAGGGCGGCTATGTCCATGCGATGTATCTTAACGACCACCCCCCGATTGCCGGTGGGCGGGAGTTGTGGGGTTTTCCGAAGAAACTCGCCTCACCAAGCCTTGCCGTGGACAAGGACACGCTGGTTGGCATACTGAAATACGGGCAAATTCCGGTGGCCGTCGCTACCATGGGCTACAAGCACCGCGCGTTGCCGGCGGACAGGATTCTCGCGTCATTGTCGGCGCCAAACTACCTCCTGAAGATCATTCCCCACGTCGACGGCAGTCCGCGCATCTGCGAGCTCGTGCGGTATTACAGCGAAGACATCACGGTGAAAGGCGCGTGGGAAGGGCCGGCCGCGCTGGAACTCTTTCACCACGCCCTCGCACCCGTCGCCCAACTGCCCGTGCTGGAAGTGCTGTCCGGCGTGCACATCCTGACCGACCTGACGCTGGGGCTCGGCACGGTCATCCACGATTATCTTAATTCCAGAATGGAGGCCTTATGAAACTCAAGGATAAGGTGGCCATCGTCACCGGGGCCGCAAGCGGCATCGGCAGGGAGATCGCGACGGTTTACGCGCGCGAAGGCGCGAAGGTCGTGATTGCCGATCTCAATAGAAAGGCGGCCGATGCCGCGGCCGCTGACATCCGCAGCGGCGGCGGGCAGGCGATGGGCGTCGCGATGGACGTCACCGACGAAAACGCGGTGAAGGCCGGCGTGGCGGCGGTGGTTGCGGCCTACGGCGGCATCGATATTCTCGTGAGCAATGCCGGCGTCCAGATCGTGCACCCATTCGAGGATTTTCCTTTCGGTGACTGGAAAAAACTGCTGGCGATCCACCTCGACGGCGCCTTCCTGACCACGCGCGCATGCCTGCCGCACATGTACGCTTCCGGCCGCGGCGGCAGCATCATCTACATGGGCTCGGTGCATTCCAAGGAGGCGTCCATGCTCAAGGCGCCGTACGTCACTGCCAAGCACGGATTGATCGGGCTCGCGAAAGTCGTCGCTAAGGAAGGCGCGAAATACCGCGTGCGCGCCAACGTCATCTGTCCGGGTTTCGTGCGCACGCCACTCGTCGACAGGCAGATCCCGGAACAGGCCAAGGAACTTGGCATATCGGAAGACGACGTAATCAGGAAAGTGATGCTGAAGGAAACCGTGGACGGCGAGTTCACGACCGTCGCCGATGTCGCCGAAGTGGCGCTCCTCTTCGCTGCGTTTCCGTCCAACGCGCTGACTGGCCAGTCGCTGGTCGTGAGTCACGGCTGGTTCATGCAGTAACCAATCGGGGAAATGGTGGTCCAGCGACGAATCGCCCCGGAAAGGTGTGAGCCATGGACATGAACGAGATGACTTCCGACGTCGATCCCCAGGAAACGAAAGAGTGGCTCGAAGCACTCGATTCGGTGCTGGAGCGCGAAGGTCCGGCACGCGCCAATTTCCTGCTCGACCGGCTGGTCGACAAGGCGCGGCGCGATGGCGCTTACATCCCGTACAACGCCAACACGGCGTACCTGAACACCATTCCGCCCTCCCGGGAAAAACGCTCGCCTGGCGACGCCGAGCTCGAGCACAAGATCCGCTCGCTGGTGCGCTGGAACGCGATGGCGATGGTGGTGCGTGCGAACAAGAAATCCTCCGGTATCGGCGGCCACATCGCCACTTTCTCGTCGGCTGCGACTTTGTACGATGTCGGCTTCAACCATTTCTTCCATGCGCCTTCGGAAAAACACGGCGGCGACCTGATCTACCTGCAAGGGCACTCCTCTCCCGGCTTCTATGCGCGGGCGTTTCTCGAAGGGCGCATCAGCGAGGACCAACTCAACCACTTCAGGCAGGAGGTGGACGGCAAGGGCCTGTCGTCGTATCCGCACCCGTGGCTGATGCCCGATTTCTGGCAGTTCCCAACGGTATCGATGGGGCTCGGTCCTCTCATGGCGATCTACCAGGCTCGCTTCATGAAGTACCTGCAGGGGCGCGGCATTCTCGATACCGAGGGCCGCAAGGTGTGGGCATTCACAGGTGATGGCGAGATGGACGAGCCGGAATCGCTCGGGGCGATCCCGCTCGCGGGACGCGAGCAGCTCGACAATCTGATCTTCGTCATCAACTGCAACCTGCAGCGGCTCGATGGTCCCGTGCGCGGCAACGGCAAGATCATCCAGGAGCTGGAAGCCATTTTTCGCGGTGCCGGCTGGAATGTTATCAAGGTCATCTGGGGTTCGTACTGGGATCCACTCCTTGCGCGCGACACGAAAGGCCTGCTGCTGAAGCGCATGGAGGAATGTGTCGACGGCGAGTACCAGGCCTTCAAGGCGAACGACGGCGCTTACGTGCGCAAACACTTCTTCGGGAAATACCCTGAGCTCCTGGACATGGTGGCCCATATGTCAGACGACGATATCTGGCGCCTGAACCGCGGCGGTCACGACCCGCACAAGGTCTACGCCGCATATGCGGCTGCGATGCATCACAAGGGTCAACCCACCGTTATTCTGGCGAAGACGGTCAAAGGCTACGGCATGGGCGAATCCGGCGAGGGTCAGAACATCACGCACCAGCAGAAGAAGATGGGCACGTTGTCGATCCGCGCTTTTCGGGATCGCTTCAACGTCCCTATACCCGACGAACAACTCGAGGAAGTGCCCTTTTACCGTCCGGCCGATGATGAGCCCGAGATGAAATACATGCGCAGCCGCATTGAAGCGATGGGCGGCCCGCTCCCAATGCGCCTGCGCAAAGCGGCAGCACTCGAAGTACCACAGCTCGCGGCTTTCGAGGCGCAGTTGAAGGGGACCGATGGCCGTGAAATTTCGACGACCATGGCTTTCGTGCGAATCCTGAACACGATCATCCGAGACAAGAAAATAGGCAAGCTGGTGGTGCCTATCGTCCCCGACGAATCACGCACGTTCGGCATGGAAGGCATGTTCCGTCAGCTCGGTATATATTCCCATGTGGGCCAGCTCTACAGTCCCCAGGATTCAGAGCAGTTGATGTATTACAAGGAGGACAAGAAAGGCCAGATCCTCGAAGAAGGCATCACCGAGGCAGGCGCGATGTCTTCATGGATTGCGGCAGCGACGTCGTACAGCACGCACGGTCAGCCGATGATCCCGTTCTACATCTTCTACTCGATGTTCGGCTTCCAGCGCGTGGGCGACCTGGCGTGGGCCTCCGGCGACATGCGCGCGCGGGGCTTTCTGCTCGGCGGCACGGCAGGATGCACCACGCTGAATGGTGAAGGCCTGCAGCACGAAGATGGCCACAGTCACATCCTTGCATCGACGATACCGAACTGCATTTCGTACGATCCGGCTTTTGGCTACGAGCTGGCCGTGATCATTCAGGACGGCCTGCGCAGGATGTATCAGGAACAGGAGGATGTTTATTACTACATCACCGTGATGAACGAGAATTACGCGCATCCGGCGATGCCCGAAGGTGTGGAGAAAGACATCCTGAAAGGCATGTACTTGCTGCGGGAAGGCGAGAAGCGCGAGGGTTCCCTCAGAGTCCAGCTGCTCGGCAGCGGAACAATACTGCGCGAAGTGATTGCTGCTGCAGAACTGCTCGAACGTGATTTCGGTGTCTCGGCCGACATCTGGAGCGTCACGAGTTTGAACGAGCTGCGCCGCGACGCCATGGCAGTGAAGCGTTGGAACATGCTTCATCCGGAGCAAGAGCCGCGCGTATCGCACTTGCAGGCCTGCCTCGGGGACCACCACGGGCCGGTTATCGCGGCCACAGACTACATCAAGCTTTTTTCCGATCAGATTTGCGCATTTCTTCCTGGCCGCCATGTCGCCGCACTCGGCACCGACGGATTCGGCCGCTCGGATACACGCGAGCAATTGCGCAAGTTCTTCGAGGTCGACCGCCATTACGTGGCCGTCGCCGCGATGAAGGCGCTTTCCGACATCGACGCGGTTCCGCCGTCAAGAGTGAGCGAGGCGATCAGCAAGTACGGCATCGACCCCGCGAAGCCGGACCCTACGACGGTATGATCGACGGCCAAAGTAACAGCCTGCCGTTGCTGGTGCCGTTGTCGCTGCCCATACCGATCGCCGCGTATCGATCGCGCAGAGCACACGCCGGTTGGGATCCTGAACAGCTGCTGAGCGCCGCCTGCAGGACGCAATGAGCACACGAGTCGCCATCAACGGTCTGGGACGAATCGGACGCGCGATCCTGAAAGGGATCATCGATCAGCCCGCGCTCGAGCTCGTGGCGATCAACGATCTGGCGGACGTTGAAAATCTCGCCTACCTGTTGCGCTTCGACACGGTGTACGGGCGCTACCCGAAGCCCGTAGCCGTCGAGGACGGCCAGCTGGTCGTCGCCGGCCACAGGCTGCGGACCCTGAGCAGCCGCGACCCATCGGCGCTGCCGTGGGAGGATCTCGGCATCGAGGTCGTATTCGAGTGCACCGGGGCGCTCACGCGACGCGAGGATCTGGAGAAGCACGTCCAGGCTGGCGCACACTTCGTCTTGCTGTCCGCACCGTCGAAAGATGTAGACGTGGAGACGCTCGTCCATGGGGCAAACGTGCCCGGTGGCACGTCCCGCATCATCTCCTGCGCGAGCTGCACGACCAACTGCATCACGCCGATCGTCGAAGTCATCGGCAGGCGTATCGGATTCAGCAAGGCCGCGATGACGACCGTGCATGCTTACACCTCTTCGCAGTCGATCGTCGATGGACCGAGCAAGCGCTTTCGCCGCGGGCGTGCCGCGGGCGCGAATCTGGTTCCAGCCACGACCGGCGCCGCGCTCGCCACGACGCGTGCGCTGCCTGAATACGTTGGCCGGTTCGATGGAATCGCAATCCGGGCGCCGATTCCGGTCGGTTCGATCGCTGACCTCACGTTCCTCGTCTCGCGCAAGACCAGCGTCGAGGAGGTCAACCGCATTTTCGCCGAGGAAGCGGCATCGAAACGCTACGCCGGTGTGCTCGGCGTGTCGCGCGATCCGCTCGTCTCGTCCGACATCGTCGGCGATCCGCGCGCCTCCATCATCGATCTCGAGCTCACCAAGGTCATCGACGGCGATCTGGTCAAGATCATGAGCTGGTATGACAATGAATGGGGCTATGCGAATCAGATGCTGCGAGCAGCGCTCGCCCTGACCGGCGCGCGCTGATTCATTCACATCATGGAGGCTTGAATGAGCGAGGAAGAAACGAAACTCGAAGGACCCGATCTCAAAGCCGAGATCGAGGGGCAGCTCGAGGCGCGCGACTGCACGATCACCTATCTGCGCCGCGGCAGAAAGCTGGCAGTCGCCGTGACCCACGGGGATCTCGAGAGGCTGCGCGCTGAAGTAGAATTTGAGCGGACGATCGCCGAGCGTGCAGAGCGACTCGCGACTGGAGGCGAGCCAGCATGACTGCAAAATTCAAAGTCGGCGATCACGTGCGCTGGAACTCGGAGGCCGGGCACGTGAGCGGCAGGATCGTCAAGGTTCACACAAAAGATTTCGATTACAAGGGATACACGCACCACGCCAGCAAGGACGAACCGCAATACGAGATCAGGAGCGACAAGTCCGACCACATCGCAGCGCACAAAGGCACGGCGCTGCACAAGATCGATTGAGGAATCGAACGCCGGAGGTAATGGAATGAGTGCGAGATTCTCGGGACGCGTCGCATTGGTGGCGGGCGGCACCGGCGGATTGGGGCGCGCGGTCAGTCTCGCGTTCCAGAAGGAAGGCGCGCAAGTGGTTGTCACCTATCGGAAGCAGGAAGAATTCGATCTCTTGAGGAATGCAGCGGACGCCGGCGGCTCACGGCTCGAAGGACACCGTACCGATGTCACCGACGAAACTCCAGTGAGCCAGCTTGTCGATAGCATCCTCGCGCAGCACCGCAGGCTCGACGTCCTGGTGAATACAGTGGGCGGGTACACGGGCGGCGTGAAGTTGTGGGAGCTGGAGACGGACGTCCTCGACCGGATGCTCGCGTTGAATTTGCGTTCGGGTTACACGCTCTCGCGCGCGGCGGTAGGGGTGATGCTGAAACAGGGACGCGGCGCAATCGTGAACGTCTCCGCGAAGGCGGCGCTCGATCACCCCGGCGGCGCGGCGGCGTACGCGGCTTCCAAGGCGGCGGCGGTTGCATTGCTGGATTCGCTGGCCGCGGAGCTCAAAGGTACCGGAGTGCGGGTGAACTCGATTCTTCCGAGCATCATCGATACGGAACCCAACCGGCGGGCGATGCCCAAGGCAGACTTCGCGAAGTGGCCGAAGCCCGAGGACATTGCGCGCGTGATTCTCTTTTTGTGCAGCGACGATGCGAAAGTCATTCACGGCGCGGCTATCCCGGTTTACGGGAATAGCTGAAACGCCGTCATCGGGGCGCGCCGAGCACATAGCCGAGCATGCAGAAGTAAAGCATCCCTCGCATCGGAGCGAAACGCGCGGCGAACCGCACTGCAGCCGGCGGGTCGATGACACGCCCGAGAATCCGACCGAGCGTGTGCGCAGCGCCCACGTCTCCGGAAGGAACGATGTCGAGCCGGCCAAGCCCGCGGAGCAGCACGTAATCGGCGGTCCACGGCCCGATACCCGGCAGCTCGAGCAGCAGCGCTCTCGCCTCCGCGTCCGGCAGGTCGTTCGGTCCTTCGGCAGTGAGCCGCCGCTTTGCCTCCTCGCTGCTCAGGCCGGAAACGCTAGATTCCGAATGCTTGCAGGATGGCGAAGTAGACCACGATGGTCAGGATATCTTGAATCACCGTTGCCACCGGGCCGCTGCCGTAGGCCGGGTCGATGCCGCGCCGCGCGAGCAGCCAGGGCAGCCCGATCCCGATTGCGGCCGCGACGCTGCCGGCGATGAAGATGGAGGTCGAGACCGCCGCCGCCAGCCGCACGTCGCCGAACACCAGCAGGATGGGCAGGTAGGCGATCACGCCCAGGGCCGCGCCGATCAGCATGCCGGTGCGCAGCTCCCCGGCGAGCAGGTGCCCGATGCCGGCCCGCGTGAGCGACAGTCCGCGCACCGCAATCGCCTCGCTCTGGGTGCCGATCGCGTCCGCGATGTAGACCAGGCCCGGCACGAAAAACGCGACCGCGACCATTCTCTCCAGCGTCGCCTCGAAGCCCGCCATTGCGGCGGTGGCGACCGCGCCGCCGGCGAGGCCGACGATCAGCCACGGCAGCCGGTGGCGGGCGCGGCGCATGGGTGGATCCTCGATCGCGTGGCGCGCCTTCACCGTCTCGCGCCGGATGCCCGCCAGCCGGTGCAGGTCCTCGACGTGCTCGCGGCGCAGCACCTGCATGAGCGCCTGCGTGGGCATCACGCCGGCGAGGCGGCCTTCGCGGTCCACGACCGGCAGCGCATCCACGCCGTGATGGAGCGCGAGCGAGGCGGCGTTCTCCTGGTCGGCGTCGACGCCGACGCGGGGGAAAGCGGGATCCATGGCCTCGCGCAACGTGACGCTGTCCGCCAGCGTGAGCAGGCGCCTGCCGGGAAATGCCCCGAGGACCCGCCCGGCGTCGTCGACCACGCACACCAGCTCCAGGCTCGCCGGCTTTTCCGCAGCGAGGCGCCGCAGCGCCTCCGCCGCAGTCTCGTCGCCGCGGCCGCGCGCGACCGAAGAGACGAGGTGCGCGCCGACTGTTTCATGGCGCATCAGCGCGCGCCCCTCAGACGCGCCCGAGCGCGAGCGTCGCGCGCTTGAGCCCCGCTTCGCCGGGGACTTCGCCGATCTCGAAGCCGAGGTTCGCCGCGAGCGCGAGCATGCCCTGGTTCGCGGCGAGGATGTCGCCGCTCATCGTAGTCAGCCCTTTCGAGCGCGCGATCGCTATCAACTGCGACATCAGGTAGCGCCCGAGGCCGTGCTGCTGCCATTCGTCGTCCACCACGATCGCGAACTCGCAGGACGCGCCGTCGGGGTTCGTGAAGTACCGCGTGACGGCGACCTCCTCCGCGCGCCCATCCTTCGCGGTCACCGCGATCAGCGCCATCTCGCGGTCATAGTCGATCTGCGTGAAGCGCGCGAGCATTTGCGGCGAGAGCTCGCGGATCGTGCTCATGAAGCGGAAATACTTCGCTTCGGGCGAGAGCTGCTTCACGAAATCCCGCTCGATCCCGGCGTCCTCCGGCCGGATCGGGCGCACCGTCACCCTCCTGCCGTTCGGCGCCGTCCACTCCGAGACCAGGTGCGCGGGATACGGATGAATGGCCATGTGGCCGTAGCGCGGAAGCGCCGCCCCGGGACGGGCGACCACGATGCGCGCGTCGAGTGCGATCGCCCCCGCTTCGTCCACCAGCAGGGGATTCACATCCATCTCCCGGATTTCGGGCAGCTCGCACACCATCTCCGAGATGCGCAGCAGCATGACTTCGAGGGCGGTGCGGTCCACCGGCGGCATGTTGCGGAACTCGCCGAGCAGCCGGCGTGCGCGGGTGCCGTGGATCAGCTCCTCGATCAGCATGCCGTTCAGGGGCGGGAGCGCAACCGCGCGATCGGCGTGCACCTCGACCGCCGTGCCGCCGGTGCCGAACGTAATCGCCGGGCCGAAGACGCGGTCGTGCACGACGCCGGCGAGCAGCTCGCGGCCGTTCGGGCGCGCCACCATGGGCTCGACAACGACTCCGCTCAGGCGCGCCTCCGGCCGCAGCCGTTTCAGGCCATCGGTCAGCTCGTGGTAGGCGTCCCGGGCGGCTTGCGCATTCGCGATGCCGAGCCGCACGCCTCCGACATCCGACTTGTGCGTGATGTCGGGCGAGTCGATCTTCATCACCACCGGAAACCCCGTCTCCTGGGCGACGAGCATCGCCTCGTTCGCGGAGTGCACGCGCACTGCTCTCGCGATCGGCACGTGGAACGCGGCAAGCACCGCCTTGGACTCCATCTCGGAGAGCACGGTGCGATGCTCGGCGAGCGCGCCCTCGATCACCAGCCGCGCGCCGGCGACATCCGGGTCGGGGTGGTGCGAAAGCGGCCCGGGCGTCTGCAGGAGAATCCGCTGATTGCGGTAGAACGCCGAGACGTGCGCGAACATCTCGATCGCGGGATCGGGCGCGGGAAAGGTCGGAATGCCGCGCGCGGCAAGCAGCCGCCGGGCTTTCGCGACCTGCACCTCGCCCATCCAGCAGGTAAGCAGCGGCTTGTCGCTCTTCGCGGCGCATTCGATAACGGCGCGCGCGACCTCCAGCGGCGCGGTCATCGCCTGCGGTGCGAGGATCACCAGCGCGCCGTCCACGCCGGGGTCGGCGAGACAGGCGCTGAGCGCCCCGCGGTAGCGCTCCGCGTCCGCGTCGCCGATCAGGTCGACCGGGTTGCCCTGCGACCAGTTGGACGGCAGCACCTTCCTCAGCGCCTCGATCGTCGCGCCCGCGAGCTCTGCGAGCGGGATGCCGAGGTCGCCGGCACGGTCGGCCGCCATCACGCCGGGGCCTCCGCCGTTGGTGATGACCGCGAGCCGGTCGCCGCGCGGCCGCACGTTCGCGGACAGCGCCTGCGCGGCGGCGAAGAGCTGGCTGAGCGTGCGCACGCGCACGACACCGGCCCGGCGCACCGCCGCCTCGAACACGTCGTCCGCGCCCACCATCGCCCCGGTATGCGATACCGCCGCGCGCGAGCCGGCGGGCTGGCGCCCCACTTTCATCAGGATTACCGGCTTCACCCGCGCCGCGGCGCGCAGTGCGCTCACGAAGCGGCGCGCCTCGCGCACGCCTTCGATATAGAGCAGGATGTGCGCGGTTTTCGGGTCGTTGACGAGATAATCCACCAGCTCGCCGAAGTCGAGCTCGGTCGAGCCCCCGAGCGACACCACGCTCGAGAAGCCCACGCCGTGAGCGGCCGCCCAATCGAGCATCGCCGTGCAGACCGCACCCGACTGCGAGATGAGGCCGAGCGATCCTGACCGGGAATGGCCGCGCGCGAACGTTGCATTCAGCCCGATGCCGGGCCGCATGATGCCGAGGCAGTTGGGGCCGAGCACCCGCAGCCGGTGGCGGCGCGCGATTTCGAGCAGCGCGCGCTCGAGCGCCGTGCCGGCGGGGCCGGATTCCGAGAAGCCTGCGCTCACCACGACCGCTGCGCGCACACCCGCCGCGCCGCACTGTTCGATGACCCCCGGCACGGTCGCAGCCGGCGTCGCGATCACGGCGAGATCCACTCTCCGCGGCACTTCCCCGATCGTCGGAAAGCACGGCACGCCGCGCACCTCGCGGTGCTTCGGGTTCACCGCGTAGAGCGCGCCGCGGTAGCTCGCGGCGAGCATGTTGCCGATCAGCACCGCGCCGACCGAGCCCTTACGCTCGCTCGCGCCGATGATCGCGACCGCGTCCGGCTCGAACAGCGGCGCGAGGTAATGGCGCATGGTGGGGTCGGCGGGCATGGGCGCAAGTGTAACCGCGCGTTGCCACCGCGCGCGACCCGCTCGTGGAGCGGGGCTATTTTTCGAACCGGTAGTGCGCGCGGTCGAGGTAGTGGACGACGTCCTCGATTTCGTCACGGCTCCAGCGCAGGCCCTGCTGGGATGCCCAGAGCGTCACGATATAGCGAAGGTCGTCGCTCCCGAGCGGCAGGGCAGGAACGCGCCGGTGCACCTTGGGGGTGTGGCACGCGACGCAATGATTCTCATAGAGCGCCCGCCCGCGCTCCATGTCGGGGACTTCGGCGCCCCACGCGGCCGCGGCGCCGGCAAGGCTGCCTGCTGCGACCAGGGCGATCGCGATGTTGCCCGGCATCACCGTTTCTTGGGTTTCCTGCGTCCTTTCAGGGCCGCATCGACGTCCTTCGCCGCCTTTTGCACGTCGTCCCCGCGGATGCTTCCGGGGTCTGCCGCGCGGAACCGTTCGGCCCTGAAAAACGCGCAGGCGTTGATCAGGTGAAGGCGCTCGTCGGCGTCTACCCGAACCCCGCAACCGCAAAGCCGCCCTGCGCCGGCGGAACTCGCCGCCCCGACGCGCGCGGGCCTGCGTGCCCTCGCTGCGGTGGCCATTGCCCCGCCCCCGCTCAGCTGACGGTGATCTTCCTGCTCGCGGACTTCCCTTTCATGGGGAGCGTGAGCTTCAGCACGCCGTCGGCGTACTTCGCCGCTACCTTCGCCTCGTCCACGTCGTGCGGCAGCGTGAAGCTGCGCGAGATCTTTCCGTAATAGCGCTCGCTGCGCAGCACTTCCTCGCCCTTCTTTTCCTCGGTTTCCTTCTTGATCTCGCCGCTGATCGTCACTTCATCGCCGTCAACGGACACCTGGATGTCGTCCTTCTTGACGCCCGGGATGTCGGCCTTCACCGTGTAGGTATCGTCGGCCTTGGTGACGTCGATTTTCATCTTCATCTGCGGCGCCAGGTCGAGGTCGAAACGCATCGGCCGCACGAACAGGCCTTTGAACACGTCATCGAGTTCGTTGAATGGATCATAGCGTGTGATGTTTGCCATGGAACTCTCCTTCGATTCGGATGAGCCGGCAGCGGACCCGCGGCCCGCTCCGGCGGTCTTCCTGACCGCCTGAGAAGATCCTAACGCACGCGCGCGCCGGCCTCTTGACCTAGATCAAGCGCGCCGCCGCCGGCTCCCAACGTCCTGAAAGCGAGCGCGTTCTCAGTACTTGACCTGGAGCTTCTCCAGCTGCTCCTTCGTGATTCCGGGGACTTTGCCCCGCGCCTTGAACCGGTTCAGATTCCAGCTGTCCGGGCCGACCCAGGCCTTGAATGTCCGCAGGTTTTTCTGCCGCTCCTCGTCGGTCCCGCCGAGGAATTGGTACATGTTGCCGGGCTTGCCGCCCGCCAGGGGGTTCTTGCCGTCGTCGAGCCGGCGCATGATCGCCCCGCTGTCGGTCCAGCCGACCAGCATGAGCAGGTCGGCATAGCTATCGAGGCGCGGGCCTTTCATTGACTCTTTGTACTTCTTCTCTTCCAGCAGGAAATCCGCCAGGGTGGGTGATCCCGCGCCGTGGCAGGCCGCGCACTTCGCATCGATGATGGGCTTGATGTCCTTCCGGTAGGTCACGTCCTGCGCCAGGCTGCCGGCACTCGCCACGGCCAGGCACGCTGCAACACACGCTGAACTCCAGATCGCTTTCATTGAATGACTCCTTTAGGTAGATGGAGTTGCCCTCACTTCGACGCCCCGGTTGCCGGCGCCACATACTGCCGGAATGCTAAGGGACATAGCGCCGGCGCCATTTGATCCATGTCAAGCAAGGGTCAGGCTTTGATCTGGGTCAAGAAAACTGGACGACAAAGGTGCGGCAAAGGCGTGCTTCGCCTATCTTGGGCGCACCGGATTCCCGTGGGAACGCCAATCCCGGCGCACGCAATCTCGAGGAGTCGAGTCATGGCATCCATCACCGACCGGATCGACAACACGACGCGGATTCCGCCCGCCTGGTTGAAGGCGGCTCCACCGGCGCCGAAGAGCGTCAAGATCGAGATCTCGCCGCGCTGCAACTATCGTTGCGGATTCTGCGCGCTGCGCACGCGGGAAGTGCAGCCAAAATGGGACATGGACTTCGGTCTGTTCAAGCGCATCACCCGCGAGATGCGCGACGCCGGGGTCGAGGAGATCGGGGTGTTCTACCTCGGAGAATCCTTCATGAACCCGCGCCTGCTGGTGGATTGCATCGCGTGGCTCAAGCGCGAAGTCGCGATGCCCTATGTCTTCCTCACCTCCAACGCGTCGATGTCCTTTCCGGAGGCGGTCGAGGAATGCATGAAGGCCGGCCTTGACTCGCTTAAATGGTCGGTCAATGCGGCCGACGAGGCGCAGTTCGAGAAGATCATGGCGGTGTCGGGGCGCCTGTTCCGGCGCGCGCTCGACAACATCCAGGCGGCCTGGGAGGCGCGCAGGCGCGGGGCCTACCGGACCGGCCTCTACGCCTCGTCCATCCAGTACGACGGGGTGCAGCAGCAGAAGATGGAGCGCCTGCTCGCTGAACGGGTGCGGCCGTACGTGGACCAGCATTACTGGCTGCCGCTCTACTCGATGGGCGCCTTCGCCACCGAGCGCGAGGAGCAGCTTGGATACCGCCCGACGGCAGGCAATCAGGGGCGGCTGGGCGCGCTGCGCGAGCCGTTGCCGTGCTGGTCGGCCTTCACTGAGGGCCACGTCACGGCGGACGGCAAGCTGTCGGCGTGCTGCTTCGACGCCACTGCGAACTGGACAATGGGCGACCTGAACCAGGCATCGTTCATGCAGGCCTGGAATTCGCCTGCGTTC
>DATICE010000269.1:0-3230 GCA_035456985.1 Burkholderiales bacterium | reverse complement strand
TAAGCAATGACTTTGATCGTCCCGCCTGGTGGCTTCGCTGGCTTCGCCCAGCAGACGGCCGCGACTCAACAGTTGTTCGCGAAAGCGACGGGCCGCAAAGGCGGCCGCACGACGCAGCGACGGCGCCGCGCAAAAAAAAAGGCCGTAGCGCGTGCAGCTGCGCCGCGCCGGCGCCGTCGATCGGCGCGGGTTGGGGTGCGGGCTTCGCCGCGTCGTCGCCGTTCTTCACGCCTGGTGAAGGGATCAGCGGCGGCCAAGCGCCGGATGGCGGCACTGCGCCGAATGCGCCGACGCTGAAGCAACCGATCGCACGCGAGACGCCGATCAAGCCATGGCTGACCCCGTAACGATCGGCGGCATCATCAAAGCGATCGGCTGGCTGCGATCGCTCGGCGGATTCCTGCCGAGCGGTGGCGGTCCGAACCGGCTGATCATCGACACGATCAAAGCCGCGACCGCGCAGCCGCCGAGCTCGTACGGCACGCTCGGCACGGTTCCGTTTCCGAGCTCGCCGCCGCTGGTGCCGGTGCCTGGTTCGCCGAGCTCGCCGCCGCCGCCGCGCGTGCCTGGTCGACCAGGTGTGACGATTCCCGATCGGTTCCCGCCGAGCGTCGTCGGTCCGATCGCGCGAGTGCTCGGCGGACTCGCGCGGACCTGGTGGGCCGGTGCGCTGTTCTGGCCGAGTGAAGCCGGCCGCGGCTCCGAGCTCTGCATCGAGACGCGGCACGGCCCCTGGTGTCCGCCCGGGATGCCGGCCGTGCCGGCGCCGGTGCCGGTGCCTGGTCGTCGCGGCCGCGGCCGAGCTCGGCCAGGTGTCGCTGCACCTGGTCGGCCGCGTCGTCGCCCTCGTGCAGTCGGTGTCCCCGGCAGCGTGCCGGGAACCGTCGTCGCACCGCGGCCGCGCGGCCGGCCCGTCACGATCGCGCAGCCGCGAATTGAGGCGCCGCCGCTGCCGCGCGTCGTCACGCAACCGGCGCCGCGGCCGAGCTCGCCGCCGATCGCGGCGCCGAGCTCGCTGCCGCGCTCGATTCCGGCGCCGGCGCCGCGAGTGATCACGCCGCCAGCACCGCGCGTGATCTCGCCGCCGATCGCGGTCCCACGCTGGCTGCCCGCGCTCGCCGGCCTCGTGGCGCCGGCGCTCGGTTCGTGGGTCGGATCGGTGCCAGGTGCGCGGGTCGGGTCGACGCTCGGCACGATTCCCGGCACCCAAGTGATCCCTGGGATTGGTCCAAGTCCCGGCTTGGCTACGAATCCCCTGGTCAACCCCTTGACGGCTTTCAGTGCAGCGCCGGCACACTCCGCGGCGCGTGACCTGGACGACCAGTGTCGAGCTCGAGCACGAGCTCGGCGCAAGCGGCGCAAGCCGCGGACGGTCTGCTACCGGGGCACCTACGTCGAACACTCGCGCGGCACGCGCAAAACTAGGAAGGAGCGAGTCTCATGCCGGTCATCGTCAAGCAAGTCTCGGTCCCGCTGAACGGAACCGTGGACAACATCCTCGCGGGCTCGGCTTTCGAGTTCGCACGCACCAACGCGCTCGTGAGCATGGGCGTGACGGCCGCGGCGACGGGAACCTTTGTCACCTTCAACAGCGGCGCCGATGTGGTGGCTGAGGAGTTCGAGCCTGCGATCCTCACGCGCTACCCGATCATCCCCGACGAGATGTACTTCAGCGACGTGGCGGCCGCGGGGGACCGCCTGGTGATCAGGGTCCGCAACACGACCGGCGCCGCGATCATCGTCCGCGTGATCTGCCAGGTGACGCCGCTGTGACGCCGCTGACCCCGGCCGTCATTTCCAAGTTGCCGCTGGGGTTGCTCGGGTTCTTCGGCATCAAGAACGGCGGGCAGTACCCGCAGTCGATCGGCGACACGATCCTGCCGACGCTCGACATGGCGCCGGTGCTCGCGGCCAACTACCGCGAGCTCGTGTTCGTGGCGCCGATCGCGGCGCTCGGGTTCGTGACTGCGAACTTGAACGGCGGCGCGTTGCCTGGTGCGGTGCCGGCCGGCGAGCTCTGGTTCGTGCAGGCGGCGAGCGTCTTTGCGTTCACCGGCGTCGGCGACTCGTTCACCGGCACGCTCGAAGTCCGCAACAGCACGACCGGCCTGCCGTCAGCATGGCACCGCGCACTGTCGTCGCCGATCACGCTGGCCGCGTCCACGACGCAGCTGCACCCCGGCATTTCGGGTGTGTGGCTGTCGCCAGGTGACACGATCGGGTTCTGGTACTCGGCGTCGACCAACGCGAGCGGCACGGCCCAGATGTCGGCCCAGCTGGCCATCGTCCGGTTCCCGTTCTAAACCGCCTGGGACGGCCCAGGTGAAGCGTTCGGTCCAGGGGGCGACCCCTGGGCCGACCGATACCCCGTTCCGCTTGTGGGCGCTCCTGTGGGTTGCCTGTGCCAATCCTGTGGATGGCTGGTTCCCCCCCCCCTCCTCGCGCTCCGCCCCCCCCCCTCCGGGTTTCCTACCATAGGTTTGCTGTAGTTCCTACAGCCTGTGGATAAAAGGCCGCGCGGCGGCCGCGCGACGACGGATTGACCGCGACTGAGCGCCTCGTTCCAGAGCCGATCTGCGCCGCGATCAGACCTCGCACCGGAAGGTTCGGCGAGCAAGAGATTCGGACCAGGAGCTCACCTGGTGAGCCTGCGATCTGCCCAGCGGACCAGGATGACAAACAGACGCCGGCTATGGCTTTCCGAGTTCCGATAGGTGTTAACTATGACGTTATCGCCATGTTCCGAGCTCCCGCCAATGCAAGTTGCAGCTTATGTGGGCTGGCTGTCGGTCGCGATCTGCGCGGCTCTCTGTGCATTGACTGCCTGGTGCTCGTGGCGCGCCTGCACCGCGGCCAGGAAAGTGCGTTCGATGACCTCCATGCAAGGCGAGTTGCACGAGATTCGCGACTACATGGGCAAGATCGACGCCTGGGCGAAGCGCATCAATGCGCGGGAGACGATGCGCGAGCGGCGCGAGAGCGAGCCGGCCGCATCATCGACTCGTGCTTCTATCCGTTCCGTAAGTGACAAGGACGAGCTGCGCCGCCGCGCTGGGCTCGTCGCCGGCAAACCCGCGCGGCATGGGGAGTAAGCAATGACTTTGATCGTCCCGCCTGGTGGCTTCGCTGGCTTCGCCCAGCAGACGGCCGCGACTCAACAGTTGTTCGCGAAAGCGACGGGCCGCAAAGGCGGCCGCACGACGCAGCGACGGCGCCGCGCAAAAAAAAAG
>DATICE010000268.1:0-17516 GCA_035456985.1 Burkholderiales bacterium | reverse complement strand
GCCACGCGCGAGTGCAGGACGTCGCCCACGATCGCCACCCGCAGGCTCGAGAAGTCCTTCTTGTAGTGGCGGATGGTGAACATGTCGAGCAGGCCCTGCGTCGGGTGCGAGTGGCGCCCGTCGCCGGCGTTGATGACGTGGATGTCGGGCGCGACGTGGCGCGCGATGAAGTGCGGCGCGCCGCTCTCGCCGTGGCGCACGATGAACATGTCGGCATGCATCGCCGAGAGATTGTCCACCGTGTCGAGCAGGCTCTCGCCCTTCGACTGCGAGGACACCGACACGTTGAGATTGATGACGTCGGCGGACAGGCGCTTCGCGGCGATCTCGAAGGTGGTGCGGGTGCGCGTGGACGGCTCGAAGAACACGTTGAACACGGACTTGCCGCGCAGGAGCGGCACCTTCTTCACCTTGGTGCCGACGAAGGTCTTCGCCGTGTCGAGGATCTGCCACAGGATCTCGGCGGGCAGCCCCTCGAGCGTCAGCAGGTGGTGCAGCTGACCCTTCTTGTCGAGCTGCGGGTTGGCGGGATTGAGCCACATCAGCGCGGCTCCTCGCGCAACTCGAGGCTCAGCTTGCCGGCGGCATTGCGCTTGAGCGCGACGCTCTGGCCGGGCTTTAACACGAGGGTCGCGCCGACGAATTGCGGGGCGATCGGCAGCTGGCGGCCGCCGCGGTCGACCAGCGCCGCAAGCTTCACGTTGGCGGGACGGCCGTAGTCGAATATCTCGTTCAGCGCGGCCCGTATCGTGCGGCCGGTGTAGAGCACGTCGTCGACCAGGACGAGGTTGCGCTCCTCGACCTCGAAGGGTATATCCGAGCGCTTGACGTCGCGCTTCAGCCCGCGCGCGTCGTAATCGTCGCGGTAGTAGGAAACGTCGAGGAAGGCGCAGGGAACCTTGGGCCGGAGCGCCTGGTGCAGCCGCTCCGCAACCCAGGCGCCGCCGGTGTGGATGCCTACCAAACCCGTTTCCGGCCCCACTGCGGGCCGCATCTGCTCGATCAGCGCTGTCAGCAGCTGCTCGGCATCAGGAAGCGGGTTGCCGGGCATGTTGTATGGTTTTCGCGGGGCGCTACTCTATCACAGTTCGCCGCTCGCGAAATAGGTCTCGAGGATGCGTTGCGCGGCGAGGGAATCGATGCCGGCCTTGAGGCGCGCGCCGCGCGCCCCGGCCGCGCGCAGGAGCTCTTCGGCCTCGCGCGAGGTCAGCCGCTCGTCCACGAGCGCCACCGGGACGCCGAAGCGGCCCTGCAGGCGCTGCGCGAAGCGGCGGGCGAGCCTGCCCACCGGGTGCTCGGTGCCGTCGGCGTGCGTGGGGAACCCGACGACCAGCTGTGCCGGCCGCCATTCGGCGAGAAGGCGCCCGATCGCCGCAAACCGCAGGCGGTTGTCCACCGCGGCGATGGCGCCGAGCGGATGCGCGAGGCGGGTCTCGAAGTCCCCGACCGCGGCGCCGATGCGCTTCGTGCCGAAATCGAAAGCGAGGACCGTTCCGGTCCTCGGCTCAGGCATGGCCGGCCTGGTCGGACAGGGTCGCGAAATCGATGCCCAGCAGTCCCATCGCGGCAGGCAGCCGCTCCTCGGCCCGCAGGTCGAAGATCACCTCGGATTTCGCCCGCACGGTGAGCCACGCGTTCTGCGCGAGCTCGTTCTCGAGCTGTCCCGGCGCCCAGCCCGCGTAGCCGAGCGTCACGAGGAGCTTCCCGGGCCCCTCGCCGCGCGCCACCGCCTGCAGGATGTCCTTGGACGTGGTCAAGCCGATATCCGAGCTTACGGCGAGCGTCGACTGCCATTGACCGAGCGGCGCGTGCAGGACGAAACCGCGGTCCACCTGCACCGGCCCGCCGAAGTGCACGGGGACCCCCTTGAAGGCGTCGCCCTCCGGCGGAATGCTCACCTGCTCGAGGAGAGTCTGCAGGTTCATCTCGATCGGCCGGTTGATGACGATGCCGAGCGCGCCCTTGTCATTGTGCTCGCAGATGAAGGTGAGCGAGCGGGCGAAGTGGGGATCGGCCATGGCGGGCATGGCGATCAGGAAATGCTGCGTCAGGTTCATCTTCTCCATGGCCTTGCGCCGGTCCTATTGTAGATTCCGCGGGCACCCTTCACAATCGCCGGCCCCGATTCTCACTTTCGACCGCGCAATTCCCGGTTTGCTCCCGGCCCGGCCGGGCGCCGCGGGGATTACTTGTGCCAGAAGGCGGGCGTGAGGATGACGAGCACGGTCAGGAGCTCCAGCCGCCCGAGCAGCATGGTTGCGGTGCACACCCAGGTCTGAAGGTCGGTCAGCACCGAGAAGTTGCCCGCGGGCCCGACCTGGTGCAGGCCGGGGCCGATGTTGTTGAGCGAGGCCACGATCGCGGAGAACGCGGTGATGGCGTCGAGCCCGGTCAGGGTGAGCAGCAGCGTCATGCTGACCAGCGTCGCGAGCCAGGCGAAGAAGAACGCGAGCACCGAGAACACGACCTGGTCGGGCACGACCCGGTCGCCGAGCTTCAGGGGGGAGACGGCGCTCGGATGGGCGAGCTTGGTGAACTCCCGGTAGACCTGGCGGTAGAGGATCATCGCCCGGATCATCTTGATGCCGCCGCCCGCCGAGCCCGAGCACGCGACGAAGGTGCCGAGGAAGATCAGCCACAGCGGCGCGAACACTGGCCATTCGTTGTAGTCCGTCGTGGCATAGCCGGTGTTGGTGGCGATCGAGATCGTGTTGAACGCGGCATAGCGCACCGTGGTGGCGAAATCGGGATAGACGCCGTTTACCCACAGGAACAGCGTGATGCCGATGACGCTCGCCGCCAGCACGACGAGGTAGTACGGCAGCTCGGAATCGTGGCGGTAGGCAGCCGCACTTCGTTCCTGCCATGCCCGGAAGTGGCTCGCGAAGTTGATCCCGGCGAGGACCATGAACACGATGGCGGTGAGCTCGATGCCGAGGGAGCCGAAATGGGCGAGGCTCGCGTCATGCGACGAGAAACCCCCGAGGGAAATGGTAGTAAAGCTGTGGACCAGGGCATCCAGCCAGGACATGCCCGCGGCGCGGTAGGCTGCGAAGCACGCAGCAGTGAGCGCGAAGTAGATGATCCATAGCCCCTTGGCGGTCTGCGTGACGCGAGGAGTCAGCTGCTCGTCCTTCATCGGACCCGGGATCTCCGCCTTCGAGATCTGGCGGCCACCGACGCCGACCATGGGCAGTACGGCGACCACCAGCACGATGACGCCCATGCCGCCGATCCATTGCAGCTGCGCCCGCCAGACGATGAGCGATGGCGCCAGGTAATCGAGCCCGTCGAGCAGCGTCGCACCCGTGGCTGTCAATGCCGACATCGACTCGAAATAGGCGTCGGTGAACGAGAGCCCGATGCCTGCCAGCAGCGGGAAGCATGCGAACAGCGCACCCCCGATCCAGACCAGCGTCATGAGCAGTATCCCTTCGCGTATCTGGAGCTCGCGGCGGTGGCGGCGGGTGACGAGCCACAGGACAAACCCCAGGGCGAAATTGAGCCCCATCGAGACCGCAAACAGCTCGCTCATGCCGTCCCAGGCAATGAGCGAGATCGCGATGGGCAGCAGGTGCGACAGGCTCATCGCCATCGCGATGATCCCGAGCACCGGCCATACTGCGAGCAGCCAGGTCATGGGGCCGCTACAGGTAGCTCACGTCCACCTGGAACAGCTTCTCGACCCTGGGCACCAGGTCCTTGCTCACGACGAACACGATGACGTGGTCTCCCGCCTCGATCACCGTGTCGTGATGGGCGATGAGGACCTCGCTCCCGTCGTCCCTGCCGCGCACGATGGCGCCGATGGTCACGCCCCTGGGCAGCTCGAGCTGCTCGATCGAGCGACCGATGACGCGCGAGGACTTGAGATCGCCGTGCGCGATCAGCTCCAGCGCTTCGGCCGCCCCGCGGCGCAGCGCATGCACCGCGACGCAATCGCCCCGGCGCACGTGGGCGAGCAACGAGCCGATGGTGGTCTGCGCCGGCGAGATGGCGATGTCGATCTGGCCCGCCTGCAGCAGGTTGACATAGGAACCGCGGTTGATGAGCGCGATCACCTTGCGCGCGCCGCGGCGCTTGGCGAGCAGCGCCGACATGATATTGGTCTCGTCGTCGTTGGTGAGCGCGCAGTAGACGTCCATTTCGCCCGCGTTCTCCGTCTCGAGCAGCTGCTCGTCGGTGACGTCGCCCACGAGCACCAGCGTCCGGTCGAGCTCTGCCGCGAGGCGCTCTGCGCCGGGTTTGCTGTACTCGATGATCTTGACCTCGTAGCGGTCCTCGATTGCGCGCGCGAGGCGCCGCCCGATATTGCCACCGCCGCCGATCATCACGCGTTTGACCGGCTGGTCCATGCGCCGCAGCTCGCGCAGAACTCCGCGGATGTTTGCGGTGGCGGCGATGATGAACACTTCGTCGTCGGCCTCGATTAACGTCCTGGCATCGGGCGCAATCGGGCTGTCCTGCCGGAAGATCGCGGCGACCCGCATGTCCACGTCTGGCATGTGCTGGCGCACGTACTGGATCTCGCGCCCGACCAGCGGCCCGCCGGGGAACGCGCGCACGGCGACCAGACTTACTCTTCCGCCGGCGAACTCGAGCACCTGCAGCGCTTCCGGAAACTCGAGCAGCTTCACGATGTAATCGCACAGGATCTGTTCCGGGCAGATCGAGTGATCGACGGCGAAGTTTTCATCCGCGAAGATCTCGGGGTGCGACAGGTAGTCGGCCGCGCGGATACGGGCGACCCGGGTCGGGATGTTGAAGAGGGTCGCGGCGAGCTTGCAGGCCACCAGGTTGGTCTCGTCGCTCTGCGTAACCGCCACCAGCAGGTCGGCGTCGCGGGCGCCCGCCAGTTCGAGCACGGCGGGATGCGCGGCATTGCCGATGACCGTCCTCAAATCGAGCCGGTCCTGGAGCTTTGCGAGACGCGTCGGCTCCACGTCCACGACCGTGATGTCGTTCGCTTCCGAAACCAGGCTTTCGGCGACCGTCGAGCCGACCTGGCCGGCCCCCAGGATCACAATCTTCAATCGCGCCCCTCTGAAAGAAGGCGATTCTAGTCCTGATTGCTCTGCAGCGGGCGGGCGCGGCCGGCGTGGCATACTCGGTTTCGATGACCGGCGGCAAGCCCGTGACGCGCATGTATTTTCCCGGCGAACTCGCACCGGGGCGCTTGTGTACCCTGCCGCCACGGCAGGCGCACCATGCGCTGCAGGTGCTGCGGTTGACGAAGGGCGACCCGGTGATCCTCTTCAACGGCGACGGCGTGGAGTACGCAGCAGTGGTGCTCGAAGCGAGCCGCGCTCGCTGCGCGCTCAACGTGACCGGGCAGGAGGACGTGGACCGCGAATCGCCGTTCGCCGTGACGCTCGCTCAAGCGGTATCGGGAGGCGAGCGCATGGATTACACGATCCAGAAAGCAGTCGAGCTCGGGGTCGCCGCGATCCAGCCGCTGGAAACGCAACGCAGCGTCGTGCGGCTGTCCGCGGAGCGAGCGCCGAAACGCCTCGCGCACTGGCAGGCGGTAGCGATCGCGGCCTGCGAGCAGTGTGGTCGCAATCGCGTGCCGCGGATTCCGCCGCTCGCACGGCTCGATGCGTTTCTCGCCGCCCGTGCCGCTTCTTCGACCGGCGAGCAGCGGGTGCTGCTGTCGCCGCGCGCAACGCGCGGCCTGCGCGAGCTCGGCCGGCCGGCGGGCGCAATCGTGCTGCTTGCGGGCCCCGAGGGCGGCCTTACCCCCGGGGAAGAGCGCGCGGCGGTGGCAGCCGGCTTCGTCGCAGTGCGTCTGGGTCCGCGCGTGCTGCGTACCGAAACCGCCGCCGTCGCGGCGCTTGCGGCGATGCAGGCCCTGTGGGGGGATTTTTAATGGTGAACGGCGACCTCGCCGTGATAAACGGCGCGTCATACCTTTCCTAACGCTTCAATTTCGCGTACTATGTGCTTGAAAAAGCGGTAGAATGCGTTTCCGCAGGGAGCCACAGGGGGCAGCCCCTTCGGGTCTCCGGGAGGCCGCCGATTTCCAAGACGAGTGACAAGGCCGTGACGGCAGTCATCGGCCCGAGTGAAACGCCGCCGCCGCAAGTGCCGCGGCGCCAGCGGCTGTCGAGCCAGGACCGTTTCATCGACTGGTTCCAATCGGTCGCGCCCTACATCCACGCGTTCCGCGGCAAGACCTTCGTCATCGCGTTCGGCGGCGAAGTCGTTGCCGACGGCCGATTCTTCGACCTCGCCCAGGATTTAAATCTCCTCGCTGCCCTCGGAGTGCGGCTCGTGCTGGTGCACGGCGCGCGCCTGCAGATCGAAGCAAAGCTCAAGGAGCGCCGGCACCGCGCCCGGTTTCACGAGGGCCTGCGCGTCACCGACGAGGTGGCGCTCGCCTGCGCCAAGGAGGCGAGCGGGCGCCTGCGCGTCGAAATCGAGGCGGCGCTCTCGATGGGGCTGCCCAACTCGCCGATGGCGGGGGCGGACATCCGGGTGGCGAGCGGCAACTTCATCACCGCCAAGCCGATTGGGGTGGTGGACGGGGTGGATCTCATGCACACCGGCGAAGTGCGGAGGGTAGATGCTGCCGCGATCCACAAGCGGCTCGAGGACAACGAGCTGGTGCTGCTTTCTCCGCTGGGCTACTCGCGCAGCGGCGAGGTATTCAATCTGGCGCTTGAGGACGTCGCCGCCGCCACTGCCGCCGCGCTCAAGGCAGAAAAGCTGATGTTTCTCATGGAGGCGATCGGAGTCACGGGGCGCCGCGGCGAGCTGCTGCGGGACCTGACCGTGCGCCAAGCGCAGGCGCTGCTGGCAAAGGCAGAGGGGGCCAACAACGAGGTGCGGCTCTACCTTCCGCACGCAGTGCGGGCCTGCGAGAGCGGCGTGAAGCGCGCGCACCTTATCTCCGGGCAGGTCGACGACGGACTGCTGCTCGAGCTCTTCACCCACAAGGGTGTCGGCACCATGCTGACGCCCGACCCGATCGAGACGCTGCGGCCGGCGAAGATCGAGGACATCGGCGGCATCCTGCGGCTGATCGAGCCGCTCGAGGCCGAGGGGATTCTCGTGAAGCGGGGGCGCGACCGGCTTGAGCGGGAGATCGGGCGCTTCGTGGTGCTCGAGCACGACAAGCTGGCGGTCGGCTGCGCCGCGCTCTATCCGTTCCCCGACGAGCGCGCAGGAGAGCTTGCCTGTCTCGTCGTGCATCCTGAGTTCCGCAACGCCGGCGCCGGCGAGCGGCTCCTGACCGAGATCGAGGCGCGCGCGCGCCGGGGAAAGCTGAAGCGCCTGTTCGTACTCACCACGCGGGCGGAGCACTGGTTCGTCGAACGCGGCTTCGACGAAGTGGGCGTGGGGGAGCTGCCGCGCCGGAAGCGCTCGCTCTACAACTACCAGCGGCGCTCGGTCGTGCTGGTGAAGCGGATCTAGCCCCATGAAGCTGCCCGTCACGCTGTCGCTGCGCACGCGGCTGCTGCTCGCGGGCGTGCTGGTGAACGCCATGATGCTGGGCCTGCTGATCGCCGACGGCATCAGCGTCATGGACAAGAAGCTCCAGGAGCGCGCGCGAATCCACCTCCAGGAGCAGAAGCAGCTGCTCAACGCGGCGCTGTCGGTGCCGCTCGCCAGCCGCCAGTACCGGGCGATCATCCAGATTCTCGAGCGCGTGCGCAGCGACAGCGGCATTACCTACCTGGTGCTCGTCGACCACAACGACAACATCGTGGCGAGCGCGGGCTGGGACGAAGGCGCGCCGCTGCCCGCGGCCGCAGACTCGTCCGCTGCGGCGCTTTTCCTGGCGAGCGAACGCATAAACACCGCGGTGGAAATCGAGTCCGCGGGAATACGGATCGGACGCCTGCATTTCGGCGTGTCCACCGCATTCATGCGCGCCGCACGCGCCGAGCTCATCCGGGAAAACCTCGCGATCGGCGGCTTTGCCCTGATCCTGTCCGTTCTGTCGATGATCGCGCTGTCGTTCTGGCTCACCCGCAATCTTGCCCAGCTCACCAAGGCGAGCGAAAACCTGGCGGAGGGGGATCTCAACGTGCGGCTGCCGGTGGAGAGCGGCGACGAGGTGGGCAAGCTTACCCACGCGTTCAACTCGATGGCCTCCACCCTGCAGAGCCGGATCAAGGCGCTTGCCGAGAACGAGGCCAAGTTCAGCGCAATCGCCGACTACAGTTACGACTGCGAGCTTTGGATCAGCCCGGAGGGGAAGCTCATCTGGATCAACCCGCGGGTGCTCGACATGTTCGGCTACACGCCGGAGGAGTGCCTGGCGACCGAGAACTTTCCCGCGCCTTTCATCGACGAGCAGGACGCGACGCGCACGGTCCGGCAGATCCGGCGCGCGCTGCGCGGCAACACCGGGCAGGACTACGAGTTCCGCGCCAGGCGCAAGGACGGCTCGGGATTCTGGGCCGCCGCCGACTGGCGCCCGATCTACGACAGCCGCGGCGGCTATCTCGGCATCCGCATCAGCATCCGCGATATCACCCAGCGCAAGGAGGCCGAGCAGCGCCTGGAGGCGACGGTGGTCGAGCTGCGCGATTCGCACGTCGTACAGAAGGAGTACCTTACGCGGGCGCAGGACGAGCACGCGCGGCTCTCGGCGCTGCTGGGGGTGATGGAAACCGGCATCCTGTTCGTGTCGCCCGACAACAAGGTCGTCTACACCAATCCCGCCTTCACCCGCATCTGGATGATCGCGCCGGGCACGCGCCTGATCGGCAGGAGCTCCAAGGAAGTTCTGGCCACCTCGGCATGCGCGCTTTCGCGTCCCGAGGAGCACGGCAAGCGCGTCCTGCTGCTGCCGCGCGAGGGCGAGATCGAGGGCGCGCTCGAAATCCCGATGGCGGACGGACGCCTTATCACCCAGCAGGTGCACTCCGTGGAGGACGTCTACGGCCGGCCGGTCGGCCACCTGTGGCTGTTCCAGGACGTCACCCGCGAGCGCCAGACCGCGGACCAGCTGATCTACCTCGCCGAGCGCGACGCGCTGACCGGACTCTTCAACCGGCACCGCTTCAACGAGGAGCTCGCGCGCATGATCGCGGACGCCCAGCGCCACGGCTCGCGGGTGGCGCTGCTGTTCTTCGATCTCGATGATTTCAAGTACATCAACGACACCTTCGGCCACCGCGCCGGCGACGCGATGCTGATCCGCGTGGCGGGCGAGGTGGCGGGGCAGGTGCGGCGCAACGAGATGTTCGCGCGCCTGGGAGGCGACGAGTTCGCGATCCTGGTGCCCGAGATCTCGGAGGAAATGCTGCGTGTGCTCGCCGAGCGCATCACGCGCTCGATCGCGATGGTGCGCTTCCAGTTCGAGGGCCAGAGCCTGCGGCTGACGAGCTCGCTCGGCATCGCCGTGTATCCGCAGCACGCGGACAACGCGGAGGACCTGATCGCGCGGGCGGACACCGCGATGTACCAGGCGAAGGAGGCGGGCAAGAACGCTTGGCGCATCTACCGCAGCGACCTCGATACCACCTCCCAGATGGTGAAGCGCATGTCCTGGAACGACCGCATCCTGCACGCGCTCGAGAACGACCTGATGGAGCTGCATTTCCAGGGAGTGTACGCGGCGGGCAACCGCGCGCTCTCGCACTTCGAGGTGCTGGTGCGCATGCGCGACAAGGACGACCCGAAGGTGCTGCTCATGCCCGGCCAGTTCATCCCGGTGGCGGAAAAATCGGGCAAGATCCTCGACATCGATCGCTGGGTGCTGCGCCAGGCGATCGAGCTGCTGGCGGACGTGGACTCAGTCCCGGCGCTCGCGGTCAACATCTCGGGGCGCTCCTTCGACGAGCCGCTGCTGCCCCAGTTCATCGCCGCGGAGCTCAAGCGCTGCGGGGTTGCGCCGCGGCGGTTGATCGTGGAGCTGACCGAGACCTCCGCGGTGTCGGACCTGCACGACGCCCAGCGCTTCATCGACGCGCTGCACCAGGCCGGCTGCGGCGTGTCGCTCGACGACTTCGGCACCGGCTTCTCCTCGTTCGCCTACCTGAAGCACCTGCAGGTGGATTCGGTCAAGATCGACGGGCTGTTCATCCGCAACCTCCCCAAGGAGCACGACAACCAGCTGTTCGTGAAAGCAATGGTGACGGTTGCGCGGGGGCTCCACCGCACCACCATCGCCGAGTGCGTGGAGGACGAGGAGACGATCATCATGCTGCGCGGGTTTGGCGTGGACTGCGTGCAGGGCTACTACCTGGAGCGGCCGCGCGCCGATCACCCCCTGCTCGTCAAGGTCGCAAAGCGGCCGAGTGCGGATCTGGCGGGTGTGGTTTACTTGAACCCGCGCCGGTCGTAACATTTCCGCGGGATTCCTGTCTTCGCCTGGCGGGAGCCGGGTACTTCAATGCCAAGAATGGTGAACTGCATCAAGCTGGGGCGCGAAGCCGAAGGCCTCGATTTCCCGCCCTATCCGGGTGAGCTCGGCAAGCGGATCTTCGAGCGCGTGTCGAAGGAAGCCTGGAAGCAATGGCTGGAGCAGCAGAAGATGCTGGTCAACGAGAACCGCCTCAACCTGGCGGACAAGAAGGCGCGCGACTACCTCGCGCAGCAGATGGAGAAGCATTTCTTCGGTGGCGGCGCCGACGTTGCGTCAGGCTACGTTCCGCCGCCCGGCAGCTGACCCTCCCCGCGCCGCTGGCGCTTTGCCGGTCGCAGCTCACGCGCTATGGATCTCATCCTGTGGCGTCACGCGGATGCCGAGGACGGCGTGCGGGACGAGGAGCGCAGGCTCACGGCCAAAGGCAAGGAGCAGGCGGGGCGGATGGCGTCGTGGCTCAAGCGGCAGCTGCCCCGGGACGCCCTCATTTTGGTGAGCCGTGCCAGGCGCGCGCAGCAGACGGCGCAAGCGCTCGGGAGGAAATTCAAGACCAGCGAGGCCGTGGGCCCGGAAGCGACACCGCAGTCCGTGCTGGAGGCTGCGGACTGGCCGCGCGGCGCGGGCACCGTCCTCATCGTGGGACACCAGCCGACGCTCGGGCAGGCTGCGGCGCTGGCGCTGACCGGCGCGCTTGCCGACTGGAGCGTTCAGAAAGGGGCGATCTGGTGGCTTGCCACGCGGCACGAAGGCGAGGCCAGGGTGCGCGTGGTCCTCGCGCCCGACCAGGTCTAGGAGATCGCGCGGCGCTCTAGCGGGTAATGGTCTGCACGCCCCCGGCGCCTCCGAGCAACAGCACGTCCGCGCCGCGCCGCGCGAACAGGCCGCACGTGACCACGCCCGCGATCTGGTTCAACGCACTCTCGAGCTCGGGAGGGTTCAGGATTTCGAGCCCGCGCACGTCGAGGATGACGTTGCCGTTGTCGGTGACGACGTCGCGGCGCCATTCGGGGTGGCCGCCCAGCTTCACGATCTCACGCGCGACGTAGGAGCGGGCCATCGGGATCACTTCCACCGGCAGGGGAAACTTCCCGAGCACGTCCACGAGCTTCGTCGCGTCGGCAATGCACACGAACTTTCGCGCCACCGCCGCGACGATCTTCTCGCGCGTCAATGCTCCGCCGCCTCCCTTGATCATGGCGAGATGGCGGGTTACTTCGTCGGCGCCGTCCACGTAGACCGGCAGCTCGTTCACTCCGTTCAGGTCCATGACGCGGATGCCGAGGTCCTTCAGCCGCTTGGCCGTAGCCTCCGATGCTGCGACCGCGCCTTCGATGCGGCGCTTGATCCCGGAGAGCTCCGCGATGAAGAAGTTCGCGGTCGATCCGCTGCCCACGCCGAGCACGCAATCGTGGGGAACGTGCGCGAGCGCGGCTTTTGCCGCCGCCTGTTTCATTTCATCTTGAGTCATCGTTCTATGGTAAGCGGTAAGCAGTGAACGGTAAACGGTAGGCGTATGCTACCCTTTACAGCCTGAATCAAGACGGCCGTGAAAAAGAACGACTATCTGGAGAGAATACTCGGCGCCCGCGTCTACGACGTGGCGGTGGAAACGGCGCTCGAGTTCGCGCCCGAGCTCTCGGCCCGGACCGGCAACCGTGTGCTGCTCAAGCGCGAAGACATGCAGCCGGTGTTTTCGTTCAAGCTGCGCGGGGCGTACAACAAGATGGCGCAGCTCCCGGCGGCGGTGTTAAAGCGCGGCGTGATCACGGCCTCCGCGGGCAACCACGCGCAAGGCGTCGCGCTCGCGGCCCAACAGCTCGCCTGCCACGCAACGATCGTGATGCCGGTCACGACTCCGCAGATCAAGATTGCGGCCGTAAAGGCGCGCGCCGCGCACGTGGTGCTGCACGGTGATTCCTATGACGAAGCCTACCTGCACGCGCGTGCGCTCGGGCGGCGGCGCGGGCTCGCGTTCGTGCATCCCTACGACGATCCGGACGTGATCGCAGGGCAGGGCACGATCGCGATGGAGATGCTGCGCCAGCATCCCGGGGCGATCCACGCGATTTTCGTTCCGGTCGGCGGCGGCGGGCTGATTTCCGGCATCGCCGCCTACGTGAAACGGTTGCGCCCCGGGATCAAGATAATCGGGGTCGAGCCGGTCGACGCCGACGCGATGTATCGCGCACTCAAGGCAGGCCGGCGCGTCAAGCTCGCGCAAGTGGGGCTCTTCGCCGACGGCGTGGCGGTCAAGCAGGTCGGGCGCGAAACCTTCCGGCTGTGCCGCGAGCTGGTGGACGACATCATGCGGGTCGATACCGACGCCATCTGCGCCGCGATCAAGGACGTGTTTGAGGATACGCGTGCGGTGCTGGAGCCGGCCGGCGCGCTGGCGATTGCCGGAATCAAGGCCTATGCCGGGCGCACCGGCATCCGCGGCAGGACGCTGGTGGCCATTGCCAGCGGCGCCAACATGAATTTCGACCGGCTGCGCTTCGTCGCGGAGGAAGCCGAGCTGGGCGAAAAGCGCGAGGCGGTGCTCGCGGTCACCATACCCGAACGCCCCGGCAGCTTCCGCGAGTTTTGCGGATTGATCGGCGCGCGCAACATCACCGAGTTCAACTACCGCTACGCCGACCCGAAACAGGCTCACGTATTCGTGGGATTGCAGGTGCGCGACCGCAATGAGACCCGGAAGCTGGTGCAGAGGCTGCGTCGGCACCGGCTGAAGACGCTCGATTTCAGCGAGAACGAGCTGGCAAAGCTCCATGTCCGCTACACCGTGGGCGGCCACGCATCGACAGTGGATGACGAAATCCTCTACCGCTTCGAGTTTCCCGAGCGACCGGGCGCGCTCATGAAGTTCCTCTCCGCCATGAGCCGCGGCTGGAACATCAGTCTCTTTCACTACCGTAACCACGGCGCCGACTACGGGCGCGTGCTCGTCGGCATGCAAGTGCCGCCGCAGGACAAGGGCCGCTTCCGCGCCTTCCTCGCCCGGGTCGGCTATCCCTGGCAGGAAGAGACCCGCAATCCCGCCTACAAGCTCTTCCTGGCCTGATATTTGCATCGCGAATACAACACCCGCCGCGTCAACGCGGGGGCCCGCGGTGCGTTTGAGGTCGTAGGGCCGGAAAAACCGGCTAAAATGAAGCCGCTAGACAGGGGATTTCGTGCTGCACAAGAGAATGCTCGGGCTGGCCGGATTTTTGCTCGCCACGGCGGCGGCGCAGGGCGCCGCCCTGGATGAAGATTTTCTTGCCGCACGCGACGCCTATCAGACGAACAACCCCGCCCGCTTCGAGACGCACGCCCAGCGCCTGCAGGGGCACCTGCTTGAGCCTTACATTGCCTACTGGCGACTGAGCCTCCAGCTCGAGGAGGCATTTCCCGACGAAGTGCGCCGCTTTCTCGCCGCCAACCGCGACGGGCCGCTCTCGGAGCGGCTGCGCAGCGAGTGGCTCAAGGTGCTGGGTGAGCGGGGCGAGTGGGCGCTGTTCAACTCCGAGCTGCCCCTACTGGCCAGCCGCGACGTCGAGATCACATGCTACTCGCTGCAGTACCGGATGCAGGCGAGGCCGGAGGATGCCCTGCCCGAGGCGCGATCGCTCTGGTTCGTGACGCGCGAGTTACCCGACGGGTGCACGCCGCTGCTCAACGCACTCATCTCGTCCGGTGTGCTCACCATCGATGATCTGTGGTCGCGGATGCGCGTGGCGCTGGAAGCCGGGCGGGTGAGCCAGGCGCGTTCTCTCGCGGAATGGCTGCCCGCGGGCGAGGCGCCGGAGCCCCGCTCGCTCGAGCGGGCTGCCTCCGATCCCGCGGGCTATCTCGAGCGGGAAAACCACAGTCTCAAGTCCCGGGCCGGTCGCGAGACCGTCATGTTCGCCGTCCACCGGCTCGCGCGCGTCGCGCCCCAACAGGCTGCCCGCCACTGGGAGAAGCTCCAGGAGCGCTTTTCGCGGGAAGAACGCGCCTACGTCTGGGGCATGATCGGATACATGGGTGCGCTGCGCCACGATCCTGACGCCCTCGCGTGGTATGGACGTGCGGGAGATCTTTCCGACCTGCAGCTCGCCTGGAAAGTGCGCGCGGCGCTGCGCGGGGGTAACTGGCGGGAAATGCTCGTCGCGGTAGATGCCATGTCCGAGCGTGGGAAGGCGGTATCCGCGTGGCGCTACTGGAAGGCCCGGGCCCTGAAAGCCACGGGACGGACGGCCGAGGCAACCGAGATCCTCAGGCCACTCGCGGCGGAATTCGGCTTCTACGGACAGCTCGCGCTGGAAGAGCTGGGCGGCAAGATCGCGGCGCCGACCGCTGGCTACAGGCCGGGTGCGGAAGAGGTGCGCGCAATGGGCCGGAACATCGGGCTGCGGCGTGCCCTCGAGCTCTACCGCCTGAACCTGCGCAACGAGGCGAACGCCGAGTGGACGTGGGCCATCCGCAGCTTCGACGACCGCAGGCTCCTCGCGGCGGCGGAGGTCGCGCGCCGGCACCAGGTATACGACCGCGCGATCAACACCGCGGAGCGCACCGTCGGGCTGCACGACTTCGAGCTGCGCTATCTTGCGCCCTACCGCGATGTGCTCAAGGCCCATACCTCCGGGCTCGCGCTCGACGAGGCCTGGGTCTACGGCCTGATCCGGCAGGAGAGCCGCTTCATCACGGATGCGCGCTCCTCGGCGGGCGCGACCGGCCTGATGCAGCTCATGCCGCAAACCGCGCGCTGGGCGGCGAAGCGGATCGGGCTCAAGAATTGGCGCTGGTCGCAGGTCACGGAAGTCGGCACCAACGTCGGGCTCGGCACCTACTACCTGCGGCACGTGTTCGATGCGTTCGACGGCCAGCCGGTGCTCGCGTCCGCCGCCTACAACGCCGGCCCGAGCCGGGCGCGCGTCTGGCGTCCCGACACCGCGATGGAAGGCGCCGTTTTCGCCGAGACCATCCCGTTCACCGAGACCCGCCTCTACGTGAAGAACGTGATGGCGAACGCGACCTGGTACGCTCACAACTTCAGCCAGCAGCTGCAGTCGCTCAAGCAGCGGCTCGGCATGGTCGGACCCCAGTCGACGGTCGAAGATGCGCCGGGAGCCGAACCGCTCGATCTGGTGATGAGCGACCGGTTGTCCGTGAACGGGGAGCACTAGCAGCGGGAATGGAGATCACGACCGCCTGCGTTATCGGCGGGAGCGGCTTCGTCGGCCGGCATGTCTGCCACGCGCTGGCTGCCGCGGGCTATCGCCTCCGCGTGGCAACCCGCGACCGCGAGCGCGCCAAGGAAAAGCTGATCCTGCTACCGACGGTGGACGTCTCCGCCGTCAACGTCCACGAGCCCGGGCAGCTCGCCGAGTTCGTGAGCGGAGCGGACGCGGTCATCAACGTGGTGGGCGTGTTGCATGACGGTCGCGGAGCCCGCGGCTTCCAGGCCGCTCATGTCGAGCTTGCGCGCAAGGTGGTGGCAGCGTGCCGCAGCCGCGGCGTCGGGCGGCTGCTGCACATGAGCTCGCTCGGCTCTGCCCGCGACGGGCCGAGCCGCTACCTCCGCTCCAAGGGCGAGGCCGAGGCGATCGTGCGCGAGTCGGGGCTCGCGTGGACGATCTTCCGCCCCTCGGTCGTGTTCGGACCCGGGGACAGTTTCCTCAACCTGTTCGCAAAGGTGCTCAGGTTCTCGCCTGTGGTGGCGCTCGCCTGTCCCGGCGCGCGGTTCCAGCCGGTGTACGTGGAAGACGTGGCCGCGGCGTGCGTGAGGGGCCTTACGGACCCCGGCAGCTTCGGCCGGAGCTACGATCTGTGCGGCCCCCGCGTCTACACCCTGCGCGAGCTGGTCGAGTACGTCGGGGCGGTGACCGGGCGGCGGCGGCGGGTGTTGGGGCTGAACGACACGTTTTCATATCTCCAGGCCTTTGCCATGGAATTTCTCCCGGTCAAGCTCATGACGCGCGACAACTATTACTCGATGCAGGTGCCCAACGTGTGCAGCTGCGACTTTCCTTTCGGTATCGCCCCCACGGCGCTGGAAGCGGTGGCGCCCGCTTATCTCGGGAGCCGCACGCCGCGGGCGCGCTATCAGCGGCTGCGCAGGCAGGCGCGCCGGGATGAAACACAGTGAGCCGTGAGTCGGACCGGCGTCTGACGCTGGTCATCGGCAACAAGAACTACTCGTCGTGGTCGCTGCGCCCGTGGCTGGCGATGAAGCAGGCGGGCATAACGTTCGTGGAGCAGCGCATTGCCTTGTACCAGCCCGATTCGAGGCGGCGCGTACTCGAGCACTCGCCGTCAGGCAAGGTGCCGGCGCTCAAGGACGGCGCGACCACGGTATGGGACTCGCTCGCGATACTCGAGTACCTCGCCGAGAAGTTTCCCGATCGCGGGCTGTGGCCGCGGAGCGGCGCGGCGCGCGCTGGTGCGCGTTCGATGAGCGCCGAGATGCATTCCGGGTTTGCGGCGCTGCGCGCCCGCATGCCGATGAACCTGCGCAATTCGTATCCCGGCCGGGGCCTGGTGCCGGAGGTCGAGGCCGACATCGCACGCATCGTGAGCCTGTGGACGGAATGCCGCGCGACCGCATCCGGCCCGTTCCTGCTCGGCGACTTCTGCATCGCCGATGCGATGTTCGCCCCGGTCGCCACCCGCTTCATCACTTACGGCGTCAAGCTGCCACCGGTCTGCCAGCGCTACGTGGAGACGCTGATCGCCCTTCCGGTGATGCAGCTGTGGTACGCCGATGCGCGCGCCGAGCGCGAGGCGGTCGAGGAGTACGATCGGATGTACTCGTAGCGGGGCCGCAGGGCGGGCGGGCGAATGCGCTAAGATTTGCGCTATGAAGATCTACTGCGTCGGCGGGGCGGTGCGCGACGAACTGCTGGGCCTGCCCGTCAAGGACCGCGACTATGTCGTTGTCGGCGCGACCCCGGAACAGATGGTGCAGCAGGGCTTCAAGCCGGTCGGGAAGGACTTCCCGGTATTCCTGCACCCTGCGACCCACGAGGAGTACGCGCTGGCGCGCACCGAGAGGAAGACCGCGCGTGGCTACCACGGATTCGAGTTCCACACAGCGCCCGACGTGACGCTCGAGCAGGATCTCGCGCGGCGCGACCTCACCATCAACGCGATCGCCAGGGACGCGGACGGCCGCATCATCGATCCGTTCAAGGGCGCCGCCGATCTCAAGGCCGGCGTGCTGCGCCACGTGAGC
>DATICE010000267.1:0-2955 GCA_035456985.1 Burkholderiales bacterium | reverse complement strand
CGTGCTGATCGACCAGGACAAGTGCCGCGGCTGGCGCATGTGCGTGTCGGGCTGCCCCTACAAGAAGATCTATTACAACTGGTCCACGGGAAAAGCCGAGAAGTGCATCTTCTGCTACCCGCGCATCGAGGCCGGCCAGCCGACGGTGTGCTCGGAGACGTGCGTGGGCCGCATCCGCTACCTCGGCGTGCTGCTCTACGACGCCGACCGCATCGAGAACGCGGCCTCCGTGGAGAATCCGAAGGACCTCTACAAGGCCCAGCTCGGTATCTTCCTCGATCCGCACGCCGCGGACGTGCAGGAACAGGCGCGACGCGACGGCGTGCCGGAAGCGTGGCTGGAAGCGGCCAAGATCTCCCCGGCCTGGAAGCTTGCCATGGAGTGGAAGATCGCGTTTCCGCTGCACCCCGAGTACCGCACGCTGCCGATGGTGTGGTACGTGCCGCCGCTCTCGCCGATCCAGTCGGCGGCGAACGCCGGCCACATCGGGGAGTTCGGCGAGATCCCCGACGTGCGGAGCCTGCGCATCCCGGTGCGCTATCTCGCGAACCTCCTCACGGCGGGCGACGAGGAGCCGGTCGTCCACGCGCTCGAGCGCATGCTCGCGATGCGCGCGTTCTACCGCGAGCGGCAGCTCGAGCGGCGCGACAACCTGAAGCTGCTCGATCAAGTCGGGCTGTCGGTGCAGACCGTGCAGGAAATGCATCGCTACCTCTCGATCGCGAACTACGAGGACCGCTTTGTCATCCCCACCACGCACCGCGAGTACGCAGAGAACGCCTACCAGCTGCGCGGCGAATGCGGGTTCTCGTTCGGCAACTCGTGCTCGGATGGCGAGACGCCGACGAGCCTCTTCGGCGGCAAGATGGCGGGCAAGAAGGTTATTCCGCTGAAGACGATCGCCGCAAAGACTCCCGAGAACGCGGTGGATTACTGACATGCTGACTTTCCGTGCCCTTGGAGCGCTGCTCACCTATCCCGGCCGCGAGCTGATCGATGCGCTGCCGGAGATCGCCGGCGTCCTCGAGTCCTCGCGGCTCATCGGGATCGACCAGAAGCAGCGGCTGGCGGATCTGCTCGCGGAGCTGCGGCGCGCCGACCCTTATGAGTTGGAGGAGCGCTACGTCGCGCTCTTTGACCGCGGGCGTGCAACCTCGCTGCACCTGTTCGAGCATGTGCATGGCGATTCGCGCGAGCGCGGGCAGGCCATGGTGGATCTGGGGCGCGTCTATGAACGCGCGGGGTTCCATCTTGCGGAGAACGAGCTGCCGGACTACGTCCCGGCGGTGCTGGAGTACCTGAGCTGCCGGCCGATCGCAGAGGCGCGCGAATTGCTGAAGGACTGCGCGCATATCCTGCGCGCGGTCGGCGAGCGGCTCGCCGCGCGCGGTAGCCGCTACGCGGCGGTGTTCGATGCCGTCCTCAACGCCGCGGGGGAGGGCGGCGTGGACTTCGGCAGGACGCCGGCACCCGAGCCGGAACCGGCGGCGGACGACGACTGGGCGGAAGCGCCTGCCTTCGGGCCGGCGCAGCCGCGCGGCTCGCGCGCGGCGGTATCGGTCATGAAATTCATGCCACGCACCACGAAATAGGCGGAGCGAATCATGGATGTCCTGCATCAATTCCTGTTCGGAATCTACCCCTACATCGCACTCTCGGTGTTCTTCGCAGGGAGCCTGCTCCGCTTCGATCGCGAGCAGTACACCTGGAAGAGCGACTCCTCGCAGCTCCTGCGCGCGCGCGAGCTGCGCTGGGGCTCGAATCTCTTCCACATCGGCGTGCTGTTCATCTTCGTCGGCCACCTCTTCGGGCTGCTCGCCCCGCACGGGAGCTATGCCTGGCTGATGAACGCCGGCGCAAAGCAGCTCCTCGCCATGGTGAGCGGTGGCATCGCGGGCGTGCTGGGGATCGTCGGTCTCACGCTCCTCATCCACCGGCGCATCACGGACCCGCGCATCTGGTCCAACACGCGCGGCTGGGACATCACGATCCTCGTCATCCTCTGGGTACAGCTCGCGCTCGGGCTCGCGTCGATTCCGTTTTCCGGCCAGCATCTCGACGGCTCGATGATGCTGAAGTTCACCGAGTGGGCGCAGCGCGTCGTCACCTTCCGCAGTGGCGCAGCCGATTTCATCGTCGGCGCGCCGCTCATATTCAAGCTCCACATCGTGCTCGGGCTGACGATCTTCCTCATCTTCCCCTTCACTCGCCTCGTGCATATCTGGAGCGGGTTCGGCGTCACCGCCTATCTCGTCCGGCCCTACCAGATCGTGCGCACGCGCCGCAAGTGGAAGCCCACCGGGGTGCAGGGATGATGATCACCGTCAACGGCGTCGCGGTCGATGCGTCGGGTCATGTTTCCCCGCGGGCAGCGGCGGTGCGCGAACTCTTGCGCCAGCGCGCTGTGGCGGCAGGCCTTGCTGCGGCGGAGGCCACGGGCGACAAAGCGGACGCGGCTATCGAGCGCCTGCTCGAAACGGAAATCTCCACGCCGGAGCCCGGCGAGGGGGAGTGCCGGCGCTATTATGACGCGCACGCCGCCGAGTTCACGAGCGGCGAGCTCGCATTCGCGCGCCACATCCTGTTCCAGGTGACGCCGGGCGTCCCGGTGCCCGCGATCCGCGCGAAGGCGGAGTTGACGCTCGTGGAGATCGCGAAGGACTTCTCGAAATTCGAGCCGCTCGCGCGCGAATTGTCGAACTGCCCCTCGGGGCAGCAGGGCGGCAGCCTGGGCCAGCTCGGTCGCGGCGAGACGGTCCCCGAGTTCGAGCAGGCCCTCTTCAACGGGGCTTACACCGGCATTTATCCGCAGCTTGTGAAGACCCGTTTCGGGTTCCACATCCTTGCCGTGGACCGGCGCGAGCCGGGCAGGCGGCTGCCCTTCGAAGCGACCCGGCCGCGCATTGCGCAGCGGCTGCGCGAGCGCGTCCTGCACAAGGCACTTCGGCAGTACAC
>DATICE010000266.1:0-16941 GCA_035456985.1 Burkholderiales bacterium | reverse complement strand
CCGCGGCGCGGCAATGCCGCGGCTGAAGCGCGCCAGGCGCTCCGCGTTCTCTGCGAGCGTTAGCCGCATCGAGGGATAGGAATAGGCGAGCGCGCGGTAGCCGTGGCGCGCCACCCGCCGCCGCATCAGCTCCATCACGATGCCGTGCACCCACAGACCATGTACCAGCACTACGGTTTCCATATCGGGAGGCGCGATCCACGACCTTCGCGTTCACGCGGCGGCGCCGCGGTACACCGTAATCTGGTCCGCGCTGAGGTGGCTGATATCGCCCCAAAGCTCGAGCCGCCACGCGCCGGCATCGTAGCCGAAAATATTCAGGCTCGCGTTGATCAGCGGGACCGGGCGCCGCGCCCCGTGGTCGAGCCCGTGCGCCGCGCGGTAGAGCGAGTCGAGCACGAGCCCGTGCGTGACGACGACGATCTCGGAGCCCGGGTGGCGGCCGGCGATCTCGGCGAGGCAGCCGATACAGCGCTCGGTGAAGCTGCGCGCGCTCTCGCCGCCGGGCACCGCGTAATCGGGGTCGCGGCTCGCGAAGCGGGCATGCTCCTCGGGATAGCGGGCGACGATCTCCTCGGCCGTGAGCCCCTCGAAGATGCCGAAGCGGCGCTCCTGCAGCCGCGGATCCGCCACGGCCTCGCGGCCCGTCAACTCGGCGATGGCGCGCGCCGTGTCCCGCGCGCGGGCGAGATCGCTGGTATAGAGCGCGGCAAAAGCGTGGCCCGCCAGCCGCCGGCCCAGGGACCGCGCCTGCTCGCGGCCCACCTCCGAGAGCGGCGTATCGGTCGTGCCTTGCATGCGCTTCTCGCGGTTCCATGCGGTCTCGCCGTGACGGATCACCATCAGCGTCGTTTCGATCATCGTTTCTCCAGAAACGCCGCGATGCGGGCAACGCCTTCCTGCAGCCGCTCGATCGAGTTGGTGTACGCGAAGCGCACATGCCGCTCCGGCGCGTTGGCTCCGAAATCCACCCCCGGCGTGATCGCCACCCCCGCCCGTTCCAGCAGGTCGCGCGCGAAGCCGAAGCTGTCGCGCGTGAGCTTGCCGCAGCCCGCGTAGACATAGAACGCCCCCTGCGGCGTCACCGGGATCTCGAATCCGAGGCCGCGCAGCGCCGGCACCAGGTAATCCCGCCGCGCCTGGAATTCCCGCCTGCGGCTCTCCAGTATCGCGAGCGTCTCCGGCGCGAACGCTGCGAGCGCGGCGTGCTGGGCCGGAGTCGGCGCGGCGAGATAGAGGTTCTGCGCCAGCTTGTCGAGCGCTCCTACCGCGCGCTCCGGCGCGACCATCCAGCCGAGCCTCCAGCCAGTCATGTTGAAGTACTTGGAGAAGCTGTTGATGATGAACGCGTCATCCGCCAGCGCCGCCGCGGTGGTGTATTCGCCCTCGTAGACGAGCCCGTGGTAGATCTCGTCCACGATCAGCGTCCCGCCCCGCTTCCGCACAAAATCCGCCATGCCCGCCAGCCGCTCGGTGGAAATCAGCGTGCCGGTGGGATTCGAGGGCGAGGCGACGAGCGCGGCCGCGGTGCGCGCGCCCCAGTGCCGCTCGAGATGCGCCGGAGCAAGCTGGTAGCCGCTCTCCGCGCCGACCGGCACCGCGCGCGGCACGCCCTCGACCACGCGCACGAAATGGCGGTTGGCGGGATAGCCGGGGTCGGCGAGCAGCACCTCGTCGCCCGGGTCGATCAACGCCGCGCACGCGAGCAGCAGCGCCGCCGAGGCGCCGGTGGTGACGAGGATGCGCGAGGGCGCGAGCGCGACGCCGTAGCGTGAATGATAGTAGCCGGCGATCGCCTCCCGCAGCTGCGGCAGGCCGGGCGTGGGCGTGTAGAAGAGCTCGCCCTTCGCGAGCGCCCGCATGCCGGCGCGCACGATCGGCTCCGGCGTCGGGAAATCCGGCTCGCCGATCTCCATGTGGATGACGGAGCGCCCCTGCGCCTCCAGCTCGCGCGCCCGCGCGAGCAGCGCCATCACGTGGAATGGCTCGATCTCCGCGAGCCGCCGCGCAAGGCGCATTCCCGCCGCCGGAAGCCTTACCGCGCGCTTGCCGATTTCCCTTCCTTCCCGAGGCTGAACGGCCCCGACCCCGCGACCATGATGTAGACGAGCCCGCCGAGGATGGCGAGGTTCTTCATGAACTGGCTGAGCTGGCCGCGGAATTGCGCCGCTTCCACGGCCCAGAAGTTGTGGAACACGAGGGTCGCCGCGATGGTGAAAACAGCAAGGAGCAGCGCGCCGAAGCGCGCGCGCCAGCCGAGCAGCACCATGAGCCCTCCGGCCAGCTCGAACGCGATCGCCCCGACCAGCAGAAACTCGGGAAACGGAAGCCCCGCGTTCCCCATGTTCGCCGCGGTCCCCGCAAAGCCCGTGATCTTGCCGTACCCCGACATCAGAAACAGGGGCGTGATCATGATGCGCCCCACGACCGGCCCGTAGGCCGTTACCAGGTTGCATAGCGCCTGCATAGATCGCCGCTCCTTTCCTTTATCGAAATGCCGTGCATATGCTGCCCCACCGATGGAACAATGACAATCGGCGGGGCCGCGGCCCTGCCGGTCGTCCCGGGCACCGGGTGACAGGCGAAGCTGAACCGTCCGTTACCGCTCCCAGCCGGGCTCCCGCGCGAACCGCTCGACGAAAAAATCCACAAACGCGCGCACCTTGAGCGATACGTAGCGCGTCGGCAGATAGAGCGCATAGACATCGTCGGCGACGGCGCCTCCGACCGCATAGCCGCCGAGCACGACCTTCAGGCGACCTGCGCGCAGGTCGCCCGCCACGATGAAGCTGGGCAGCAAAGCGATGCCCAGGCCGGCGAGCGCGGCTTCTCGAATCGCCTCGGAGTTGTTCGCCGTAAAATTTCCCGCGACGCGCACTTTCGTCTCCCCCTGTTGCGACCGGAAACGCCACTCGATGGATGATTCGAGGAACGAATAAAACAGGCAGTTGCGGCCGCGGAGGTCCTGGGGCGTGTGCGGTTCACCGTGCCGCTCGAGGTAGGTCGGCGCGGCACAGGTCATCCAGCTCACGGTCGTGAGCTTGCGCGCGACGACGTTGGACGGGGGATCGTAGGTCAGGCGGATCGCTATGTCGAACCCCTCCTCGGCGAGGTCTACCGGCCGATCGTTCATGGCGATCTGCACCGACATCTCCGGATAACGGGCGAGCAAGTCCGGTATCGCGGGCGCGATCTGGAGGTGCCCGTACGCGGCGGGCGTGGTGAGCTTCAACACACCCCGCGGTGCCGCGCGCAGCCGCGACACCACGGATTCCGCCGCTTCGGCCTCGTTCAGCATGCGGGCGCAGTGCTCATAGAACGCAGTCCCGATCTCGGTAAGGCTGAGGCGCCGCGTGGTGCGATGGATGAGCCGGGCATTCAAGGAGCGTTCAAGGCGGGTGATTTGCTTGCTTACCGCCGATTTCGAGATCCCCAATCGTTCGGCAGCTGCTGAAAAGCTCTTTGTCTCCGCTACCTTAGCGAAGACGGCCATTCCCACGAGGTTGGCCGCATTTGTTTCCATATAGAAACAATTATATTCCAGAACAACGGATTGTAAATATCTGGAAACAACATACTATGGAGTCATCGGGAAAGGCAAACTCGCCCCCCCCGTCATCAAAAAGGAGCATGACCATGGAAGCAATCATCAATCGAGCCCCTGGCCAACGGGTCGAAAGTGCTGCCGGACGATGGCTTCTCGAAGCGCGCAAAATCGGGCGCGCCGCGCTCGGCGCGATCGGCCACGTTCTGGTGCATTACAGCCGTGCGGCAATCCTGTTGCGCGGCGGCGACCGGCCGTTCCGCAGACTCTGAGCCGCTACCGCGCGCCCTTAGCGTGCGCCCGCGCGTCCCGCCGCTTGCCGCACCCGTGTGGTCCGCACGCGTTTCGCCCGGCGGGCGCCCCGGGCCTTCAGGCCCCCGAGAAAGAGATCGATCATCGCCCCCGCCTGCCGTCCGAGGTTCAGGTAGCGCGGATTGGCAAGCCAGTTCGAGATCAACCCGTAGAGCATCGCATCGAGGCAGATCGCCGCAAGCCGCGGGTTCACGCTGGAGGGCAGCTGGCCGCGCCTGATGGCGTTGCGTATGGCCTGCTCGGCGCGGTCCACGCAACCCTTCTGGACCGCGCTCACCCGGTTATTGACCCCGGCCATTTCGCCCAGATACTCGCACTTGTGGGTGACCACGTCGAACACGCGCTGGACCTGCGGGTCGGTCGCAGTGCGCATCAGCGCGCTCACCGCGCACTTCTTGAGGGAGCCGATCGGATCGTCCACGGATTCATCGCTTGACCGTGCCACCATCGCCTCCATCGGCAACGTGATCCGGCTCACCATCGCGGTAAAGAGATCGCCCTTGTCCTTGAAGTGCCAGTAGATGGCGCCGCGCGTCACGCCCGCCGCCCGGGCAACGTCCTCCAGCGACGTGCGCGAGACGCCGTGCTCGCTGAACACCCGTTCGGCGGCGTCGAGAATGCGGCCGCGCGTCTCAAGCGCTTCGTCCTTGGTGCGTCTTGCCACGTGATGACGGTCCTTTCCCCGATGTGAAACCCGCATTGCGATCAGGGATGTCACAATCGCGGTCTTTACATACATTCGTGATTGTATGTAAACTTGCGGCGTTCCGCAAATCGAAGCAGCCCGCGCGGCGCTCCCCGCCGCATGGGCAAGGGGAAAAGTGCCATGAAAGTGTTCCGTCGATTCGCGCGCGGCGTGCTGCCGCTCGCGCTTGCGCTGCTCGCCGCCGGTTGCGGTCCCAGCGGCGGCCAGCCGGAGGTTCCTCCGCCGCTGGTAAGCGTGACGACCGTGGAGGCGAAGGACGTGCCGGTCACCTACGAGTACGTCGCCCAGACCGCGGGGTTCCGCGAGGCCGAGGTGCGCGCGCGCGTCTCCGGCATCCTGCTCAAGCGCAATTTCCGGGAAGGCAGCGTCGTGAAGAAAGGCGAGTCGCTCTTCACGATCGACCCCGAGCCGTTCCGGGTCGCCCTCGCCCGCTCCGAGGCGGACCTTGGCATCGCGGAAGCACGGCTCGCCCAGGCGAAGCGCGAGGCGGCGCGGCTGCGCCCGGTACTCGAATCCAAGGCCGTAAGCCAGAAGGAGCTCGATGACGCCGTCTCCGCCGAGCAGGTCGCGGAAGCCGAGCTGAAGAGCGCCCGCGCGCGCGTCAACGAAGCCAGGCTGAACCTCGAGTACACCCGGGTTGAATCGCCCATCACCGGCACCACGAGCCGCGCGGTCGCCTCCGAGGGCACGCTGGTGTCCGGGCCGAGCGTGCTGCTCACAACCGTGACCCAGACCGACCCGATGTACGTGATCTTCGGCATCCCGGATCGCGAGCGGCTGGCAATGCGGCGCGACGTCGAGGCCGGGCGCCTGAAGGTTCCCGACGGCGGGCGCTTCCAGGTAACGGTCAAGCTTGCCGATGGCAGCCTCTACGCCAGGCCCGGCGTACTCAATTTCGCCGACGTGCGCGTCAATTCGCAGACCGGCACCAGCGAGGCACGCGCCGAAATCGCCAACCCCAACGGTCTGCTGCGCCCGGGGGAATTCGCGCGCGTCGTGCTCGCTGGCGCGGTGCGTCCCGGCGCAATCGTGATCCCGCAGCGCGCCGTGTTGGAAAGCCCCCAGGGCAAGTTCGCCTACATCGTCAACGCCGAAAGCAAGGTCGAACCGCGCCCGCTCGAGGTCGGCGACTGGACCAGCGGCGGCTGGGTCATCAACGCGGGACTCAAGCCCGGCGACCGCGTGATCGTGGACGGCGTGTTGAAAATAGGACCGGGTGCGCCGGTCAAGATTGCCGATGATGCGGCCGCCCCCGCAACACCCGCGGGGAAGAAGGCGCCGGAGGACAAGACAGCTACGGCGGCCAAAAAGGTCTGAGGCGGCCACATATGATTTCACGCTTTTTCATCGACCGGCCGATTTTCGCGGCCGTGCTTTCGATCTTCATCGTCATCGCCGGGCTGGCCGGGATGCGCGTGCTACCGATCGCGCAGTACCCGGAAATCGCGCCGCCCGTGGTCACGGTGCGTGCCATCTATCCCGGCGCCTCCGCCCAGGTGCTCGAGCAGACGGTAGCCGCGCCCCTCGAAAACCAGATCAACGGCGTCGAGAACATGCTTTACATGAGCTCGACTTCGACGTCGAACGGCGTGGTCGAGATCCAGGTGACCTTCGAAATCGGCGCCGACGTGGATACCGCCGCGTTGAACGTCAACAATCGCGTCAAGCAGGCCGAGCCGCGGCTGCCGCTGGAAGTGCGGCGCCAGGGCGTCACGGTCGAGAAAGGCTCGTCCGCGTTCCTGCAGGTGATCGCGTTCGCCTCGCCGGACGGGAGCCGCGACGATCTGTTCACCTCGAACTACGTCACGTTGAACGTGCTCGACGCGTTGAAACGCATCCCCGGCACGACCAATGTGCAGATCTTCGGCGCCAAGGATTATGCGATGCGCATCTGGGTGCGCCCCGACCGTCTCGCGCAACTGAAGCTCGCCCCTTCCGACCTGATCCGTGCGCTGAACGAGCAGAACGCCCAGTTCGCCGCCGGCAAGATCGGGCAGTCCCCGGCCGGCGGGCCGCAGGAGCTGGTCTACACCATTACCACCCAGGGCCGGCTGTCCGAGCCGGCTGAATTCGAGAACATCGTGGTGCGGGCCAACGGCGACGGCTCTCTCCTGCGCCTGAAGGACGTGGCACGCATCGAGCTGGGCTCCAGGGACTACGAGTTCATCGGTCGCGTAAACGGCAAGACGGCGACGCTGGTGGGCATCTTCCTGCAGCCGAACGCCAACGCGCTGGCAACCGCGGATCGCGTGTCGGCGGAAATGACGCGGTTGAAACAGTCTTTCCCGCCGGGGTTCGAGCACACGGTGGTGTACGACACCACGCGCTTCGTCAAGGTCTCGATCAACGAGGTGGTCCACACGCTGCTGATTGCGATGCTCCTCGTCTTCCTTGTGGTCCATCTCTTCCTGCAGAACTGGCGCGCCACCCTGATCCCGTTCGCGGCGGTGCCGGTGTCGCTGATCGGCACCTTTGCGGGACTCGTCGTGCTCGGCTACTCGATCAACACGCTGACGCTGTTCGGCATGGTGCTCGCCATCGGCATCGTGGTGGACGACGCCATCGTGGTGCTGGAAAACGTCGAGCGCATCATGCACGAGGAGCATCTCCAGGCGCGCGAGGCGGCGATCAAGGCGATGAAGGAAGTCACCAGCCCCATCATCGCCATCGTGCTCACCCTGTGCGCTGTCTTCGTGCCGATCGCCTTTCTCGGCGGTCTGACCGGCGAGCTCTACCGCCAGTTCGCGGTGACGATCTCGATCGCGGTGGTGATCTCGGGCATCGTCGCGCTGACCCTGACCCCCAGCCTGTGCGTGCTGATATTGAAGCGCGAGCACAAGCAGCCCGGCAGGTTCTTCCGCTGGTTCAACGACTGGTTCCACCGCATGACCGGGCGCTACGTGGACGGCGTCAGCTGGATGCTGCGCCGGGGCGCCATCGCCGCCGTGCTATTCGCCGGCATGGTGGCGCTCACGGTCGGGCTGTGGCGCATCACGCCGGGGGCGCTGGTGCCGGACGAGGACCAGGGCTATTACATCGCCGCGGTGTTCCTGCCCGACGGCGCGACGCTGGAGCGCACCGATAAGGTGGTGAACGAAGTCGTGGACATCATCCGCTCGAATCCCGCGAACGAGAACGCCATCGCCTTCACCGGCTTCGACTTCCTTGGCGGTGGCTTTCGCAACAGCGCCGCGACCATCTTCGTCACGCAGAAGCACTGGAACGAGCGCAAGGTCGCCACGCCGCAACTGGTCGGTGAGTTCTTCATGAAGACCGGGCACATCAAGGAAGCGCTGGTGCTCGCCTTCGGCCCGCCGCCCATCTTCGGCCTCGGCAACGCGGGCGGTTTCGAGTTCTATATCCAGAACCGCGGCGAAGGCGGCCCACGGCGGCTGTTCGAAGTCACGCAGCAACTGCTGGGCGCGGTGGCCCAGGATCCCATGTTTGGCCAGGTCAACACGCTGTGGCGCGCCAACGTGCCGCAGCTCTACGTCGACACCGACCGCGAGAAGGCCAAATCGCTCGGCGTGCCGGTGGACGAGATCTACGACACGCTGGCCGCGACGCTGGGCACATTCTATGTCAACGACTTCAACAAGTACGGCCGCACCTGGCAGGTACTGATGTCCTCGGAACCGGCGTACCGCAAGCGCCCCGACGACGTCGGCGCGGTCTACGTGCGCTCGGAGCGCGGCAGCATGGTGCCGCTCGCGTCGCTGGCGAAGGTGAACTACTCCTCGGGCCCGGATTCGCTCGACCGCTTTAACAACCTGCCTGCGGTCAAGATCTTCGGCGTGGCCAAGCCCGGCTACAGCTCGGGCGAGGCGATCGCGGGGATGGAAAGAATCGCGCGCGCGACGCTGCCTCCCGAGTTCAGCTTCGATTGGGGCGGCGCCTCATACCAGGAAAAACGCTCGGGCGGGACCTCGATCCTGGCGCTCGGCCTGGCGGCGCTGATGGTGTTCCTGATTCTCGCCGCGCAATATGACCGCTGGTCGCTGCCGCTCTCGGTGATGCTGGCGCTGCCCTTCGGCACCTTCGGCGCTCTGGCAGCCGTATGGCTGAGGGATTTCAACAACGACGTTTACTTCCAGATCGGCCTGGTGACGCTGCTGGGCCTGGCGGCCAAGAACGCGATCCTGATCGTCGAGTTCGCCGTGCTGAAGAAACACGAGGGTCTCTCGACGGCGGCGGCGGCGGTCGAGGCGGCGCGGCTGCGCTTCCGGCCCATTCTCATGACCTCGCTCGCCTTCATCCTCGGCGTGGTGCCGCTCGCGATCTCGACCGGTGCCGGCGCCGGCGCGCGCCATTCCGCCGGCACCGGCGTGATGGGCGGCATGCTCGCGGCGACATTCCTGGCGATCTTTTTCATCCCGTGGTTCTTCAAGCTGATCGTGGACCGCAAGCTCGCGGAGCCGCGCTCGACCGCCGAGATCGAGGAGGAAGCGAGGCATCACCGCGAAGCGGCCCTGCGCTCGACCCGCGCCGCGCACCATCATCCAGTCGAGAAAGGAGGCGACCATGCGTCCTAGGATCATTGAACTCGCCGCTGCGGCCGCGCTCATCACCGGCTGCACGCTCGGCCCCACCTACGAGCGGCCGGCCGCGGAGCTTCCCGCGCACTGGACGGAATCTCCGCCGAAGGGCGTCAAGGCGCCCGCCGCGCGCTGGTGGACGATGTACGGCGACCCCGCGCTGGACCGGCTGGTCGAGGAGGCATTTGCCTCGAACCAGGACCTGGCGCTCGCCACCGCGCGCGTGGACGAGGCGCGCGCCCTGTCGCAAATCGCGGACTCCAGGCGCATGCCGACGGTGGACGCGAGCTTCGAGCGCGACCGCGTCCGACTCTCCGAGCGGTCGCCAATACCCCTTCCGCCCAGCGCGATCGAAAACAACAGCTACCGAGCGCAGCTGAACGTTGCATATGAAGTGGACCTGTGGGGACGGCTGAAGAGCGCGAGCAATGCAGCGCGCGCCGAGCTCCTCGCGAGCGCGGCCAATCGCGAGACGGTCCGCATCGCGCTCACCACCGAGGTGGTGCGCGCCTACTTCGCGCTGGTGGCATTCGATGCGCAGGTCGAAGCCACCCGCCGCTCGCTCGCCCTGCGCAGCGAGGGCTTCGCCCTGCAGAAGGTGCGCTTCGATGCCGGTCTCATCAACGAGTTCGCACTGCGGCAGATCGAAGCGGAGGTCGCAGCCGCGCGCGCGCAGCTTCCCGCGCTCGAGGCGAATCGCACCGCCCAGGAGCTGGCGCTCGCCGTCCTGCTCGGCCGCAGTCCGCGCGCTATCATGGAAGGCGCCGTCGCGCGCCGCGCCGAGCAAGGCGAGCCGGCGGCCCCGGTTGTGCCCGAGGGACTGCCGTCCGACCTGCTGCTGCGACGCCCCGACGTAGTCAGCAGCGAACAGATCCTCATCGCGAACAACGCGCGCATCTCGGAAGCGCGCGCCGCGCTGTTCCCGCGCATCGGGCTCTCGGGCTACCTCGGCAGCGAGAGCACAGCACTGAGCGACCTCTTCTCCGGACCGGCGGCCATCTGGTCGCTGGGAATCGCGCTGAGCCAGCCGATTTTCCAGGGGGGCCGGCTGTTCGCCGAGGTCGAGGCGGTCAAGGCGCGAGAGCGCCAGGCGATCGCGCAGTACCAGAAGACCCTGCAGGAGGCGTTCCGTGAGGTGCGGCAGGCCCTCAATACGCAGGTGAAGGCGCGCGAGGCATTCGAAGCCGAGAGCGTGCGCACCGTTGCGCTGGAGGAGGCGCTGCGGCTCGCCTTCATCCGCTACCGGAGCGGGCTGCTGTCCCAGCTCGAGGTGCTCGACTCCGAGCGGAATCTGCTGCAGGCGGAGCTCAACCGCAGCGACGCGCTGCGCGCACAGCGCGCAGCGGTCGCCGACCTCGTCAAGGCGCTTGGCGGGGGATGGCAGGGTTTCGATACCGCGCCGATCGCGAATGCGGGGGCCGTGCGACGATAGCCGGAAACCCGCCGGCCTTTTGTGTTAGGATTTTCCGCAGCAAGGATCTTGGCGTTGACCGCACGTTGGAGGACGACCATGAGGTTTGAAGGCTTCCTGCATCTCAATATCCGCTGCGCGAAAGAGGACCTGCCGGCCATCGAGAAGTTCTACGGCGACTTGCTGGGGTTGAAGACCGGCTACCGGCCCAACTTCACGTTCGGGGGCGTCTGGCTCTACGATGGCGACGATCCGATCATCCACGTCAGCGCGCGCTTCCCCAAGGGCTCGTTCGTCAAGGACAATCACAACGGGAGCGTCGACCACATCGCGTTCAAGACTTCGGGCGCGGTAGAATTCCGCAAGCGCCTGAAAAAACTCGGCATCGAGTTCGAGGAGCAGAACATCGAGAATGCGGGCTACCAGGTCTTCCTCTACGACCCGGTCGGCACCAAGCTCGAGTTCAATTTCCTGAACGAGCACGTGAAGGACGCCGTACCGCTCGGCACCACCGCGCAGGCAAACCTGCGCTGACGACAGCCGCGACCGCGAAATTGGCCACACGCGGCCCGGCGGTCATCGCAGTCTTCACCAAGAACCGCACCAATCCCGCCTACGCCGCCGCCCGCCTGGGCGCCGAGCGCGTCGCCGCCAGGATGGGTGCGCGCATCGCGCATTACGTGCCCGACAAGCCCGACGACCTGACTGAGCAGAAGGCGCTGGTCGAACGGGCGATCGCCGAACGGCCCGATGCCGTGGTGTTTGTCCCTGTGCACGCGACCGCAATGAACGATGCGGTGCGCAAGATCGGCACCGCCGGCATTCCGATCGTGAACTACCTCAACCGCCTCGCCGGGGGCCGATTCGTGACCTACGTCGGCTCCGATGACTACCAACTCGCGCGCGACATCGCGGCGTACCTTTTCCGGCGCATCGGCGGAACGGGAGACATCGTCATCCTCGAAGGCGTACCCGCGGCGGTGACAAGCCAGGAACGGCTGCGCGGCTATCGTGACGCGGTCCGCGAAATGCCGGGAGTCCGCATCATCGCAACGCGCACGGCGGACTACCAGCATGAGACGGCGCGGCGCGTAATGACGGAGCTCCTCTCCGGACTTCCGCGCATTGACGGGATGCTGTGCGCGAACGATGTCATGGCGCTGGGCGCGATCGAAGCGCTGGATGCGGCAGGTAGGCGTTTTCCGCTGGTAGGCGTCAACGCCATCCCGGAGGCAATCGCCGCGATCAAGGCCGGTAAGCTCCTCGCCACCGTCGACTTCGACGCGATGGCGATCAGCAGCATCGCCACCGAGGCCGCGATCCGGCATCTGCGCGGCGAGCGGGTCCCGGCGGAGATCATCCTGCCGGTGAGGATCGTCGACGCAGCGAACTACCAGTCGTGGGACCGGCCGCTCGAAGCGCGCGCATGTCCGCGGTGGGAGGACGTCGTCATTGCCCCGCAATGAAAGTCCGGACGCCGGAGGCGACGAACTGCACGCCGATGCACACCAGGAGGAAGCCCATGATGCGAGTGATCGCCTCCATCGCGTCCGGCCCCATGGCTTTCGAGAGCAGGCGCGCCGAGCGGAAGGTGAGCCAGATCGCAACACAGGTGAGAAGCATGCTGGTCGCGGTTGCCCCGTAGGCTACCGCCTTGAGCGCGGCGGTCTTCAGCTCGGCGATCTCGGTCGAGATGCCGATCACCACCGCGATCGCGCCCGGTCCGCAGATGGCCGGCAGCGCCAGCGGGAACACCGCAATGTTGCCCTGGCCGCCCTTCGCCGTGAGCCCGATGTAGCCGTAGCCGAACAGCATGCGGTAGCCGAGAAGTGCGACGGTCAGCCCTCCCGCAATGCGCAATGCTCCGTACGAAATGCCGAACGCTTCGAGGATGAACACGCCGAAGAAAAGCGTAAACACCAGCAGGGCGAATCCATAGAGGCAGGACTTGCGCGCGACCGCCGCGCGATCGCGCCGCGGCATGTCCTCCGTAAGCGAGACGAACAGCGGGATCTTCGACAGCGGATTGCTGATGGACATGAGGCTTACCAGCCCGCCGAGGAAGTACGGCCAGAAGATCGCGTGGACAAATTCCTCGAACATCCGTCCCCGCTCCTAGAGGGCGATGCCCTTGCCCCATCCCCCCTCGTAGAACCGTTCGCCAACCGGCTTGCGCGCGCGGGGCCGCAGCTCCTTGGCCTTGGTCTCCTCGTCGAGGATGTCGGGCGTCGTCTGGTAGCCGACCGCGATCATCGCCATCGGCGTGAATTCCGGGGGAATCGCGAACGCCGCACGCGCTTTCTCGACGTCCCAGCCGCCCATCTGGTGTAGCGCGAGCCCCATTGCGACCGCCTGCAGCGCCATGGACACGCTGGCAGCCCCGGTATCGTGCTGCGTCCAGCGGTTCGGCTTCCCGGTCGCCTGGAACGTACTGCCCGCGCAGGAGAGCATCAGCAGCGGCACATTCTTGACCCATTTCTTGTTGCTCTCGCTCAGGCAGTCGTAGGCCTTCTGCCAGCCCTGCGGATCCCGGCCCTTGTCCCAAATCAGGTAGCGCCACGGCTCGTCGCCGTTACAGGAGGGCGCCCAGCGCGCGGCCTCGAGCAGGACCTGCAGCTGCTCGCGCGACACCGGGCGGTTAGGGTCGAAAGCACGCGGGCTCCAGCGGCGTGCGAGAAGTTCGTGGATCGGCTTGCTGGTATGTGCGGGTCTGTCCGGCATGTCCATACTGGATCCTTTCCTCGTTGGTGTCCGCAAGGAAGGCGAAGGCTACCACGTTTGCTTGCGGGAAATCAGCTGTGCGCCACCGGCATAAGCTCAACTCCTATCCTGCTCGAACAGCGAGCGCAGCTCGGCGCGGCCCGCCTTTGCAATTTCGATCAGCTTCGGCATGTCCGCATGATGCGCCGCCGCGCGCCGCAGCAGGCGCTCGTCGTGCTGCGTGAAGATGCGCACCGTCTCCTCCGCGGTGGATTCCGGCAGCCCCAGCTCGGTCAGCACGCGGCCCGCCATCTCGGTGCTCGAATGAAAAGTCTCCCGCCAGACGCGCGCGATGCCGAGGTCGAGCAGGCGGTAGGCGTGCAGCCGGTTGTGGGCGCGCGCAAAGATCTTGAGACGCGGAAAGTGCTGCTTCGCGATTTCCGCGCACTTCATGGAGGCCTCGATATCGTCAATCGCGATCACCAGGATGGCAGCCTTGTCGGCGCGCGCCGCGCGCAGCAGGTCGAGGCGGGACGCATCGCCGAAATACACTTTCTCTCCGAATTGAGCGAAGAAATCGAGCTGCTCGGAGTCGTGATCGAGCGCGGTGAAGGGAATTCCGCGCGTGGCGAGGATGCGCCCCACGATCTGGCCGAAGCGGCCGAAGCCGGCGATGATCACCGGGTTGTCCTCGCTCGGGGGCGCGGCGCCTTCGGGGATTACCGACCCCCCGCGCCGCGCTAAGTAGTGGAGCAGGTTTACCAGAAACGGAGTGGTCAGCATGCTGATGGTGACGACAGCCACCAGCAGGTCGGCAAGGCCGGCGGGAAGCAGCCTTTCGCCGGCTGCCAGCGAAAACAGCACGAACGCGAACTCCCCGCCCTGGGACAGCACCACGGCCAGCGGGTAGGCGGAGCGCGCCTCCTCGCCGAAGGCGCGCGCAAGCGCGAAGACGACTGCTGCCTTGAGGGAGACCAGCGCGATCACCAGCCCGGCGATCTTGAGCGGTTCGTCCGCGATCAGCCCGAAGTTGACCGACATGCCCACCGCCATGAAAAAGAGGCCCAGCAGCAGCCCCTTGAACGGCTCGATATCGGCCTCGATCTCGTGGCGATACTCGGAGCTCGCGAGCAGCATGCCGGCAACGAACGCGCCGAGCGCCATCGAGATGCCGAGCTGGTGCATGAAGACGCCGACCGCGAGCACCACCAGCAGCGCGCCCGCCGTGAACACCTCCTGGCTCCCGGCGTCCGCCAGCACGCGAAAGTACGGGCGCAACAGGTAGTGCCCGGCTGCCACGACCGCGGCCAGCAACAATACCGTTACCACCGGGGAGAAGCCGCCCGCGGCATGCACGGCTCCCGCATGGCCCTCCGTCATGACCGGCAGCACCGCGAGCAGCGGGATCACAGCAAGGTCCTGGAACAGCAGCACGGCAAACCCGGCGCGCCCCTGCGGGGTCGAGAGCTGTTTCTTCTCGATCAGGATCTGCAGGCCGATCGCGGTCGAGGACAAGGCGAGGCCGAATCCGATGATAGCCGCGGCGCCCGGTGCGACGCCGAGCACCCACGCCGCGAGCCCGAGGATGGTTCCCGTCGCCACGACCTGCGCCGCGCCGAGCCCGAACACCTGGCGGCGCTGCTCCCAGAGACGTGAGGGCAGCACCTCGAGCCCGATGAGAAAGAGCAGCAGCACGATGCCGATCTCGGCGTAGGCGCGCACGCTCTCGACATCGCCCGCGAGGTTGAGCACCCAGGGACCGATCACCGCGCCGGCCACGATGTAGCCGAGCACCGAGGACAGCCCGAGGCGCTTCAGCAGGGGCACGCCGACCACCGCCGCAGCGAGAAACAGCGTAACCTGGACCAGGAATTGTTCTCCGCTCATGGCAAGACCTCGCTGTGGAACGCAATCCGGGCACGCGACGCGGATCGCCGCGGTTGCCGGCGCCAGCACGACGCACGATGGATGCTACACCGCGCCGCCGCGATCCAGTCCGCAGCGGCTTCGACTCACGATTCGGGGAGGGGAATGAACTCCGTCTCGCCGGGCACCGGCGCGAAGCGACCTTCCTTCCAGTCGCGCTTCGCCCGCTCGATGCGGTCTCGGGAGCTGGACACGAAGTTCCACCAGATGTGCCGCTCGCCATCGAGCGGCGCGCCGCCGATGAGGACCACGCGCACGGCCGACTTCGCCCGCAGCGGCGGCACCGGTCCCGATGGAAAGACGGCCATGCGCGCCTTCTCGAGGAGCGTCCCGCCGCAGGAAATCTCGCCTTCGACGACGTATACGGCACGTTCGGGATGCTCCTCCGGCAACGGCAGCTCGCTTCCCGCGGGCATCATCGCTTCCACGTAGAACAGCGGGCTCAACGTCCGCACCGGCGACGCAGCGCCGTAGGCCGAACCGGCGAGCACGCGCAAGCGGGCGCCGCCTTTCTGCATCTCGGGCATGCCGGCGGCGGGATAGTGGCGGAAATCGGGCTCGCTTTCCTCCACCGCCTGCGGCAGCGCCACCCAGAGCTGCAAGCCGTGCAATCGCGACCCCGACTGTCTCAGCTCCGTGCCGGTGCGCTCTGAATGGACAATGCCCCTGCCCGCCGTCATCCAGTTGATCGCGCCGGGACGGATCGCCTGGAGCGAGCCCAGGCTGTCGCGATGCACGATCTCGCCCTCGAAGAGATAGGTCACGGTGGCGAGGTTGATGTGGGGGTGGGGACGGACGTCCATGCCCTTCCCGGGCTCGAAGGCCACCGGCCCGAAGTGATCGAAGAAGATGAAAGGCCCCACCAGCCTGCGCCGCGCGGAGGGTAGCAGGCGCGCGACGCTGAAGCCGCCGAGATCGCGTGTCCTGGCCTCGATGAGGGTCTCGATTGCGGGCGTGCTCGCGTGGGTCGCGCGGAGCGGCTGGTCGGGCGGGGTCCTGCTCATGGGAGCGGAACTCAATTTACCACGATCGTGCGTCGAGCTCGCCGCCGGCCTCGATCCACGCTTCGAGCCCGCCGTCGAGCGGGCGCACGCGCCGGTAGCCCCTGTCCATCAGCAGGCGGGCGACACGCGCCGCGCTCGCTTCGTTCGGTCAACTGCAATAGACGATCACATCGCGGTCGGGAGGCACCGCCACGAGCGCGGTCTGCGGAGCCTCGATATTCACGGCGAGCGCGCCCGGCAGCCGGCGCGGGTCGAGCCTGCGGGCCGTGGCGGAGCGGGCGTCGAGCACAACGGGCTTCGGCTCCCGTCCCATGATCTCGCGCAGTTCTTCCACGCCGATCCTCACCATCCGCAGGAAGCGAATCAGGAGATAGCGCTGCACCATCTTGACGCCGACGTAGAGCAGCACAACCGCTGCAATGATCGCCAACGCGCCGGTTCCCATGTTTTCGAGCCACTTCAGAGCGCTCTCGACTTCGGAGTAAAAGATGGTACCGAGCGCGATTGGCAGACCCGCCCACAGCAACGCTGCGACTGAGCTATAGGCAAGGAAGGCCGGCAACCGGAGCCGCATGGCGCCAGCAAGCGGCGGCGCAATGGTAGAAAAGCCGGGGACATATTTCGCCAGCATCAACGACGGTGCACCCCAGCGCTCGAAAATGTTCTCAGTCTGCTTGACGCAGGAATCGGGCTCAATCGCGACCCGGCACAGCGTGCGCAGGACGCGGTAGCCGTAGCGCCGGCCGGCGACGTACCAAAGAGTATCGCCGATAAGCGAGGCAACCACTGCAACCAGGATCAGC
>DATICE010000265.1:0-5232 GCA_035456985.1 Burkholderiales bacterium | reverse complement strand
ACGTCGCCGAGCATGAGGCCGATGGTTGGCTTCGCCATGGTGATGAGTGATGGGTGATGAGTGATGGGCGAATTCAGCGCTTCGCGACCAAGCGCATCAGGTCGCGGATGCTTTTCAGCTTTTCCAGGTGGAACACCATATCCACTACCTTGTCGGCCTTCGCTTTCGGCAGCTTACCCCAGGCCGCGCACTCGCGGAACTTGCCGGCCAGTTCCTCGTCGCTCATGGGGTTGGCGGGGCTGCCCTTGCCGAAGTCGGCGCGCCCGCCGATGCTTGGGCCGTCGGTCAGCTGGATCTCGATGATGGTGGTCATTTTCTCATAGCCTGCGGCTTCCGCCTCGGGATGCACGCCGAACTCGATGCGCTCGATCATCTTCTGCACGTCGGGGCGGTTCACGACCTCGTCGGTAAACTCGGCGAGGCCCGCCTTGCGCGCGAGCAGCAGGATCGCCATGCAGAATTCCATGCTGAACTTGGCCTGCAGCTCGTTCTTCGGCCGGTGATGGATCAGCGCGTTGGGCATGTGCCGGTTGGTGCCGACCTTGACCTTCGCGACCCGCTCCGGCCGGATGTCGTGCTTGCGGATCAGCTCGAGCATGAGCCCCATGCCAGGGTGGGTCAGCGAGCCCGACGGGTGCGGCTTGATCGAGACGCCCGGGAACGCGAAGGTCCACGGGTTGCCGAGCTTGCCCTCGATCGCCGCGGCATCGTAGCCGCCGCCGGCCGCCTGGAAAAAGCCGCGGCCCGCTTCGAGGACGATCGGCGTCGATGTCCAACCGAGCTTCGCGAACTCGGCCGCGACGACACCGCTCTCGGCGGAGCGCCCGGGATGGAACGGCTTCGTCATGGTGCCGAAGCTCTCGCGCAGGCCGGCCGCCTGGCTCGCGCCGATGCCGAGCGCGCGTTGCGTCTGCTCGGCGTCGAGCCGGAGCAGCTTGGCCGCGCCGGCGGCCGCACCGATCGCGCCGATCGTGGCCGTCGAGTGGAAGCCCTGGTCGTAATGGCGCGGGTTGATCGCCTCGGCGATCTTGGTCTCGACTTCCACCGCAACGTGGTACGCGGTGAGCACGTCGAGCCCGGAGCGGTTGCCAAGCTCGCCGAGCGCCAGCACAGGCGGCAGCGCCGGTGCGGTGGGGTGGGTGAGCAGCCCGTAGACCCGGTCCTTCGCGACCGCGAGCTGGGTGTCGTCGTAATCGTCGGCGTGAATGGCGATGCCGTTGGCGAAGGCCGCGAAGCGCGCCGGCAATTTGAGAGCGGTGCCGATGACCGTGCAGCCCTTGTCGGTGGGGCAGCCGAGCGTCTTGAGGTACTGGCGCACGATGGCGCCCGATTCGGCGGCGTTGCCGGCGAGCGCGAGCCCGATGCCGTCGAGGATCGAGCGCTGGCCGAGACGCATCACGTCGGCCGGGATGCGGGATGCTTTGGTTTCGGAGATGAATCCGGCGACGTAGGCGGTAAGAGAGGCTTCCGGTGCAGTGAGCATGATTCTAATTGTGGATGTCCAAGCGCCTAATTATCACATCTGCCGCCTGCGCGCCAATGGACGAACCGCGCCGGAAATGGTTCCGGGAAGGCGGTAAAATGCCTCTCCTCTCGAAGAGACGAATGGGCATGGGCGCGACGATTGCCGAAAAAATTCTGGGTTCACATTCCGGACGCCGGCCCGCGAAGGCGGGCGACGTGCTGGTCGCCAGCGTGGACTTCGCGATGCTTCACGACGCGCGCGCGACCAATGCCCTGAAGCGCATCGAGGAGCTGGGTGCCGCGAAGCTGCCGTTCGCCGCACGCACCGCCTTCGTGCTCGACCATTATTCGCCGCCGCCGCACCCGGAAGCGGCCAATATCCACCGCGAAATGCGTGCTTTTTCCGAGGCGCACGGGACGGTGCTCTACGATGTCGGCGACGGCATCTGCCACCAGGTGCTGCCCGAGGGCGGGCACTTCACCTGCGGCGACCTGGTGGCCGGCACCGACACGCATTCGACCACCTACGGGGCGTTCAATGTCTTCGGCACCGGTGTCGAGGGCACCGATCTCGCGGCGGTGATGATGACGGGCAGGCTCTGGTTCCGCGTGCCCGAGACCATTCGCGTCGATCTGAAGGGGCGTCTGCAGCCCGGCGTGTGGGCCAAGGACCTCACGCTTGCCATGCTCGGACGGATCGGCGCAGAGGGCGCCAACTACAAGGCGGTCGAGTACGCGGGCCCGGCGGTGGCGGCGATGGAGATCGACGACCGCATGACGCTCGCCAACCACGCGGCGGAGCTCGGCGCGAAGGCCGCGCTGCTGGAAGCCGACGAGAAAACCCTGGCCTGGCTCAAGGCGCGCGGCGCGCGCGAGCCGCACCCGGTGAAGGCCGACCCCGACGCGCGCTATTGCGAGCGCATCGAGATCGATGTCGCGAAGCTGCCGCCGCAGGTGGCGCGCAAGCACCGTATCGACGACGTCGTCGACGTGCCCGAGGTCGCGAACCAGCGCGTCCACTACGCGCTGATCGGTACCTGCACCAACGGCCGGCTCGACGATATCCGCCAGGCCGCCGCCATACTGAAGGGCCGGCGCATTGCGCGAGGCGTGCGCATGATCGTGACGCCCGCTTCGCGCAATGTCTATCTGCAGGCCGCGCGCGAAGGGCTGATCGAGGCCCTCACGCGGGCGGGCGCATCGGTCGAGGCCGCCGGATGCGGCACCTGCGTCAACATTACCGGGCACCTCATCACTGGCGACGGCGATGTCGTGATCTCCAGCGCCAACCGCAACTTCAAGGGGCGGCTCGGCAACGCGAATTCGGAGATTTTCATCGGCTCGCCCGCAACCGTCGCGGCTTCGGCGCTCACCGGGCGCATCACGGACCCGCGGACGGTCGAGGGCGGAGAGTGGCGGCCGGTTGCCGCTGCGGCGTAGCGACTGACGGGCGATCGGCGATGACTGCACTTATTCGTGGAAGGGCGCATTTGCTCGGTGACGACATCAACACCGACCTGCACTGCTCGAGCAAGTACCACCCGGGCCGCGACAACGCCTATGTCGCGCAGCATGCCTTCGAGCAGCTCGTGCCCGGTTTCGCCTCGCGCCTCACCAAGGGCGACGTGATCGTGGCGGGGAGGAACTTCGGCAATAACTCCTCGCGCGAGCAGGCGGTGCACATCCTGCGCCTGATGGGAGTGGGAGGGATCGTCGCCGTGTCGTTCGGCCGGCAATTCTTCCGCAACTGCATCAACAACGGTCTGCCGGCGGTCGAATGCAGCGTGACCGGTATCGCCGAGAACGACGAGATCGAGCTCGATCTCGCCGCCGGTCGTGTCGCCGTCGCCGCGCGCGGCATCGTGCGCGAGGCTCCGCCGCTGCCGGACGAGGTACGGGCGATACTCGAGGCCGGCGGGCTGATTCCATATCTCAAGTCGCATCCGGAGTGGGCATGAAGATAGAGCGCGTGGAAGTTTTTGGCGTGGCGGTGCCGCTCGTCGGCGAGTACAAGAACGCCTATCTCGCCAAGACGGTGCAGAAAAGCGTCGTCGTGCGTATCACGGCCAGCGGCGGGGTGACAGGGCTCGGCAACGTCGATCCGACGCCGGGCTATTCCAAGGAGCAGACGCCGGACCACCTCGAGAAGCTCCGCGGGACGTTCGCGCCGCTGCTCATCGGCATGGACCCGACCAACATTCACGAGGTGCTGGCGCGCATCGAGCCGGCGGTGAAAGGCTTTCTCGATTCCAAGGCGGCGATCGAGATGGCGTGCGTCGATCTCGCGGCGCGCGCCGCCGGCATGCCGGTCTACACCTATCTCGGCGGAGCGGTGAAGGAGCGGCTCCTCTTCAACGCCTGGATCGGGATCCTGCCGCCCGATGAGGCGGCGCGGGAGACTCTGGGATGGAAGCGCAAAGGCTTCCGCTCCGCCAAGATCAAGGTCGGCGGCAATATCCAGGCCGACCGCGATCGCGTGAAGGCGGTGCGCGACGCGGTGGGACCGGATTTCCAGATCCGCATCGACGCCAACGCAGGCTACGATGCCGCCACGTCTATCCAGCTGGCGAAGCTTGTGGCGCCGTTCAAGTTGCAGCTCTTCGAGCAGCCGGTGCCGGATCACGACATCGCCGGCATGGCGCGGGTGCGGCGCGAAGCGAACGCCGTCGGCGTGCCGGTCATGGCGGACGAGTCGGTGCTCGACCACGCGAGCCTGATACGGATCATCAAGATGGAGGCGGCCGACATCGTCAAGGTCAAGATCATGAAACAGGGCGGCTTCCTCAACACGCGCCGCATGATCGCGACCGCGGAAGCGGCCGGCATCCGCTGCGTGGTCGGGCACGGATTCGGCCTGGGCGTCAACACCATGGCGGAAATCATGCTGGCGGCGACCTCCGCAAACGTCCTCGACGGGCTGGAGTGCGTGGGGCCCTTGAAGACCGCCGACGATATCGTTACGCGCAAGCTCGACCTTTCCAGCGGCAGCCTCGCGCTACCCGCGGGCCCGGGACTCGGCGTATCGCTCGACGACGCAAAGCTCGCGAAGTATCAGCTCGTGCTCAAAGCCGCGGCCTAATCGCGTGAATAGTGAGTGGTGAGTGGTGAGTGGATCGAATGCTGAGTCGCCGCGGCGGCGGCTGCGGAAGCGGCTTTCGACGGGGCCGGTCGTCATCGCGCCGGGAATCTACGATGCGTATGGAGCTCGGTTCGTGGAGCAGGCGGGCTTCGAGGCGGCGTATATGACCGGCAACGGCGTCTCCGCGAGCCTCATCGGGAGGCCCGATGTCGGGCTGGTGGACCTCACGATGATCACGAGCCACGCCCGCCGCATCGCGGCAGCTGTCGCCATTCCCGTGATATGCGACGCCGACACCGGCTACGGCAACGCGGTCAGCGTGCGCCGCACGGTGGAGGAGTTCGAGGCTGCGGGCGTCGCGGCGATCCACATCGAGGATCAGGCGTCCCCGAAGCGCTGCGGCCAGCTTCCAGGAGCGCGGCCGGTCATCGAGCTGGCCGAGGCCGCGGGCAAGATCGAAGCCGCGATCGCTGCCCGCCGCGATCCTGATTTCATCGTCATCGCGCGCACCGACGCGGCCGAGGCGCACGGGCTGGATGAAGCGATCAGGCGCGCGCAGGCGTTTCGCAAGGCAGGCGCCGACGTGATCTTCGTCGAGATGAAGAGCGGCCCGGCAATACTGGAAGACCTCAAGCGCGTGACGTCGGAAGTGGACGCACCGTGCCTCGTCAACATGGGTGCGGGCGGCA
>DATICE010000264.1:0-5816 GCA_035456985.1 Burkholderiales bacterium | reverse complement strand
CAGGCCGAGGTGCTGGAGCTGAAAGCCCCTCGCGACGCGCCGGCGAAAGGCGTGGTGGTCGAATCCCGGCTCGACAAGGGACGCGGGCCGGTTGCAACCGTCCTCGTCCAGTCTGGAACGCTCAAGCGCGGAGATGTCGTGCTGGCGGGAGCGGTCTTTGGCCGGGTGCGGGCGATGCTGGACGAGAGCGGCGCCAGCCTGGAAGCGGCCGGGCCCTCGATTCCGGTGGAGATACTCGGGCTTTCGGACGTCCCGGTAGCGGGCTCCGAGGTTCTGGTGCTGGGAGATGAACGCAAGGCGCGCGAAATCGCGCTGTTCCGGCAGGGCAAGTTCCGGGACGTCAAGCTCGCGAAGCAGCAGTCGGCGAAGCTCGAGAACATCTTCGACCAGATGGGCGAGGGGCAGGCGAAGACGCTGTCGCTCATCATCAAGGCCGACGTGCAGGGGTCCTACGAGGGGCTTGCCCACGCGCTTTCTAGGCTCTCCACGAATGAAGTCAAGGTCAATATCGTTCATGCCGCGGTGGGCGGCATCACCGAATCGGACGTCAACCTCGCGCTCGCTTCAAAGGCCGTGATCATCGGCTTCAACGCGCGGGCGGACGTGGCGGCGCGCAAGCTCGCCGAGCACAGCGGTGTCGATATCCGCTACTACAACGTGATCTACGAGGCGGTCGACGAGGTGAAGGCGGCGCTCTCTGGCATGCTCGCGCCGGAGAAAAAGGAAAACGTGCTCGGCCTGGTCGAGGTGCGCCAGATATTCAAGATCTCGAAGGTCGGGACCGTTGCCGGCTGCTATGTAACCGAAGGGCTGGTACGGCGCAGCGGCGCCAAGGTCCGGGTGCTGCGCGACAACGTCGTGATTCACGACGGCGAGCTCGACTCTCTCAAGCGTTTCAAGGACGACGTGCGCGAGGTCAAGGCCGGGTTCGAGTGCGGGCTCTCGCTCAGGAACTTTGACGAACTCAAGGTCGGCGACCAGCTCGAGGTGTACGAAGTCGTCGAGGTCGCCAGAACCCTCTAGGATCGAGGAACGAGGATCGAGCATCGAGGATAAGGCGGTCATCTCGATCCTCACTCCTGCATCCTCAATCCTCATGCCCAGGGATTTCCCCCGCAGCCGGCGCATCGCCGAGCAGGTCCAGCGCGAGTTGTCCGACATCATCCGTCTGGAGCTGAAGGATCCGCGGGTCGGCATGATCACTCTCACCGACGTCGAGGTGACTCCCGACAACGCCCACGCCCGGGTCTACTTCACCCTGCTGGGAGAGCCCTCCCGTATCGAGGAGGCCGCGGCGGGCCTGCAGCACGCGGCGGGTTACTTGCGCAGCCAGCTTGCGCAACGGCTCAAGCTACGCGTCGTGCCCCAGCTCCATTTCAAGTATGACGCATCGGTCGAGCGCGGAATTCGTGTGTCGCAACTGATTGACGCGGCCGTGGCGGAGGACGCGAAGCGCAAGCGGCGGAAGAAATGACTCCGACCGCTCGCCAGGGGATCGGCCACACCGCTGGCTGGCGTGCCGTGGACGGGGTGTTGCTGCTCGATAAGCCCGCCGGCATCACCTCGAGTGCGGCTGTGCAGAAGATCCGCCGCCTGTTCCGGGCGCAGAAGGCTGGGCACACCGGGACGCTCGACCCCATGGCGACGGGTCTGCTCCCGATCTGCCTCGGCGAAGCGACCAAGTTTTCCCATTTCCTGCTGGGCGCGGACAAGACGTACACCGCCACGATGCGCCTGGGCATCACGACGAGCACGGGCGATCTCGAGGGCGCCGTCACGGCTCGCCACGACGTGCGGGTCGCGGACGCGGACATCATGCAAGCGCTGAAAGCGTTCAGCGGCGAGATCCTGCAGACGCCGCCCATGTACAGCGCGCTCAAACATGATGGCCAGCGGCTCTATAAGCTGGCTCGGGCAGGAGCCGAGGTCCCGCGTGCGCCGCGCGCGATCGTCATTCGCCGGCTGGAGCTGATTGGGCTCGACGGCGACGAAGTGAGGGTGCTCGTGATCTGCAGCAAAGGCACCTATGTCCGCGTTCTGGCGGAGGACATCGGACGCGCGCTTGGATGTGGTGCCTGCCTCTCCGGGCTGAGGCGGGATGCGGTCGGCGAATTCCGTTTGTCGGGGCGCGCCGTCACGCTGGAGCGGCTTGAGCAGGCGGCGCCCGACGAGCGCGATACGTTGCTGCTGCCGGAGGATGCCTTGGTGTCCTACCTGCCCCGGGTGGACCTCGATCCACGAACGGCATTGCGACTGAGCCAGGGCCAGTCCGTCGCGCACAGCGCGGCCCAGTCGGTGGGCCTTGCCCGCGTCTATGGCCCCGGCGGAGCGTTTATGGGAGTCGCCGAGACCGTAGCCGAAGGGGAAATCGTGCCGCGGCGCCTGGTATCAAAGGCGCGTGCTGCAGCGGTCAAGCAGCCAAGTATCGCTTGAGAAACCGTGGGTTAGAGAGTAGAATACGCGCCTCACAGGCGGAGACTGCGATGGCGGTTACCAGCAACCAGAAAGCCCAGCTGATGAACGATTACCAGCGGGGCAAGGGCGATACGGGATCACCCGAGGTGCAGATCGCGCTGCTTACGGCGCGCATCACCGACCTTACCGAGCATTTCAAGACCCACGTCAAGGACCATCATTCGCGGCGCGGGCTGCTGCGCATGGTGAGCCGCCGACGGAAGCTCCTCGATTACCTCAAGCGGGCCAACGCAGACAAGTACCGCCAGTTGATCGACCGCCTCGGATTGCGTAAGTAAAGTCACCCTCATGGGTGCCTTGGCATGTAAACGTTCGGGCACTGCGCCTCGCGCAGCAACATTTTGTTGGTTAACCTGAGACCGCGCACGCGGTCTTTTTTATTTCTCGAAAGGCACGACCTTGAATCACATCAAGAAATCATTGATCTGGGGACGGCACCGGCTGATTCTCGAAACGGGTGAAATTGCGCGCCAGGCAACCGGCGCGGTGCTGGTCAATATGGAGGATTCGGTGGTGCTGGTCACCGTGGTCGGCGCCCGGCAGGCCGCGGAGGGAAAGGATTTCCTGCCGCTCACCGTGGACTACCAGGAGCGAACCTACGCTGCGGGCAAGATCCCCGGCGGATTCTTCCGGCGCGAAGGCCGTCCCTCCGAAAAAGAGATCCTGACCTGCCGGCTGATCGACCGCCCCATCCGGCCGCTGTTTCCCGACGGTTTCTATAACGAAGTGCAGCTGGTCGCGACCGTCGTGTCGTCGAACAACGAGATCGATTCCGATATTCCGGCCATGATCGGCGCTTCGGCCGCGCTGGCGCTGTCGGGCATCCCGTTCAATGGCCCGATCGGGGCCGCCCGCGTCGGCTATCTCAACGGGCAATATGTGCTCAACCCGACCGCCACCGAGCTGAAAGCATCCCAGCTCGACCTGGTGGTGGCCGGAACCGAGCAGGCGGTGCTGATGGTGGAATCGGAGGCGAAGGAGCTCCCCGAGGACGTCATGCTGGGCGCGGTGGTGTTTGGTCACCAGCAGATGCAGACGGTGATCCAGGCGATCAACGAGCTGGTGGATGAGGCGGGTGCCACGGCATGGGAGTGGACGGCGCCAGCGAAGGACGAGGCGCTTGCCGCGCGCATTGCGGAGCTTTCCGAAAGCGACCTGCGCGAGGCGTTTCGGCTCCGGCAAAAACAAGCGCGCTCCGAGGCGATCGACGGGATCTGGAGGCGCGTGTTCGAGGAAGTTGGCGTTGGCAAGGAGGGAGGGCCGGAGGCGAATGCGGTCAAGGAAATCTGCTTCGCCATCGAATCGAAGATCGTGCGCGGCCAGATTCTGAGCGGCGAACCGCGAATCGACGGACGCAACACGCGCACCGTTCGGCCGATCTCGATACGCACGGGATTGCTGCCGCGCGCCCATGGCTCGGCGCTGTTCACGCGAGGCGAGACACAGGCGCTGGTTACCGCGACCCTGGGCACCTCGCGCGACGAGCAGATCATCGACGCGCTGCAAGGCGAGTATCGCGACCGCTTCATGATGCATTACAACATGCCGCCATACGCGACCGGAGAGACCGGGCGGGTCGGATCGCCCAAGCGCCGCGAAATCGGGCACGGACGCCTGGCCAAGCGCGCGCTGTTGTCCATGTTGCCGGCTCCGGAGGAGTTTGCATACTCGCTGCGCGTGGTTTCCGAAATCACCGAATCGAATGGCTCGAGCTCGATGGCGAGCGTGTGCGGAGGCTGTCTGGCGCTGATGGATGCCGGCGTTCCGCTCAAGGCGCATGTGGCCGGCATTGCCATGGGATTGATCAAGGAAGGCAAGCGCTTCGCGGTGCTCTCTGACATCCTCGGCGACGAGGACCACCTGGGCGACATGGATTTCAAGGTCGCCGGCACCGAGACGGGCGTGACGGCGTTGCAGATGGACATCAAGATCGAAGGCATCACCAAGGAGATCATGCATGCCGCGCTCATCCAGGCGCGCGAGGGGCGCATCCACATCCTGGAGAAGATGAAGCAGTCGCTGGAAGCGCCGCGCGCCGAGCTGTCGGTATGGGCGCCGCGAATGATCACCATGAAGATCAAGCCTGAAAAGATCCGCGACGTGATCGGAAAGGGCGGCGCGGTCATACGCGCGCTGACCGAGGAGACGGGCACAACCATCGATATTCAGGACGACGGGACTGTCACAATCGCCTGCGTGTCGCCGGAGGCGGGCGAAGCCGCGAGGAAACGGATCGAGGCCATTACCGCGGACGTCGAGGTCGGTCGCATCTACGACGGCACGGTGCTCAAACTGCTCGATTTCGGCGCGATCGTGAGCGTGCTGCCGGGCAAGGACGGGCTGCTCCACATCTCGCAGATCGCCAACGAGCGCGTGAACGCCGTCGGCGACTACCTCAAGGAAGGGCAGCAGGTGCGCGTCAAGGTGCTCGAGGCGGACGACAAGGGCAGGCTGCGGCTCTCGATGAAGGCGGTAGCAATCGAGATCCAGACCACCGCACAGTAGTGCCGGTCTGATCGGAGGCGCGAACGGCGGCTCCAGGTCGGCTGGGCAGTACATGAAGAAGGGGCGGGTGACCCGCCCCTTTTCATTTGGCGATTGCTGCTCGCCGATAGCTACTTGGCAACCTGCTTCTCGCGCATCTCGTCGAGTGTCTTGCAGTCGATGCAGAGCGTCGCGGTCGGACGCGCTTCCAGCCGCTTCAGCCCGATCTCCACCCCGCACGACTCGCAGTAGCCGTATTCGCCCAGGTCGATGCGCGAAATGGTCTCATCGATCTTCTTGATGAGCTTGCGCTCGCGGTCGCGGTTGCGCAGCTCGAGCGACATGTCCGATTCCTGGCTGGCGCGGTCGTTGGGATCGGCGAAGATCGTCGCCTCGTCCTGCATCGTGTGGACGGTGCGGTCGATGTCCTGCGAGAGATCGCGCTTCATCTCCTCGAGCATCTTGCGGAAATGCCCGAGCTGGCGCGGGTTCATGTAGTCCTCTTTCCCCTTTGGTTTGTAGGGGGGAAAAGCTTTGTGCAGTTCGGTCGGCATGCGCCCAATTCCGGTTAAAAAAGACGCTTTATATATTAAATGCGGGCGAGTCGCAAGTTATTAAGTTTACGCGAAAAAATTTAGATTTTGCGTTGACTATCAGAGGTTTCCGGGAGTATATTGCACCCGCTCCCGGGGGCGCGGGCCGGCTTGCGGCCGGGGGTCCGGGTCTTGCGCCTCAGCGCCGGGCGGGGCAGCCTTGCCGCAGGGCGCCCGTAGCTCAACGGACAGAGCACCGGCCTTCTAAGCCGGGGGTTGTGGGTTCGATTCCCGCCGGGCGCACCACACTTTGCCCTGACGGTT
>DATICE010000263.1:0-2207 GCA_035456985.1 Burkholderiales bacterium | reverse complement strand
GCGTTGCTTCTTCGGCAAATGCGGCGGCAAGCGGCAGCACCGTTGCCGCCATCGCCCACAGGATAGTCGCGCCGCGAACCAACATGGGCACCCTCCTGACGCAATCGATCCTACTCTCGACCTCCTTGAAATGAACGGAATCCCGTCACCATTCAGCTTTTCGCTCGTGACGGAGTTACCAGGGAGCAGCGCGAACAAATGCACGGGTCGCTGCGTGGAAAACTTTCCTCGACGCCACTCCTGCGCGGCGAACACGGACAGGATGGCGGGCTACAAAGCGGGATTGACCCCGCAGCTCACCCTCCGGGGCAGCACGCGCTTTCGCCGCGGTGATAGATCCACGTGAGCAGCGCGTCCTGCGCTGCTTGCGCGTTGCCGGCATTGGGGTGGTTGACGATGGACACGACGACCCAGCGCCGCCCGCGCGCGTCGAGCATGTAGCCCGCAATCGAGCGCACCCCCGTCAGCGAGCCGGTCTTGATATGGGCCTGCCCGGCCACGTCGGCGTCCGTGAGGCGTTTCTTCATCGTTCCATCCATCGCCGCGAGCGGCAGCGAGGCGATGAACTCCGGCATCACCGGGCTCTGGAAAGAGGAGAGCAGCAGCTCCCCGAGATGCCGCGCGCTGATGCGCTCAACGCGCGACAGCCCCGATCCGTTCTCCAGTACCATCTCGGGAAAGTTCAGCTTTTTACTAGCAAGCCATTCGCGGATCACGCGGTCGGTCTTCTCGCGCGTCGCCGGCTCGCCCGCCGCCTCCGCGCCGAGCGTCAGGTAGAGCTGCCGCGCCATGACGTTGTTCGAGAATTTGTTCATATCGCGCACGACTTGCGCCAGGGCGGGCGATTCGACGGAGGCGATCAGGCGCGCATCCGCCCCCACCGTGCCGTCGCGCACCGTCCCGCTGAACGTTCCGCCCAGCTCGCGCCACAATTCGCGGAACAAGCCGAGCACGTAATGGGCGTGCGGCAGCACGCTGTAGCTGCGCTCGCGCTCGCCGCAGCTCGCAGCGTAGCGGCCGCTGAACGCGAGGCGCGTCGCGGCCGAGCCGCCCTGCGCGTCTACCTTCATCCGGTTGACCCAATCCCCGCACGGGCCGTTGACCAGCGCCAGCCGGTTCACGATCTGCACTTGCGGCAGCGCGGGCTCGGCGAGGATCCGCACCAGGCGTGCTTCGCTGTCCGGCACGAAGGAGAGCCGCACCGCCTTGAAGTTGACGAGCAGTGCGTCCGGCCCGGTGTTGTAAGGACGCGTCGGCTGCTCGTCGAAACGCGCGGGATCGTGGTCGGTGGCTGCGAAATAGGTGCGGTCGAGCAGGAGATTGCCGCGGATTTCACGCAGCCCGCGGCTGCGCAAGCCGCGCAGAAGCAGCCAGAAATTCTCCAGCGTAAGCTTGGGATCGCCGCGGCCCTTCAACACGAGGTCACCCTCGAGCACTCCGTCGCTCAACGTGCCGGCGGCGTAGGCCTCGGTCACCCACTGGAAGGCGGGGCCGAGCAGTTCGAGCGCGGCGTAGGTGGTGACGAGCTTGATGGAAGAAGCCGGATTCATCGGGCGCGCGGCACCCGCGGCGAGAAGCGGGCGCTCTGCGCCGATTTCGTGGACGTAGAACGATGTCGCGTGCTCCGGGATGTCGGCTTGCGCAAGCGCGCGGGCAACGGACACGGGAAGGAGATCGGTCTGAGCGTAAGCGCGCGGCAGCGCGGCCGAGAGCAGCACCGCCCCGACAGCCGTCAGCACGCTGCGGAGCAGGCGCGTTACCCGCTGCGCATCACTGATACCGGCCGCAGTAACCATGCCTAGATTATGCGCTTGTCCGAAGGCAGCGCGTCGATGAGCGCCGTGGTGCGCGTGGCAAGCAGATCGATCTCCTCGTCTGTGATCACGTACGGCGGCATGAAATAGACGGTGTTGCCGAGGGGGCGCAGCAGGAGCTCCCGATCAAGCGCGGCGGCGAAGAACCGGCGCGCGAAGGAAGGATCGTCGGTCTCGATCTCGAACGCCCAGATCATCCCGGTATTGCGGAAGGCCCGCACGCGCGGGTGCTGCGCGATCGGGCGCGCGGCGGCGGTGAGGCGCGAACTCCGCGCGCGGTTTGACTCGATCACGCCACCCTCCTCGAGGAGGTCGAGCGTGGCCAGCGCCGCGCGGCAGGCGAGTGGATTGCCGGTGTAGGAGTGCGAGTGGAGAAAGCCCCGCGCGACATCG
>DATICE010000262.1:0-5797 GCA_035456985.1 Burkholderiales bacterium | reverse complement strand
GCCGCGGACTCCGCGCTAACGAGGTAGTACGAAGACTGGAGCGGGACCCGCAGCGCAAAGGGCGTCACCAGGCGCGCGGAGTGCAGATCGTTCTCGGCTAGCAATGGCATCGTCGCCACCACCCCGTGGCCCTCGATGGCGGCTTCGAAAGCAAGCACGGCGTGGCTGAAGTGAGCCCCGCGGCTCAGGTCCACGTCCTCAACACCTGCCGCCTTCAGCCACACCTCCCAGAACGACACCCCGTCATAGAGATCGCCGGTATCGTCGTGCAGCAGCAGCTGGTGCCTGAGGTCGGCAGGCCGCAGCAGCGGATGCTCGGGATCCGTGATCAGGCGGGGGCTGCAGATGGGCGTGATGGACAGCGTGAATAACTTGTCCACCTGGAAGCCGGGGTAGTCGCCGCGCCCGTAGAGAATCGCCACGTCGGAGTCCGCGAGCCACGTGTCCACGGTCGCGCGTTCGGCGGCGGCGCCGCGCCTGGTGCCTTCGGCGGCCTGCCTCAGGCGCGCGGATACGCGCACATCGGTCGCGGGATGCGACTCCAAAAAGCGGTGGAGCCGCGGCATCAGCCAGCGCGCGGCGAACGAGGGCGCAACGCTCACGGTCAGCATGGCGCCAGCCTTGTGCGTGCGCACGCGCTCCACCGCCTGCACCAGGCTGTCGAAGCCCTCTCGCAGCTTGGGGAGACACGCGCGCGCCGCTTCGGTCAGCTCCAGCGCGCGGTTGCGGCGCAGGAACAACTTCACGCCGAGGTAGTCCTCCAGCGCCTTGATCTGATGGCTCACCGCGGCCGGCGTGACATTCAGCTCGCCCGCAGCTTTCTTGAGGCTCAGATGACGCCCGGCAGCTTCGAAAGCTCTCAGGGCGTTGAGCGGCGGAAGGCGCGCGTACATGAATAATAGGTTAGTTTAATTAATCTGTTCCCGTATTATAAGTCATCTATTGCAATGCAACAAAGTGCCTATATACTTGTCCATATCACTGTGTAAAGTCACCAACTTGCGTAAGGCAGTTGGAACTGACAGCAGGATAACAGGACAGCTTGGAAAGGGGTAAGACGGTGAGAAAAGGTAAGCATACAGCATTCGGACCAGAGGTCTACGCGTTGATTCAGAGGACGCACATGAGCGAGCTTGAGCGCCACAAGGCGCTGAACGTAATGCGGATGGCCGAAGGATTCGCAGACGCGCTGATCTGGGCGCGGGAAAAGGTGGCCGCAATGGGCACCTGGTTCCTGAAACCCAGCGTCAAGCACTAAGCAGCACGGATCGACTTCAACCGGGGTCCCCTCCTCCTCCCCGGTTAAGGCTGCGCAAGCGGCCTTTTGAACGCGGCGGTAACCCCGCCGCGTTTTTTTGTACTCCCCTCCTGCCTGAGGGCGAGCCGGGGTTTCGAGAAGCATGCGTTCGAGCCGGCGAGCGACAGTCGCGATGCAGCGCGACTGTACGGGCGGGGTGGCGCGAAGCGCCGGGGTGGTGGGAGATCGCGCCCCGTCGCACAGCGGCTACAACGCAATCCGCGGGAAAACAACTCGTTGAAGCACTCGCGCCGCAGCGCGTCGCTCACGGACGACAATTCAGGCGCTGGCGCATGGCCTCACCGCGAGGAAACTCGTTGAATACAAACAGTACCTCGAGTGTGGCACATCGCTTGCTCCGGTGAATTCCTGCTGGAAACGGCAATCACCCCCAAGGAGGCGCAACCATGTCGATGTTCCCCGGCGACGGACTGTTTTCAAGAAAGGACGAGGCGGCACGGAAAGATCCACGGACGCTGCAGCCCGCAAGTCAGTCTTCTCCCCCGCAACGCGCGCTTCAACCCGATCCCCAGAAGCCGGAGCTCGCGCCGGTGCCGCAGCGTGCCGCCGAGGGCAAGGGCAGCAAGCTGATCGTCGGGCCGGACATCAAGCTCAAAGGCGCGGAGATCACCGACTGCGACACGCTGGTGGTCGAGGGGAGAGTCGAGGCCTCGATGGACAGCCGCGTCATCCAGATCGCGCAGCAAGGCGTGTTCTCCGGCACCGCCGGCATTGACGTCGCCGAGGTCCACGGCCGGTTCGAAGGCGAACTCACCGCCCGCAAGCAGCTCGTGATCCACGCCACCGGCAAGGTCACCGGCAAGATCCGCTACGGCAAGCTCACCATCGAGGAAGGCGGCGAGCTCTCGGGCGACATCGGCGCGCTCAATGATGCGGCGCGCAAGGACAAGCCGCTCTTCCCGAAGCCGCTCGCTGGTTCGGCCTAGCCGCAAATCGCGCTGGAAGGTTCCTCCCCTCCTTCATCAAGGAGGGGTGGCACCGAAGGTGACGGGGTGGTTAACTCGAATGACTAACCGGCTCCGCCGAACTGCGCTTTGATCCGCAGCAGCACTCCCTCGAGGTTTTCAATGACCTCGCGATTCTCGAACCGCAGCACCGTTATTCCAAGACTGGCGAGGTACTCATCTCGTGCGGCGTCCGCAAGCTGGGCCGCGTCGTGGTCGTGCGCGGCGCCATCTAGCTCGATCGCAACCCTTACTGCCGGGCAATAGAAATCCAGGACGAACTGGCCCACGCTGTGTTGGCGACGGAACTTGCTGCCTTCAAGCTGGCTGCGCTGCAGGTATTTCCACAAGCGCGCTTCTGCCGGAGTAAGACTCTCGCGAAGGGCACGGCGTCGAAGTTTGAGCGAAGGACGGTTGTGGAGCGGCACGCTTACAAAAACGTATGACGCGGTCGATTGGATGACTGCAGGGTCAACCACCCCGGCGCTTCGCGCCACCCCTCCTCGGGCAGGAGGGGAAAATACCAACAGAACCTCCCCTCCTTTGCTATGGAGGTGTGGCACCGAAGGTGACGGGGTGGTTCAGCCTGCTCTCCCCTCCTTTGCTCAAGGAGGGGTGCCTGCGTTAGCAGGCGGGGTGGTTGGAGCGAGCTACTTGAGCATGGGCAGCAGCTTGCCCATGACCTCGCGCGAGTCCGGCTCGACGCGGGTGCCGAAGCTGTGGACGGTCTTGCCGTCGGGGGCGATCAGGTACTTGTGGAAATTCCACCGGGGTGCCGTACCGGTGGCTGCGGCAAGCTGCTTGAAGAACGCATTGGCATCGGCGCCACTCACCGAGCCCTTCTCGATCATCGGGAACTCGACGAAATAGGTGAGCTTGCAGAACTGCGCGATCTCCTGGTTGGTCGCCAGCTCCTGGTTGAAGTCGTTCGAGGGAAATCCCAGCACCACGAGACCGCGCGCCTGGTAGCGCTTGTGGAGGGCCTCGAGCTTCTCGAACTGGGGCGTGTAACCGCATTTGCTGGCGGTGTTCACCACCAGGATCGGCCGCCCCGCGAATTCACAGAGATTGACGGGCTGGCCTTGCAGCGAGGTGTAGCGATGGTCGAGCAGCCCGGGACACGACGCCTGCGCCAGCGCCGGGGTGAGGAGCAGGGCGAGCGCGAAAAACAGGCGTTTCACAGAGCTAGGGCTGCAGCCCGTGCTTGCTGGCGTAGACGAAGAGCTCGAGCCGGTTCTGGACGCCGAGCTTGCCGTAGATGCTGGTCACGTGATTGCGCACGGTGTGCTCGCTGATGTTCAGCTTCTCGGCGATATTGCGGTAATTCGCGCCCGGGTCCGCCGCGAGCATGCCGATCAACTCCCGCTCCCGCGTCGTGAGCGTCGATGTCTTGGACTTTGGGGTATACCGCCGTGAGGCGCCGCCGGAGCGCGAGAGCTCGATGAATATCCTTCCGGTCGTGGCGCGGTCGAGCCAGAGCTCGCCCCGCTGGATGCGGTCGATCGCCTTGATGATCGTCTCCGCGGGTTCCTCCTTGTGGACGATCCCCCGCGCTCCGGCGATCACCGCGTTGTCGTGCACCGTCGCATCGCGCATGCCGGTCAATACCAGCACGTGCCCCTTCGACTTCGCGATGAGCTCCGGGATGGCGCTGATGCCGTCGTGCTGGCCGAGATCGATGTCGAGAACGATGACATCCGGGCGCAGCGTGCCCGCGAGCTCGATCGCGTCCGCGCGGTTCGTCGCCTTTCCCACGACCTCCATCGCGGGTTTCTCGGCATCGATCAGCCGCTCCAGCCCCCACAACACGGTGCGGTGATCATCGACGATCAGGACTCTTATCGGTGTGCCAGTACGTCGATTCATGTTGGCCCTTGCATCAGATCGGAATGTTCACGTGGACGACCGTGTAACCGTCCACGCTCCGTTCGGTGAACGCGGTTCCGCCCAGCTCCGACGCCCTCTCCTGGATCGACCACGCGACAAAAGCGGGTGCGGGGCCGGGGCCCTGCGGAGCTTCGTTGCCGACCTTCAGCAGGAGTTGGTGTTCTTCGCATAGTATATGCACGAAGGCGTGTTTTGCGGAAGTATGCCGCAGCACGTTGCTCAAGCCCTCCGAGACGATCTGGAACGCCTCGGCGGCGAGCCGGTTGCTCAGCTGGCCGTTGACGTGGCTCTTCACCTCGACGTCGATCTGGTAGAACCGCCGGAAGCGCTCCGCCTGCCGGTTAACTGCCGACACCAGGAAGTCCCCCGGAACCGACGCCTTGTCCCGCAGCGTCGCCGCGTAAGTCCGGAGATCCCGTATCGTCAGGTTCGCCATCTCGATCAACTCGCCGATGCGCCGGGCCTGCTCGCCCCCCTCGCCGGTCTCGCGCTGCAAGGCGTCGAGCCCGAGCTTCAATCCGATATACGGCTGTATCGTCGTGTCGTGGATGTCGCGCGAAATCTTGAACCGCTCGTGCTCCGCGGCCTTCAGAACGAGCTCGTCCATCAGGTACATGCTCTCGACCACCGGCGAGATGGCCGCCGCCGCCTGGGACAGGAACTCGATGTCCGACTGCGTGAACGCCTTGCCCGCGGAGGCGAGGAACAACCGGCCGGAGGTGCCGTCGCGCTGCGAGTAGGGAACGGTCATGAAGGCGCGGGTCTCGAGCAGCTCGGCAATGTCCTTGCAGGTGTCGAAATAGTTGCCGTTGCGGCTGCTGCGAAGGTCGAGGTCGTAAGCGATGAACCGCGCGCCCCGCCGCCAGCGCGAGGCGGCATCGCGATAGGCGGCGGCGAACGTTTCCGGCAGGCACAGCAGCCGGCGCGCCATCGATTCCACGATCTCGCCCGGCTCGGCGAGCCGCCCGGGGTTCTGCGGAGATGCGCTGTAGAGCAAAAACTTCGGAGGCTCTGTCGGACGCCGCAGCACGAGCGTGCACGAGCTCGCGCCGAAATAATCGACCAGGCGGTCGAGGTTGGTACCGATGGTGTGGTCCACCCCGAAGCGCGGATCCCAGAGGTTATTCACTTCCTTCAGCAGCGTGAGGCCGCGTTTCAGCGTGATCTCGTAGCCGCCCCAGTACACGATCAGGTAACCAAGCGCGAGCAGATAGACGGAACGGATGAGCGCTTCCCCGAGGCCGAAATGTGTATGCGGGGGCGCGATCATCACCCCGACCAGCGCGAATGCGACCGCGGATGCGAGCGTAACCACCAGCCCTTCCCGGTAGCCCACGGAGAAGGACGCGACCAGTATCGGGAAGAGGAAGTAGAGAAAGAACAGGCTGCTGCTTCCGCCCGTGAGCGCGACGAGGTACACGTAGAAGCACACGTCGACCCAATGGTTGCTTCTCGCCATCGCCGGCGCCTGGCCGCGCGCGCTGATGTAATACGCGATGATGCTGAAGGCGCAGTAAGCGATGAGGGAAGCATCGGTGAGGATGCTCAGGTGCTCGGCTTCGGACGCGGCGATGTGGACCACCACCAGCGCGGAGAACGCGAGCACGATCCGGATGGCGTTCACCATCCGCGCGCCCACCGATTCGAC
>DATICE010000261.1:0-38542 GCA_035456985.1 Burkholderiales bacterium | reverse complement strand
CATGTGCCGGTTTCTCCAGCAGGTAGCCCAGCCCGCGGATGGTGCGTATGGTGACCCCCGCGGGCTCCAGCTTGCGCCGCAGGCGATGAACGTAGACCTCGATGGCGTTGGCGCTCACTTCCTCGTCCCAGCCGTAGAGCTCCTCGGCGAGCTGATCCTTGTTGACGACGCGTCCGCTTCGCAGCATCAGCACTTCGAGGACGCCGATCTCGCGCGCGGAGAGCTCGAGCGGCTCGCCGTCCAGAGAAGCGCGCCGGCCCGCGGTATCGAGCGTGAGCGCTCCGTGAGTGAGCAGCGAGCCCCCGCCCGACTGACCGCGCCGAATGAGAGCCCGCACGCGCGCCTCCAGCTCCGGCAGGTCGAACGGCTTGGTGAGGTAGTCGTCGGCGCCCAGGTCGAGTCCCTTGACCCGGTCCTCGAGCGAATCGAGCGCGGTGAGTATCAGTACCGGCGTCCTCGATCCGCGGCGGCGCAGCCGCCGCAGAACCTCGTAGCCGTCGAGGCGGGGCAGCCCGAGGTCGAGGATTACCAGATCATAGGTGTTCGTGGAGAGGACGTGGTCGGCCTCCCCACCGTCGACCGCACAGTCGACGGCGTAGTCGGAGCTCCGCAGTGAGCGGACGAGCCCGTCCGCCAGTACCGGATCGTCTTCAACGATGAGGAGGCGCACGGCGGGAACGGTGATCCGTAAGCATCGAAGAGACAGACGATATCAAATTTGCTGCGTAACGCTCACAGCAATCCGCTTGCCCGCGTGCAACGCAGTTTCCCGCCGCTCTGTAAGCTTGGCGTAAGGGAGAGGGAATAGATTGCGCCCACCAGTTGCGGGATGCTCAGCCAGGAATCCCGCGCGAATGAGCAGGTTGCTCAAACTTTCCTCCTCGGAGGCCTGGTAGTCGCAATTACCTGTGCTGAGCAGGTGATTGCATGGCCTCTTTACCCTCCGCCGGGACAACCCAAACTGTCCCGAGCGGAGTTTTTTTTGGAAGATCGCCCTACTGCGAGGGCGTTCCCAAGTCTCCCTGCCTGGCATCGAATTTGAGGTTTAGCGGCCACAGGTGGTCCGTGGACTAGGTCACATATTCAGGAAACAGTTGAAAGTTTCCCGCTAACCCTGTATTTTTGCTGCCTAATTCGGTGGCTTTATGCCACCAGGGAGGACGCCTTGAGCGAGAGGCTGGTGGCGTTGGTGGCGGGGTGTGTGCTTGCCGCAAATGTGATGGCAGGACAGCAGGCCGCTATCGAGCAGCGACTGGGGGCCAGATTGCCTGCCCGGCACGACGCCGGACTCAACCTCAAGTCGGCGAACGCCCTTGTACTCGACCAGTCCGGCCAGCGCGTCCTCTACGCCAAGAACGTCGAAGGGGTCGTTCCGATCGCGTCCATCACCAAGCTGATGACGGCGCTGGTCGTGCTGGATTCGGGCCTGCCGCTCGACGAACTCATCAAGATCAGCAGAGAGGACCGCGACGGGCTCAAGGGCACGCGGTCGCGACTCACCGTCGGCATTTCCTTATCGCGGAACGACCTGCTGCGGATCGCGCTGATGGCTTCGGAAAACCGTGCCGCGGCGGCGTTGACGCGGGCCTACCCCGGCGGCACCGACGCCTTCGTGGCGGCGATGAACCGCAAGGCGGCCGAGCTCGGGATGTGGCGCAGCCGCTTCGTGGATGGTACCGGGCTCTCGAGCGGCAACGTCTCGAACGCGCAGGATCTCGCGCGGCTGGTGGGGGCCGCCCACCGCCACCCCTTGATACGCGAGTACACCACCGACAGCGAGTACACCGTGCGCCTTGCCAATGGCCGCAAGATGCGGTTCACCAACTCCAACCGGCTGGTGCGCAACTCGGGCTGGGACATCGGCCTGTCCAAGACCGGCTACATCAGCGAGGCCGGGCGCTGCCTGGTGATGCAGGCCCATATTGCCGCGACGCCGGTGATCATCGTGCTGCTCGATTCATGGGGTCAACTCACGCGCATCGGCGATGCCAACCGCATCAAGAAGTGGATGGAGAGCAACTCGTCGCGCCAGCCGGCGGCATACACATTGGCTGGGACAGGTGACCGGTAAGATCGCCGGCCACCGCCACGGATGCAGCCGGTATTCGATCCGCCCGGGCGAGCGGGTAAACTCAGCCGATGGTGCGGGCGAACGCCGGCTATTCCTTTTACGACCTCAATCCGGAATCGGGCCGCATTCTCGATGACGTGATCGGCGGCCTGTCGCGCCCGCAAAAGGCCCTGCCGGCCAAGTATTTCTACGATGCGCAGGGCTGCGCGCTGTTCGAGGCGATCTGCGGGCTGCCGGAGTACTACCTGACGCGCGCCGAAATCGCGCTGATGCAGGACCACGTCGGCGACATGGCCCGGCATCTCGGGCCGGGATGCGTCCTGATCGAGTATGGCAGCGGCAGCGCCCGCAAGACCCGCATCCTCATCGCCGCAGCCGGCCCCGCGGCATACGTTCCGATCGATATTGCGCGCGCGGAGTTGAACGCCGCCGCCGCGGAGATCGCCCGCGAATTCCCGCAGTTGCGGGTCGTCGCAATCTGCGCGGATTACTCGCACCCCATTGCCCTGCCGGAACTGGAGGGGCTCGGCGCGCGCCGCCGCATCGTGTATTTCCCGGGCTCGACCATCGGCAATCTGACCCCGGCCGAAGCCACCGCGTTTCTGGCGGGCGTCCGGGTGCAGCTGGGCGGGGGCGGGGGCCTCCTGATCGGGGTCGATCTCAAGAAGGATCCGGCGCGGCTCGACGCCGCCTACAACGACGCGCGCGGCGTCACCGCCGCTTTCAATCTGAACCTCCTCGCTCGCATCAATCGCGAGCTCGGCGCCGACTTCGACCTGTCGGCGTTCCGCCACCGCGCCTTCTACAACGCAGGGAGTGGCCGAATCGAGATGCACCTGGAGAGCCTGAAAGCGCAGGAGATCAGGATCGGCGGGCACAGCATCCGCTTCCGCAGGGGCGAGACGATACACACGGAGAACTCCTACAAGTACTCGGTCCGGGAATTCCAGGACCTCGCCGCGGCTGCGGGTCTTACGCCGGTCGAGTGCTGGACCGACCCGGAGCGGCTGTTCGGCGTCCATTACCTGGTCGTGCCGGCCTAGCCGCATGGCGCACGGCGCGTCGACGCAGTTCCCGGACCGGATTAGGCGGTGCGAACGATGGCCCAGCGCGCTGTTCACATCGTGGCTGTTTGCCGGGGTAGCAGACCACAGCCCCGTGCAGAAGTGATCCACGATACGGACGTTAGGAACCGATAGCCACCCGTTCCCGGTAGAATTCCGGCTCCCGGTTATTTTGTCCGCGAGCGCAGCCGGCCGCACCGTCCCCGATGGCAATCTACATGATCGTGCTGACCTGCGTGCTCACGCACGCCGGTTTCAGCGGCGCCAAGGTCGCGCTGCCGCTGCACGCGTTGAGCCTGGGCATGGATGCGTTCTCGGTCGGCGTGATCATGGCACTGTGGGCGCTGTGCCCGATGCTGATCGCGCTCTACATCGGCCGTCTCGTCGACCGCGTCGGGCCTCGGGTGCCGATGCTGGGCGGTGCGATCGGGGTGGTCGTCGCGCTCCTGGTGCCGTACGTCTTGCCCGGCGTGGCGGCGCTCTACGTGCTGTCGCTCGCGGTGGGCACGGCCTTCCAGTTCTTCTTCGTCCCGGCGCAGGGGATCACCGGCGCCCTGGGCAGGCCGGAGGATCGCGCCCGTAATTATTCGCTGCTAGCCATCGGGTTTTCCATCGCTTCGTTCCTTGGACCTCTGATTGCCGGCTTCTCGATCGACTACCTCGGCTTCGAGGTCGCCTACCTCGCGCTCGCGGCGTGCCCGGCCGCTGCGGTGCTCGTCCTGTGGTTCAAGGGCAACCTGCTGCCGGCAGCCGCGATCGGAACGGACCGCAATCCGAAGAAATCCAGCTCGCTCGATCTGCTGCGCATCTCCAATCTGCGCAATGCCATCGTCGCCAGCGGGCTGATTTCCGTCGCGTGGGACCTCTATCAGTTCTTCTTCCCCATCTACGGGCACTCGATCGGCCTCTCGGCATCGGCGATCGGAATCATCATGAGTATGTTCGCCGTCGCGGTGTTCGCGATCCGCGTGGCGCTGTCGCGCCTCGTGCGGATGTGGAGCGAGTTCGAGATTTTGCTCTGGGCAATCGGGTTTTCCGGTATGGCGCTGCTGCTGTTTCCCCTGTTTCACGACCCCTATCTGCTGGCGGCGGCGTCGTTCGTGCTCGGGGTCGGATGCGGCGTAGGCCAGCCGATGTCGATGTCGTTGATCTACAGCCTGTCGCCGGCCGGGCGCGCCTCCGAAGGGGCGGGGCTGCGCGTGACGTTCAACCACTTCACGCACATGATCGTGCCGCTCGCTTTCGGCGCGATCGGCAGCGCGCTCGGATTCGCGCCGGTATTCGTCTCCTGCTCGGCGCTGATGTTCGGCGGCAGCGGCTACGGGTTCTGGTATGAGCGCCGCGCCGCGCGTTAGGAGCCCCCCGCTCAGCGCGCGACGCGATTCAGGAATTCCGTCATCGCGTCGTTGAATACCTGCGCCTGCTCGATGTTCGAGAGGTGGGCCGCGGAAGGGATGATCTTCAGCTCCGAGCCCTTCAGGTTCTGGTGTATCGCCCGCGCCGCTTCCGGCGGCGTCCCGTGGTCGTGCTCGCCGACCATGACCAGCGCTCGACACTCGATTTCCTTCAGCCGGTCCAGATAGTCCACCCTCGCGATCGCGTGGCAGCAGCCGACGAAGCCGGCGACGGGGGTCGTGCGGATGTCGTTGCCGATGCGCGCCATCACGTCCTTGTGGCTCGCCCGATAAGGCTCGGTGAACCAGCGGCCGAGCGTGCCCTCCACCAGCGCGTCCATCCCCTTCTGCTGCGCGTTCTGGATGCGCTCGCCCCACATCTTCGCCGCGTCGGGCGGACGCCGGCTGGTGGTGTCGGCGAGCACCATGCTCTGGAAGACGCCCGGGTACTTGAGCGCGAAGGCCTGGCCGATCATCCCGCCCATGGACAGCCCCGCCCAGTGCGTCTGCCTGATCTTGAGGGCATCGAGCAGCCCCTTCACGTCGTCGGCGAGCTGTTCCAGCGTGTACTCGCCGGCGGGAGCGCTCGACTGGCCGTGGCCGCGCGTATCGTAGCGGAGCACCTTGAACTTCTTCGTGAGCACCGGCATCTGCGGATCCCACATGTGCAGGTTGCACGCGAGCGAATGGCTCATGGTGAGCCACGGTCCGTTGCCTTCGATTTCGTAGTTGATGTCGATGCCGTTGGCCTTGACCTTCATTGCTCCCCCCCCCCTGACGTGGCAAGAAGTGCGAGCCGCCAGTATAGATATTGTTGTTCCGGGCGCAAAGCGCCGGAACGACTGCGCGTGATGAAGCGGAACGCGCGCTCCTGCCACGTTGCGCGGCCACGAACGGATGGCCATAATCAGCGTTCGCTCGCTGCAAGTCTCCCCGCAAGGCGCGCGACGGGACGTGAAAAAAATGATCGAGGCACTGAAGAGGATGATGGTCGCGCATGCGCGTGCGCTGGTCGTCGCCGGCTCAGCGTTCGCGCTCTATCTCCTGCTCGGATTCCTCGCTGCGCCTGCGCTGGTTGAGCGCGGGATCCGCAATTACGTCGCGGAGACCCTGAAGCGCACGGTGAGCCTCGGCGAGGTGCGCGTCAATCCGCTTCTGTTCAAGGTCGAGATTCGCGATTTCGCGCTGAACGAGCGCGACGGTGCGCCGATCGTGGGCTTCGAGCGCCTGCTGGTCAACTTCGAGCTCTCGAGCCTGCTGCGGTGGGCGTGGACCTTTTCCGAGATTGCGCTCGAAGGGCTCGACCTGCGCGTCGATATCGCGCCTGATGGGAAGCTTAATCTCGCCGCCCTAGCCGAGAGCTTTCCGAAGGGCGAGGGACCGCCGGCCGAGCATCCGCCTCGTTTGCTGCTGCAGCACGTTGCCCTGAAGCGGGGGGCGGTCACCTTAAGCGACCGCTCGGTCCCGACGCCGGCGAGCGCCACGTTGCGGCTGCTTGATCTCGAGATGCGGGACATCTCCACGCTGCCCGACCGGCGCGGCCCGCACACGATGAGCGCGCGACTCCCGGATGGCGGCTCGTTGAGTTGGCGCGGCGAGATGTCGCTGCAGCCGGTTGTCTCACAGGGTGAAGTGGACCTCAGGAGTGCAAAGCCTGGGCCAATTTGGCGGTTCCTGCATGAACACTTCAACTTGGCGGAGCCTGCGGGAGAATTCGACCTCGGCGTGCGTTACCGCTTTTCGTACTCGGACGGCGCATCGCAACTCACGCTGACGGACGCGCGATTCAGCGCACGGGAAATCGCCCTCCGCTCGGCCGAACCCGGCCGAACGGCACAATTCGCCGTTGGCGTCGCTGGCGTCGAAGCGGGATTTGCCGCGCAGGTGGAAGCGCGCGGCGCCCGGGTGCAGGTGCTGCTGCGTGACCTCGTGCTCAAGCTTTCGCGCGTGACGGCGGGCGAGGCCGGGGCGGCGGAACCGATCGTCTCTCTCGGCTCCATCGCGCTCGCAGGTGGGAGCCTCGATCTCGATCAACGCCGGCTCGCAATCCAGAGCGTGGCGGTGACGGACGGCAAGGTCAATGTCGTCCGGGAAAAGGACGGCAGCCTGCGCCCCGTCGAGATACTGCGAGCGGCCGAGCGGGGCCAGCCGCCGCGCGAGGTTGCCGGCCGCTCGCGGGATGCCGGTACGAAGGCAGAGCCGTGGAGCGCTTCTCTCGATGCATTCGACGTGAGTGGCGTGCGCGTGGCGCTCGCTGACCGCAGCTTCGAGCCCGCGGTGGCCTACGGCCTGGAGGGGATCCACGTCGGGCTCAAGAACCTGCGCACCGAAGGCAAGACACCTGCCGAGTTCGAAGCCTCGCTGCGGGTTGCGCAGGGAGGGGCGGTACACGCCAGCGGGAATTTCGATCTGGACGGCAGCCGGGCGGCTGCCAGGGTGAAGGTCGAGCGCGTGACCCTGAAGCCGCTGCAACCCATGGTTGCCCACTACGCCACCGTGCGGCTGGAGTCAGGCGAGATCTCGACCTCCGCCAGGCTGGAATATCGCGCGGGCGCCTCGCGTCCCCAGCTGCGCGTGACGGGCAGCGCCGCGCTCGACAACCTGCTCGTGAACGAGGATGTCAGCGGCGAGCGCCTGCTGTCCTTGCGCTCGTTTGCGGCGGAGGGCATCGACTTCAACCTCGAGCCCGGCCGACTGCACGTAGTGGAGGCGCGGCTGCTCGAGCCGGGGGCGAAGATCGTGATCTTCAAGGACCGCAGCTTGAATCTCGCCCAGGCGCTCCGGCCGCAACCGGAAACGGCTCCCGGGGCGCCGGGCGCGGCGATTGCGCCCGGTCCCGAAGCGCCGAAACCGGTAGCCGCGAGCGCCGGCGGGGCGGAGGCGCCGGCGGCGCCCTTCGACATCGCCGTCCAGCGTGTACGGGTCGAGAAAGGAATCGTGGACTTCGCCGATCTGAGCCTGGTGCTGCCGTTCGCCGCCAAGGTCGAGGAATTCCAGGGGACGGCGACCGGCATCTCCTCGGACCCGGCAAGCGGGGCGGCGGTGAAGCTCGAGGGACGGGTGGGGGAGTTCGGCCTCGCGCGCGTGGACGGAACGGTGAGGCCGTTCCAGCCCAAGGCGCACACCGACCTCGCCGTCGTGTTTCGCAATGTCGAGATGCTGCCGCTGTCGCCGTATACCGCGACATTCGCCGGGCGGCGGATTGCCTCCGGCAGGCTCTCGCTAGACCTGCGCTACAAGATCGAGAACAGCAACCTCGCCGGCGACAACAAGGTTGCAATGGAAAAATTCACGCTCGGCGAGCAAGTCGATGCGCCCGGTGCGCTCAACCTGCCGTACGATCTCGCGATCGCGCTGCTCACCGACGCCGACGGCAGGATCGACGTCGCGGTTCCCGTGACGGGCAACGTAGACGATCCGCAGTTCAGCTACGGCCACCTGATCTGGCAGGCGGTCGCCACCGTCATCCGGAACGTCGTGACGTATCCGTTCCGGGCGCTGGCGCAGCTCTTCGGCGGCAGCGGCGAGAGCCCGGAAAACATCGCCTTCGACGCGGGACGGGCCACGCTCCAGCCGCCCGAGCGCGAGAAACTGAACAGGGTGGCCCAGGTCCTCGGCAAGCGGCCTCAGCTCAAGCTGGTGGTCGAAGGACAGTTCGGCGAGGCCGACCGCGCCGCGCTGCGCGAGCGTGATGTCGCCGCCGCTATCGCCGCGAAGCTCGGCCGCGCGCCTGCTGCGGGCGCAATGCCGGAACCGGTCAATCCTCTCGACGCGAGGACCCAGCGCGCAATGGAAGCGCTGTTCGTGGAACGCGCCTCGGAGGCCGCGTTTGCCCGGTTCGTGGCCGAGATTGAGAAGGCGCGCGCCAAGCCGGTGCAGCGCGTGAATCCGGTGCTGGCGCTGACGGGGCGCGCCAGTGCGGACACCGCGTTCTATCAGGCCGTATTGAAGCAGCTCGAGGATACTGCGCGCATAGCGGACGAGGCGCCCGTCCAGCTCGCCGGTGCGCGCGCCCGCGCGGTGGCGAGCTACATGACCGAGACGCAATCCGTTCCGTCGGCGCGTGTCGCGGCAAAGGCAGCCGAGCCCGGGGGAGAGCGCGTCAAGCTCTCATTTGAGGTCGCGCCTCAACCCGGCCGCGCCAGCGGTCCGGATACTGCGGTCATCAGCGGACGATAATGGTGACGTTGAAATCCCCGCGCAGCAGCGACACGGAATAGCCGCCTTTCGCGGCACCCACGGCTTTCCGGAATTCGGCGTGCGTCTGCACCCGGCGGCGGTTCACCGCGTAGATGATGTCGGCGGGCCGGAACCCCGCCGCCCACGCCCGGCTGCCCTGCTCGACGTCGGCCACGACCAGGCCGCCGCCCTTCAGCTGCTGGTAGAGCGGGCTGCCGCGCTCGATTTCCACGACGCTCATGCCCGGCAGCTGTGCCACGGCCCGGCCGCTTTCGCCCGCCGGCCCCAGTGGCGGGGCAATGTTGGTGCGGATGCTTCGAACCTCCTTTCCGCGCAGTACCCGCAGCTCAATTTCCTCTCCCACCGGCGTCAGCCCCAGCCGCGCCCGCAGCTCGGAGGCCGCGCGGACCGGGCGACTGCCCAGGGCGACGACCACGTCGCGCTCACGCAACCCCGCTTTCTCCGCGGGAGATCCGGCCTGGACAGCCGTGATCACCACGCCCTCGGTAGCACCGACCCCGAGCTTCTTTGCGATATCAGGGGTGAGGTCAACCATGCTGATGCCGAGCCGCCCGCGCCTGACTTCGCCGAAGCGCGCGATCTGGGTGAGCACCGCGTGCGCCATGTTGGAGGGCACAGCGAAGCCGATGCCGACGTTGCCGCCCGCGGGGCCGAGGATCGCGGAATTGATGCCGACGAGTTCGCCGCGCAGGTTGATGAGCGCGCCGCCCGAGTTGCCGGGGTTGATCGAGGCGTCGGTCTGGATGAAGTCCTCGAATCCTTCGGGCGAGAGGCCGCTGCGGCCGAGCGCGCTGACGATGCCCGAAGTAACCGTCTGGCCGATGCCGAACGGGTTGCCGATCGCGATCACGTAATCGCCGACCTGCAGCGTGTCCGAGTCGCCGAAGCGGATCGCGGACAGGCCCTTGGCGTCGATCTGGAGCACGGCGATATCGGTGCCGGGATCGGTGCCGATGAGCTTCGCCGGAAGCTGGCGGCGGTCCTTCAACGTGACCAGCACCTGCTCGGCGTTGCGGATCACGTGATGGTTGGTGATGACGTAGCCGCGCGCCGCGTCCACGATGACCCCCGAGCCGGCGGCCTGCTCCTGCCGCTGCGGCTGGTCGGGCAGGCTGAAGAAACGGCGGAAGAAGGGATCGGCGAACAGGGGATTCGTCTCGAGCGGGGAGCGCGTGATGACCGAGATGTTCACCACCGCCGGCGTCACCTCGTTGACGAGCGGCGCGAGCGTCGGCAGCCCCCGCGCGTCCGTCTGTGGCTGCGCCCTGACCGCCTGAGCGCCGATCACCGCCAGCGCGATGATAAAAAAAGAAACGCCCGGAATGCGCAACATCGCCTTGAGTATAAACCCCGCACTCATCACTTCAGAATCCGGAACAAATTATTGAAATCGTCTGTCCACACCCGCAGCCCCCGAACAGTCTCGATCTCGCTCGTGAACTTGGCGATTTCCGGGCGCTCGAGCAGGGCTTTGTTGCGCGTGACGAGTACCCAGTCAGTGCGGGCGAGGTCGCTCTCCTCGGCATCGTCGGAAATCAGTGCGGCATGCAGACCATGCTCATCGGCGATGCTCTTGACCACGGGGGCGAGATCGAGGAAGCGGTTCGTCACGTGGAAGGCGATCACGCCCCCGGGCTTCGTGTGCCGCGCGTAAACTGCCAGCGCCTCGCTGGTGATGAGGTGGACCGGGATCGAGTCGCTCGAAAACGCGTCGATCACGAGCACGTCATAGTTCTGGGGCGGCTCGCGCTCCATCGCAAGCCGCGCGTCGCCCAGCACGTGCTCGATGCGCGCAGCGCTGTCCGAGAGAAAGGTGAATTCGCTGTTCGCGATCTCGACGACCTGCGGGTTGATTTCGTAGAAGCGGTAAACGTCGCCCGGGCGCCCGAACAACGCGAGCGTCCCGGTGCCGAGACCTACCACGCCGACGCGCAGCGCGGAGCCGTCGAGAGCATTGATCGCGCGCGCGACGCCAGAGGTCTCGCCGTAATAGGTGGTCGGCTCGCGGCGCCGCGCCGGCGCGAGGTATTGCTCGCCGTGCATGATCACCCCGTGCATGAGGCGCCGCACGGCAGCCTGCTCGGCGTCGGCGCCGATATCCTTCACGCGCAGCGTGCCGTAGAAGTTGCGCGTCATGACGCGCGTGTCCTTCGCGAGATACCCGATGTACGCGTAGACGTGGTAGCCGGTGAAGCCGACCGCGGCAAGCACCAGCATCGGCACCGCCGAGTGCATGAGGCGCGTGACGTAAGCGGCGACGAGCAGCGTCACGACCAGCCCGGCGCCGAACTCGTAATAGGTGTTGAAGAGCTTGACGGCCACGACGCCCACCGCGATTCCGCCGAGCGCGCCCCCCAGCGAAACCATGAGATAGAAACTGGTGAGGTAGCGGGGCGCGGGCTTTCGCGCCGCGAGCTCGCCGTGAAAAAACATGCACATTACGAAGAGCCCGACCAGGCCGAGCGGCACGGCCTCCTTGATCTCCATGATGCCGCGCTCCTCGTGCATTGCCCACGCCATCGCGCATACGATCGCCGCAAGCGGCACGATGAAAATGCGCCGCTGGTACCATCCGCGCCCCTCGAAGCACAGGATGAAGGTGAGGAGATAGAGCGTGAGCGGCAGGATCCACAGGAACGGCACCGACGCGATGTCGTGCGTGATGTGATTGGTCACGGCGAGCAGCATGAACGCGCCCATGCCGGAGAGCAGCAGCCACGCCGCGTAGTCGCCGGGCCTGGGCGGGGGGTCTGCGTCTGGTGCGGACACAGTTTCCCGCGCGGCGGCGGTCATCGCCCCCCGCAAGCTGTACCAGGCCGAGGCCGCGCACAGCGCCACGAATGCGGCGTAGGCTGCGCTCCACCCCCAGGACTGGACCGCCGTCGTGATCCACGGCTCGAAGGCGAAGGGATAGGAGGCAAGAGCGAGCAGCGAGCCGAAGTTGGACAGCGCGAATAGGCGGTAGACGGTGCCCGCGGGAAAGGTGCGGGCAAACCATGCCTGCACCAGCGGACCGGTGGTGGAGAGCAGGAAGTAGGGGAGCCCGATGGTGACCGTAAGCAGTCCGAGGATGCGCCACGTCGGGTCTTCGTCCCCGGCGGGCTTCCAGCCGGTGTCCGCAGTGATGGGGAGCGACACGAGGCTCGCAGCGAGGAGCACCACGTGCAGCACAACCTGACTGCGGGCGGAGAGCTTGCGCGTCGTCCAGTCCGAGTAGGCGTAGCCGGCGAGCAGCAGGAACTGAAAGAACACGAGACAGGTGGTCCACACCGCGGCCGAGCCGCCGAACCACGGCAGGATCTGCTTGGCGATGATCGGCTGGACCAGGAACAGCAGGAACGCGCTCGTGAAGATCGTGAGGGCGTAGAGCGTCATCCGGCGGGAGCTGCGAAAAAGCGCGTATTATACGGGGCCGCCGCGCGGCCCGGCGATGAGTGATGGGGCGCGTCGAGGGGCGGAACAGGGGCCCCGAACTTGTTCGGGGATGTGACCCCCGGTGACGCGCAGAGCGGCCGAATCGATGATATCGATTGGATGAAAGCGCATCTGAGGCCGCTGATGGGTGATGAGCGTTTGCTGCTACGCGCGCTCGCATTGACGACGGCGCTGTCGTGGCACGGCGACGCGAGGGCGGTGTGCCCGAGTCACGAAAGAGTCAACACCATCCTCCGCTTCCAGGAAGCGAAGGAGCCGGTGCGCGGCCTGGGCACGGACCTCTCGATGCGCGACGCAGAATGCGGGCGCCGCCGCCTGGTCGAGAAGCTGGAAGCGGTCGAGAACCGCATCGTCGGCTACAAGGCGGGACTGACGAACGCGAAAATCCAGGCGCAGTTCGGAGTCACGAGCCCGGTGCGCGGCGTGCTGCTCGAGAAGATGCTGCTTCCCGACGGGGCGGAAGTGCCCGCGAATTTCGGCGCCCGCCCGATAGTCGAGGCGGACTTGCTGGTAGTCGTGAAGGATGCGGGCATCCACCGGGCGAAGACGCATCTCGACGTTCTGCGCTCGCTTTCGCTGGTGATCCCGTTCATCGAGCTGCCCGATCTCATCGTGGCGGAAGGCGAGAAGCTCTCCGCGCCGCTCATCGTGTCGCTCAACGTCGGCGCGCGGCTCGGGGTGGTGGGGAAGGGCATCCCGGTGCAGGCCACGCCCGAATTCGCCGCGGCGCTCGCCGCGATGCGCGTCGTTGTGACCGATCGCGGCGGCAGGGAGCTCGCGAGCGGCAGGGGTGCGGCGATACTCGATCACCCGCTCAACGCGGTGCTGTGGCTCGTGCAGGACCTGGAGAAATCACGCATCAAGCTCAAGCCGGGCGACCTGCTGAGCCTGGGTACGTTTGCGCCGCCGATGCCGCCCCGGCCGGGACTGGCAGTCACGGTGCGCTACGAAGGGCTGCCGGGCAATCCGGCGGTATCGGTCCGCTTCAAGTAGCGTTAAATCCGGACGCGCAGCGCCGGTTTAACTCCGCGTGTTCGAACGGACGATGCGATCGCCGTTCAACACGCGGAAATTTGCCCATTCCTCATTCTAACGATAGACGAGGACCGGGATCTTGCAGCCGGTGATGACGCGCGCGGTCACGGAGCCGACCAGCTCGCCGGTTACGCCTTTCATGCCGTGCGAAGCCATGACGATGAGGTCGCACTCGGTCTGCGTGGCGAAGGTGATGATCGCCTGGTGAGGCGAGGCATGCTGCATCGAGTAGGTCTCGCAGGGAACGCCGATCAGGCGCGCCCGCTCGGCGATCGCTTCCAGGTACTTGTCGGCCTCCTGCTTCGCCACCTGGGCGAACTCGGGCGCCTTTACCTGGACCGGCGCGTATTCCTCGAACGAGTCCGGCTGGCGCTCGACAATCACGTAGAAGCCGGTCGTCTTCGCGCCGATGGCTTTCGCGAACTTGAGCCCGCTGTCCACGGCTCCCTGCGACAGCGCCGAACCGTCGGTCGGCAGCAGGATGTGCTTGTACATCGGCCCTCCCTCCTCGAAGGTCGGCCCGGTACCGGGCTACCAGTATAGAGCCTCGTTCGGAAACAGGAAATGGATGGGCTGGTTATGCGCCGCGGACGACGCGGGTCTGCGGCATCCCCGCGCCGATGTAGACGTCCTGGGGGCCCGGGCCCCCGGCGACCGCGATGTAGATTTCTTCGGGGCTGCGGGCGCGCCACACGGTTTCGGCATCGCCCCGGCCCGCCGCGCGCTCGGTCGCGGCGAAGCCCTCGGCAAAGTAGCTGACGGGCAGCCGCGCCAGCGCCCACAGGCGCTCCTGGATGCCGCGCTTGGTGAGGCCCGCTTCGTGGAGCGAGCGCGCGTGGTTGACTCCGAGCAGCAGCAGGACGCCGTCCCCTCCGCCGTACATGGGCGGCATGTTGGTCGCGATCTGGCGCAGGATTTCCTCCGGGCCGACGCCTTCGCCGCCAGAAATGTTGCAGAAGTTGGAAGCCTTGAACACGGTGACGGTGCTTTCCCCGCGCGGGAATCCGCGGTCCACGTGGAACGGCGTCCAGGGATTCTCTTCCTCGTTCTCGCCGCAGATGTAGGAGTATCGCAGCGGCGAGCCGAAGCTCACCTTGGAATAGACCCCGGGCAGCGCGCCCCCGATGTTGTTCATGATCAGGCGGATCGCGCGGCCGATGGTCGCGTTGGCGCGCCATCCCGGCCCGAGGCAGCCGGTGCCGCAGTTGATGTCGAGGCGCTTGCGCACGGGGCCGTTCACCAGCAGGAACGGCGTCATGGGATTGGTCGTCACCTGCATGAACTCCAGGGGAAAGCTCGGATCGAGCATGCCCTCGACGGCGGCGATGACGACCGGCAAGTATTCCGGGCGGCAGCCGGCCATGACGGCGTTGACCGCGATCGCCTCCACCGTCGCTTGACCCTTGCGCGGCGCCAGATATCCGATCACCTCGTCCGCGGCGCGTCCGGATGCGGCGACAAACTGCTGCACGGCTGCGGGCGTCGCGGGAACGATCGGCAGGCCGTCGGTCCAGCCCTGGTCGTAGGCGTGCTCGTAGGCGCGCGCGAGGAGCCGTTCGACCGAATCGGCCTGAAGCTCCACCTGGGACTGGGCCACCTGTGCGCGTTCCCTATATCGGCGTCGCGGAGCGCACCACGCCCTCCGGATGAATCTCGGCCTTCGCCACGCGTTTCAAACGGGACTCGATTTCGGCGGGCGGAAGCGTGAGTCCCTCGATGACGGTGTCGATCATCGCCTCGGCCCGCTTCCGCAATGCTTGGGGCTCGAGTTGGCGAATCGGGTTCTCGGTTTCCGCGATGATCACGTAGGGCCAGCCCTGCGTGGACGACATGCGGCGCGCGAATTTCGCGAAGGTGTCGGTGACCACCATCACTGTGGGGATGCCCCGCTCCTCGAGGGCCGGTGTGACGTGGCTACACCACGTCGTGCATGACCCTCAGTCGCCGGTGGCGGTGATGACGACGTCGACGCGCTGCGCGAGCTCGTCGAGCTGGTCGCGCATCGTGTCGAGGAGCTTGCCGGTGCGGATCGGAAGCTCGCGCACAGGTTGCTCCACGACCAGGTCCCTCAGCCGGTAACGCTCCCCGAGCAGGATGCCGATCGCGCGCAGGATCTCCACCGCGGACGGCCGCCAGTTCGGCAGCAGCCCGACGATCCTGCCATCGAGCGTCGCGGGCCGCGGCGCGAGCCTCGTCCGGGGCCCGCTCTCGTCGAGGTAAACGGGTAGCGGGGAGACCATGCTCAGTGTGAACGATGCCATGTCGCGTTCCTGGTGCGTTTGGTAACTTGGCTTCGATATTAGTTCTGCGCTCAACGCAGGGTCAAGCAATGGTAGCGCGGGCGCGTCAGTCCTCGCCGCGGATCCCCGCCTCTTTGATCACCTTTGCCCATTTGGAGCGTTCGGCCTTGATCTGGGCGGAAAGCTGTTGCGGCGTGCTGCCGATCGCCTCGGAGCCCTCGGCCGCAATGCGCCCTGCCACTTCCGGCTGCTGCAGCGCCCGGTTGATCTCCTTGTTGAGGAAACCGACGATCGGGCGCGGCGTGCCGGCGGGCGCGAGCACCCCGTACCACTGTGTGACGGCGAAGCCCGGCACTCCTGCCTCGGCCACGGTAGGCAGCTCGGGCAGCGCTTTCATGCGATTTGGCCCGGAGACCGCCAGCGCGCGCACCCGCTGCGCCTTGACATGGGGCTGGGCGCTGATGATGCCCGCGAACGTGAAATGGATGGTGCCGGCGAAGAGATCGGGGTAGGCGGCAGCGATTCCCTTGTAGGGCACGTGAACCACCTCGATCTTCGTCATCGCCCGGAACAGCTCGGTCATGAGGTGGATCTGGCTGCCCTGGCCCACTGAAGCGAAATTGAGCTTGCCGGGATTCGTCCGCGCGTAGGCGATGAGCTCGGACACCGACTTCACGGGGAGCGAGGGCGTCGTCATCAGCACGTAGGACTGGGTGGTGAGCTGGGTGATCGGAGCGAAATCGCGCTCCAGGTCGTAGGGCACCTTGAACAGCAGGGGGCGGATCACCTGGCTCACGCTGAAGATGTTGAGCGTGTAGCCGTCCGGCGCAGCGAGCCTTCCCACCTCCATGGCGATTGCGCCGCTCGCGCCCGCCCGGTTGTCCACCACGACCGACTGCCCGAAGTTGTCGGTCAGCTTCTGTCCGACCGCGCGCCCGATCGTATCCGGCCCGCCTCCGGTCGCGGTGGGTATGACCAGCCGGATCGGCTTCGAAGGATATTGCTGCGCCTGCGCTGGCGCAACGACCGTGACCGCCGCGACCAGCAACGTCATCCCCGCGAAGGCGGGGATCCGGTACCGGTGTTTGCAAGTGTTCATTGGCGACGAGCGATTACTTTGACATCAGGCGGGCCAGCTCTGTGGCATCCTTCAGTTTTTCGAGCCCCAGCACCGCGTCGCGCAACCTCTCGATTCGCGCCCTGGGCAACGCCTTGCGGGCGAGTTTCTCGTATTTTTCCACGATCTCGGCGTCGGTGGCGAATTTCTTCTCGCTGCCGCGCGCGGCCTCCATGGTGCGCTTCATGACCGTGCCGTCGTTGAGATGCGCTTCGACGTGCACCTTGTGGCGGAACTTCGCGCCGAGCGCCGTGATCTCCGGATCGTGCACGACCTCGACCTTTTCCGCGAGCGCCATGCGTGAGCGGTCGGCGACCTTGTCCTCGGTGAACTGGTCCACGAAGCAGTCGCCCTCGAGGAGCCAGGTGGCGACACAGTAGGGGAGGTTCAGCTGTGCAGAGGTCAGTCCCTGCGGAACGTACTTCCAGCCGACGTGGTTCACCGTCACCTGCGAGCCGCGCACCACGATCTTCCTGACGTCCTTCGCGCCGAAGCGGCGCTCCCGCTGCATGTCGCGGATCGCATCGAGTGTGGTGTGGTTGGTGCCGACGCAGGCGTAGAACTTCAGGGCGACTCCCATCGTCTGCCAGGTTTCGCCCAGGCCCGCGGTGAGCTCATTCAGGTTGAAATGGTCCTTCGACTGCGAGAGGGTGGTGCAAAACCCCCCGTATTCGCTTTCCAGGACGTTGACGATGCCGGTGAATCCGGCCTGCGCGAGCAGCGCGCCGTAGAGCCCGCTCTGGGAGGAACGCCCGGCGTGCATGCGCTTTACCATCGCGCCAAACTGTGCCGCCATGAGCCCCGCGGCCTGGGTCCCGGCGATGCCGAGCGCATGCACGGTTTCGCCGGCGTCGAGCTTCAGGCCGCGCGCAGCGCCCGCCGCGGCGGAGAAGACGCCAAGCGTCGCCCCCGAATGCCAGCCCGAAGCGATATGCCCGGGCCCCATGCACAGGCCGACCCGCGGTCCGATCTCGTAGCCCGCGACCGCCGCGGTCAGAAACTCCTTGCCGCTCATTCCACCGTTCAGCTCGGCGATGGGGATCAAGGCCGGGAGCACGACCGCCCCCACGTGAAGCACGCCGGCGCGATGCACGTCATCGAGCTCGAAGCCCTGCACGGCGGTGCCGTTGGCAAGCGCCGCATGCGGGGCGGACAATTTCTTCTTCGTCCCCCACACGCCGCACTCGCGCGTCGAGTCCACCTTCGCGAGCGAATCCTGGAGGATGCGGCACCATTCGAGGTCCGCCCCGTAAAGCGCGCAGCCGAGCGCGTCGAGCATCAGGAGCTTGATGCGGTGCCGGACTTCCTCCGGGATTGCCCCGTATTTGAGGCCGGACACGAACTCCGCGATGCCGCGGGTATAGGGGTTGTCCTGTGTCGCTTCGTGGCTCATTTTCACGCTGCCTTTGCCGCCGATTGCCCGGCCATGCGGCCGAACACGGCTCCGGACACGAGCCCGGTGCCGCTCGGGTAGTTGAAATAGAACAGCCCGCCCACCATCTCGCCCGCCGTGTAGAGGCCGGGAATCGGGTGGAAATGGACGTCGAGGACCTGGCCGGTCTCCTTGTCGATGCGCAGCCCCCCGAAAGTGAACGTGATGCCGCAGGTCGTGGCGTAGGCGTCGAACGGGGGCGTGTCGAGCGGCTGCGCCCAATTCGACTTGGGCGGCTCGATTCCCACCGTGCACTTGCCGTCCTTGATGGTGTGATCGAACCGAACATCCTTGCGCACCGCCGCGTTGAACTCGCGCACGGTCTTCAAGAACTGATTCGCGTTGACGCCTTCAAGCTTGGGCGCGAGCTCCTCCAACGTGTTGGCCGTTTCCTTGGTCATGAACTTGATACGGTACTCGGAGCGCAGGAGCTTCGTGACCTTGGAATCGAACACCTGCCACGCGAACTGGCCGGGCTGCTTCAACACTTCGCCCCCGTATTTGGCGTAGGTAAAGGAGTGGAAATCCGCCCCCTCGTCTACGAAGCGCCGGCCCTCGGCGTTGACCAGCAGCCCGAAGATGTAGCTGTGCTTCTGGAACTGGTCGCCGACGTTGACGTCGCCGAATTCCGGCGCATGGCGGTCCCAGCCGGTCGCGTGGCAGCCCGACCAGTTGCCGCAGGGCGCCGCGCCGATGTCGAGCGCCATCCGCAGGCCGTCGCCGACGTTGAAGCGGGTGCCGCGCACCTTGGCGAGCTCCCAGCCTGGGCCGAGGTAGCGCGTGCGCCACTCGGGATTCGCCTCGAAACCGCCGCACGCGAGCACCACCGATTTCGCGCGGAACTCGACCGGCTTCCCCTGGTGCCGCGCGCGCACGCCCGAGACGCGCTCGCCGTCATAGAGAAGCGAGGAAACTCGCGTCTCGTAGAAGACCTCGATCCCGGCTTTCCTGGCCGCGGCATCGAGACTCTGTACCAGGCCGGCGCCGCCGCCGGAGGCCTCGATCGGCATGCGCCCGAAGAACACGCGCTTGCCACCGACCAGCCCCGACTGGCGGCCGAAATTGAGGTTGAAGCGCACGCCCTTCGAGCGCAGCCACGCGAGCGTGTCGAGGCTGCGGTTGACGAGCAGTTCCGACAAGTCGGCATCGGTGCGGTAACTCGTAAGACGGTAGAGATCCTCCAGGTATTCCTCGCGCGTGTTGGTGCCGAAGTCGCTCCCCGCGATCTCCTCGTCGGTGATATCGGTCAGGCGCTTGAGATCGTCCACATTGCGATACGCGAAGCGCATCACGCCGCCGGCGAAGCGGCTGTTGCCGCCGGATTCCTCCTCTGCGGCGGCCTCCAGCATGGCTACGCTCGCGCCCAGCTCGCGCGCAGACAGCGCGGCGCACAGGGCAGCGTTGCCCTTGCCGACGACGACAACGTCGTATTGCTTCATCTTGCGGGTCCGGATAGTGGCACTGCAGAAATTCGCGAGACTTGCATGGTAACCTAAGAGCGCCTGACAGAATTATTTCCCCTCCTGCCGGAGGGTGAGGCGGGGTTTCGAAGAATGTGCCTGCGCACATTCGAGCCGCTGAACGCCAGCCGCCTCCGTGCGGCAGGACGGACGGGGTGGCACGAAGTGCCGGGGTGGTGGGAGGGAGCGGGTCGCAGTGGACGAGATCTTCATCGCCAACGACGAGCAGCGCGCCATACTGGCGACCGTTACGCGTTTTGTCGAAGAAGTGGTGGCGCCGCGGGCGCCGCTCCTCGACGCGGATGCCGACCCCGAGAAGAGCTTCTCCTGGGAGATCGTGGAACAGGCGGACGCGGTCGGCATCCGCACCATGACGCTCTCCGAGAAATGGGGCGGGCTCGGCGCCGACTCGCTCACCACCGCGATGGTGATCGAGGAGCTCGGCAAGGGCGACATCGGCGTCTCGGTGATCATGGCCCAAACGCTGAAGATCGCGCAGATCATGCAGAAGGCGCTCACCGCGGAGCAGCAGGCGCGCGTCCTGCCAGGGTTCGCGTCCGACCCCCGCGGGCTGCTCGCGATCGGCATCACCGAGCCGGACAACGCCTCGAATTATTTTCTCCCGCACCCGACGCCGTTTCGCACTGGCGCTCGCAAGGCGGCGGGCGGCTGGATCCTGAACGGCATGAAGCATTTCATCTCGAACGGCAACCGCGCGAGCCATTACCTGCTGTTCGCGCAGACCGAGCCGGGAAGGCCGATGGCGGAGGCGTCCACCTGCTTTCTCGTGGAGCGGGGCCGGCAGGGCTTCACCATCGGGCGCGTGCACGACAAGATGGGGGAGCGCCTCGCCAACAACGCCGAGCTGATCTTCCAGGACTGCTTCATTCCGGACGAGAACGTCGTGGGCAAAGTCGGCGAGGGCTTCAACGTCCTGGCGGAATTCTTCCCGCAGTCGAACGCGTATGCCGGCGCTTCCGTCCTCGGCGTGGCCGGCGCGCTGCACCGGAAAGCGATCGATTGGGCGAAGGTGCGAGTCCAGGGCGGGAAACCCCTTATCGAACACGATGGCATCCGCGCCCAGCTCGCGGAGATGCGCATGCTGATCGACGCCTCGCGCTCCTACATTCACCGCGCCTGCTGGCTCGCCGACCACCAGGAACACGGCTGGGACCGCACGCTCGGCGCGCTGCCCAAGGCGATGGCGGCGCAGGCGGCGTGGAAGATCGCGACCTGGACCATGGAGATCCATGGCGGACACGGCTACATGAAGGAGATCGGCGTCGAGAAGCTGGTGCGCGATGCCGCCGCCTTTCTGCACTCGGACGGCGTCAACCGCACGCTCTTCCTCAAGGCCGCTAACTTCATGTTCCGGGACTGATTCCGGCACGACGAGGAGCGCATCCGTGAAAGCGATGGTTCTCAAGGGGCCCAATACGCCCTTCGTGCTGGCGCAGGTTCCCGATCCCGTTGCCGGGCCGGGAGAGGCCGTCGCGCGCGTGCTCGCCTGCGGATCCGGCCTCACGATCCAGCACATCAAGGCCGGGCGCATCGCCGCGGAATTTCCCCGCATCATCGGCCACGAGATCACCGGCGAGATCGTGGCGACAGGCGCCGGCGTGAAAGGGCTCGCCGTTGGCGATGCGGTCACGGCCTACTACTACCTCAACTGCGGCCACTGCCGCTGGTGCCTGTCGAGCCTCGAGCCGTTGTGCACGAACTCGGGCGGCAACGTCGGGCGCAACTGCGACGGGGGCTATGCCGAGTACATCAAGCTTCCCGCGCACATCTTCATCAAGCTGCCGGAAGAACTCGACTACAAGGCGCACCCGGCCGAGATCGGCGTCATCACCGACGCGCTCGCGACCCCGTACAAGGTGCTCAAGCGCGCCCGGGTGAAGGGCGGAGAGACCGTCGCTGTCTTTGGCGCCGGGGGCGGGGTCGGCATCCACCAGCTCATGCTGGCGAAATGGGCGCGGGCGCGCGTGATCGCCGTGGACGTTGCCGCAGACAAGTTCGATGCCTGCCGCAAGGCCGGCGCCGACGAGGTGGTGGATGCGTCGAGAGGCGACGTCGCGCAGGCACTCCTCGATCTCACCCGCGGTGAAGGGGTGGATGTCGCGATCGACTATGTCTCCAGCGCCTCGACGCTCGCGGCGGGCGTGAAGGCGCTCGGTCGGCACGGGCGGCTCGTGATCCTGGGGGGCGCGGCGCAGCGTTTCGAGGTTCCCTCCCGCGAGCTGCTGCTGAAGGAGCAGGATGTCCTGGGAAGCCGCTACGTCACCCGCAGCGAGATCCTGGAAACGCTCGACCTCGTGGCGCGCCGGGAGGTCTGGCCGATCGTCACCGAGATCCGCCCGCTGGAAGAAGCGGAAGCACTGCACGAGCGCATCGAACGGGGGCAGGTGACCGGACGCGCCGCGCTGCTGATATGACGCGTTGCGATTCGGTCATCGGGAGACAATTCTAGGCCGGCCGGATCAGGGCGCTTGCGGTCGCGAGCCCTAAGCGCTCGGTGTATTACCCGGAAGTGCCGACCACGATCAAGCGCCGGGCGGCGCGGTCGCCGCGAACGATGGGCGCGCAGAGATCGAATCGAACCACGCGCGCAGTTTCGGGTGCTGCGGCCGCCAGCGAAATTCGGGAATCCGGGCGTCGAGCCCGAGCGCACAGGCAAGCGTGATCTGCACCAGGTTGAGCGCGCCGTGCATGAGGGGATGGTCGATCTCGGTTTCCCAAACGTCGGCCATGCGCCGGCTGCGATCCGCTTCGTGCTGGACGACGGTCGGCGAACGCTCGCTCGCCGGCCGCAGGATTTCGCGGCTCCAGACGGCAAGGCCGTCCAGCATGCTTCGCGCCAGCGCCTCGAGGCGACGCGCCTCCCATTGCGCCTCGCCGGCCGGCAGATCGAAGGCCGGATTGCCATCGAGATGATCGAGGTAGGCGCAGATGACAGCGGATTCTTCGAGGCCGACGCCGTCGTCACGGAGGAGATAGGGAACGCGGCCCGATGGATTGATGCCGTAATAGGGGCTCTCCGCGCGACGGGTTTGCGCCGATATGATCTCGACCCGCCGCTCCAGCCCCTTCTCGATGACCACGATTCGTGCCATGCGCGCGTAGGGAGAGCCCGGGGTGATGTAGAGCTTCATGCGCAGAGGCCGATGGCTGCCGCACTCTTAATCTTCGTCGTCCACCGGCTTGCTAAGGGTGACCTTCATGCCGATGCGGATGCCATAGGCGCGCGCGCCGGCGAGGATCGCCCGGCGGGTTGCGGCCGGTAGCGTTTCCGGCGGGTGGACGCCCGGGAGCTCACGCGGAAAATGCTTCACGAACAGTGCGGCCATGTGCGCCGTCGCCCAAGCGATGGGCGAGGTATAGACCTCGCGGCGGTGGATCTGGTGAAGGGTGGGGAAGACCGCGTCTAGGCGCACGAGCGCGTGCCGATCGTTTTTCCGGCCGCGCGCGACCACGGCGGCGGCAAAACGCGCGTGGTACAGCGCGCCGCGGGCGACGAGCTTCGCGAGCTGCCGCGGGGTCGGAGTCTGCGGAAAGCGGCTCGCCGCCGGACCGCGGGACCGCCGGAGCTTGCCCTGCCGGTACAGGCGGCGCAGGCGCTCGAAATCGTTCCCCCCGATCTTGACGTCGAGCTCGCGCAGCTTGAGAAAGCGCGGCAGCGTGACCACCTCGTCCTGCGCGGCCAGCATCACGCCCGACGGACCGATGGGGCGGGGAAAGCGGAACACCTCCCGCTCGCCGAACCTCTGGCCGAAGCGGAAGCGCCCGTTGCGGTACACCGGGGGGCGTGACACCGCTTCGTCGAACGCTGCGTCGGAAGACCACTGCGACACGGGCTCATCGCTTCCGGTGCTTTCGTAGAGCCGGATGTGAACGCTCTCGAGCCCGTTCAGCAGCTCGGCGCTGCGCGCGACCAGCAGGTTTGTAAGTCCCGGGGCCACGCCGGCATTGATGACGGCGGCGCGGTTCTTCGCCTGGAACTGCCGGTCGAAGCTCAACTGCTCCGCCTTGAAAGGGTTGCGGGTCTGATGCGAGGCGGTATCGAGATAATGGACGCGCAGCCGCAGCGCGGCGCGCAGGGCGATCCTGTTGAAGACAGCGGGACTGGCGTTGACGAGAAGATGGCTGCCCCGTGCGGCTTTGACGATGCTCCACAGGTTGCGCGCATTTACCTGCCGGACGGGAATGGCGGATTTCCGGCCGAGGAAGCGATGCGCGCGATCCGGGTCCCGGTCGCCGCATGTCACCTGGTGCCCCTGGCGCACGAGGAGCCGCGCGATCAGCGAGCCGGTCGAGCCGGCCCCGAGTACGAAGATCCGCATGGAGAATTCAGGTCAGGCGGCGGCTTGCTTGCGCGTCTCGCCGGCAATGAGCCCCGTCACCTCGCGCACGTCCTTGAGGTTTTCGAAGCTCTGGATCGCCCGGTAGAGCGCCGCGACGCGCTCGCGCGGCAGCACGCGCGCCGCGCAGTTCTCGAACTTTTCCTTCAGCAGCCCGGCCGGCAGCGGATTATCCGAGGTGCGACCGAACGGCTGGTCCACCTTGGCCGACAGCACCTTGCCGCCGCGCAACGCCACACTTACTTCCGCGCCGAAGTGATTTTCCGCCGGAAATTGCGCCGTGGTGTAGGGCGCGGCGTGCACCCGGGGCAGAAGCTTGCGCACCGCCGGCTCTTCGTGCGCTCTGCCCTCGAAGTGCTCGATCGAGATGCGCCGGTCGAGGAGCGCACGCGCCATGCAGTACTGGACGCTGAACTTGGCGTCGAGGTCGCTCTTCGGCTCGGGGCGGTTGGTGTGCTCGAGCCGCCGCGTGTGCGTCCACACGTCCACCCGCTCGATGTCGTCGGCAGCGGGCTTGTGCTCGCGCGCGAGCTTGAGAATCGCGTCGAGCGCGGAGTGCGTGCTGCCGCAGCAGGGGTACTGCTTGATCGCGATGCCGGGTTTGACGATGTCGAGCGGCTGCGCCCATGCGGGGAGGATCCTGCCGGCGTCGTAATTGCCTTCCCCGTTGAACACGTTGAAAAAGCCCTGCTTGTGCTCGAAGACCCGGTCCCCGGCGGAAAAGCCGTCACGCGCGAGGAGCGCGGCGAACATTCCGTTGCGGGTGCAATGCCCGACGTGCAGCGGCTTCACCATCGTGCCGAAGTTGGCCTTGATGCCCGCGGCGAGCGAGGCGGCGATGGAGAGCGCAGTGGCGGTCTTGTCATCGGGCAGCTTCAGCAGCTTCGCACAGGCGGCGGCGGCGCCGAAGACGCCGAGCGTCGCGGTCGGGTGCCAGCCCTTGGTGTAGTGATAGAAGTGGACGCCCATCGCGATCTTGCATTCGGTCTCGAAGCCGGCGACGTAGGCGGCCATGAAATCGCGCCCGCTCGCACCGGTCTCGTCCGCAAGCGCGAACAGCGCCGGCAGGATCGGCGCGGAAGGATGGCCGCCGAGGTTGTTGGTCATGTCGTCGAAGTCGAGCGCGTGAGAAGCGGTGCCGTTCACCAGCGCCGCTTCGAGCGGGGCGGTTCTGCGATTGCCGCCGAAGATCAGGCTCGGCCCGGTCGCGCCGTGCGCCGCGATGCCGTCCACGATGCGAGCGCAATCCTCGCGCGCGCCGGCGAGCGTCACACCGACGGTGTCGAGGATGCCGATCTTCGCCCAGTGTACCGCCTCGGCCGGCAAGCCGTCATAGCGCAGCGCGTTAATGCGTTGCGCGAGTTCGAGTGCGAGGGTCATGACTCAATTCCTTTCGAGCTGGCCAGCCACGGCCGGTACGGAGCTATTTTAAGCTGTTCCCACCCGCCTTACCGGAACGGCGGTCCTGCCCGGAGCGCTATTTGTGGAGGCTCCCGCTGACCGGGTCTCGATCCGTCGCGCCGCGTTGCTCGGTCACGCGAAGTATAATCAACTGGATCCACGAATAACCCCGGGGAGGAAACCATGAAACTCACGACACCGGCACGGACGTTTCTGTTCGCATTGCTCTGCGCGGCGGCGGTCAGCGCGCAGGCGGCCGCGTTCCCCGAACGCCCCGTACTCATGGTCGTAGCGGGCAACCCGGGAGGGGGTCTCGACCTTACCGGACGCGCGCTGGAACTGGCGATGCTGGAAACCAGGCTCCTTCCAACAGGCTTCGTGTTGAAGCACATGGGCGGGGCGGGCGGCAACCTGGCGAAGACGTACGTCCACCAGCGCAGCGGCGACCCTTACACCCTCTACGTCGAGTCGAACCGGGTCTACGTCAACAAGCTGGTCGGCACCACCAAGCTCGACCATCACGACCTGACGCCGATTGCGCGCTTGACCACGGAATACCTGGTATGGGTGGTGCGAGCCGACTCCCCGTTCAAGTCCGCCAAGGATGTGCTCGACAAGCTCAAGGCCAATCCGGCCTCGATCGTTTTCGGGGTGGGCACGGTCCCGAGCAACGACCAGATGAACATCCTGCGCCCGGCGCTTGCCTACGGCGTCGATCCAAAGCAGGTCAAGATCGTGATCTTCAAGAGCGGCGGCGACTTGATGATCCAGTTGCTCGGCGGCCACGTGCCGGTAATCTCCACGGGGCTCTCCGAGGCGATCGAGCAGGTCAAGGCGGGGCGGGCGCGGGTGCTGACCGTTTCCTCTCCCAAACCGCTCCAGGAGCTATCCGGAGTGCCGACCTGGCGCTCGATGGGCATCAACCTCGAGATCCTGCACTGGCGCGGGCTATTCGCTCCCCCGAAAACGCCGGCGAGCGTCGTCAAGTACTGGGACCAGTCGCTGTCGAAGCTGGTCAAGACCGACGCCTGGAAGAAGATGCTGGACAAGCACGGCTGGTTCGACGCCTATGCGAGCTCGGCCCAGTTCCGCAAGGACCTCGACGGCGAGATCAAGGTCTATACGGCGATCCTCACCCAGCTCGGATTGGCGAAGAGCGCCAGCAAGTGACGCCCGCATTCCCGCTCCCCGCCTGATACCGCGGGGACAGGCTCCGCGGGAATGACGGTGGGGAGTTGGCGGAAGAGAGTGGGAGTCGAACCCACACAGGACCGCAAGCGGCCCCAACCGGGTTTGAAGTCCGGCCGCCCCACCGGGGACGATTCCCTTCCGTTTGTATCATCGCTGCTTCAATCCAGGCGATCGCGCACCGCTTCCGCCACGCGCTGCGCCTCGCTGGCCGCGTCGCGCAGGAGCCCGCTGTAACCGGCGCGCACTGCGCCAATCGCCCACACCCCCGGCATCGAGGTTTCGAACGCGTCGTTGGTGACGAGGTGCCCGTGCCCGTCGCGCCTGCTGCCTGACGGCGCGCACGCGGAGTTGGGTTCGAGCCCGACGTAGGCGAAGACGCCCACGGCTGCGATTTCCTCGGCGGTGCCGTTGCGCCTGACGCGCACCTTCTCGACCATTTTAGCGCCGAGCACGGCCTCGACCGTGGACTTCCACATGAAGGAGATCCTGGGATCCGCGTCAGCCCGTTCCACCAGGTGCTTCTGCGCCCGCAGGCGGTCACCGCGATGGACGATGTGGACCCTGCTGCAGAACTTCGCCAGCACCAGGGCTTCCTGCAGCGCGGAGTCGCCGCCGCCGACCACCACGACTTCCTCGTTCTGGAACATGGGGGCGTCGCAGTCGGCGCACGACGACACGCCGCGGCCTTCGAATTCCCGCTCCCCCGGCACGCCGAGCTTCTTCAAGCGCGCGCCCGACGCGATCACGACCTGGCGCGCGCCATAGACGCCGCCGGCGGCGATTTCGAACCCGCCGCCCGCGGAAGAAACGGCGGTGACCTCTTCCTGGATGCTGGCAACGCCGGCATCGGAGTTGGCCTGCATCAGCTCGGAGGCGAGGAGCGTGCCCGACTCCGACCCGGGATAGCCGTCGAGCTCGTTCACATTCAGCACGAGCCCGCCGAACAGGTTCGATTCGAAGGTCGCAACGCTCAGGCCCGCGCGCCGCGCGTGACCCGCGCAGGCAAGGCCGCTGACGCCTTCGCCGATCACGATCAAGTCGTAGGTCTTTGGTGCCATCATCTGATCTTGTTCCCCCTTCTTCTGGCGGCTACTTTCGCGCAGCTTTCGCGGGCGGGCGCGCCGGCTCGGCCGCGCCCAGAATAGGCGCGAAGTCCTTGCGCATCCTGCGCGCGTCGCCCACGCGCTGCGTGATGCCGAGGGTGTCGAGGAATTCCAGGATCTCGATCGCGAGGCCTCTGCCGATGCCGGTCGCGTCGCGATACTGCGCGGCGGTGAATCCGTTCGGGTTCGCGCGTGCGAGCGCGTGCGCGGTCGCGGCAAGCGTCGCGAGCGTTGCGCGCGGATAGAAGCGGTCCGGAGGTACCCTCAGCACCTCGCCCCCGCGGCTCTTACGATGCAAAAAATCCTTCAGCGCGGCATCCTTCAACTTCAACGCCGCGGCGAGCTCTGCCACGGGAGGTGGGGCAAACCCGCCCTGCTGAAGCGCGGGAAGCACGAGCTGCCACATGCGCTGGTCCTCCGGATTGGAGGTCGCGTCATGGCCCCGCTGGCGCACGAGGTTGCCCGCGATCTCGATCTTGCGCTCGTCAGCAGCCTCGCGCAGGAGCGCCTGGAACGCCTCTGCGGGCAATTGCGGCGCAAGTTGGCTCCGCAGCACCGCCGGATCGATGCCCACGGCCTGCGGCTGGGCGCGGTGGAAATCGCGAACTGCCGCGAGCACCGCTTCACGCAGACTGGCGCGCCGCGCGTTCGTGATGCCGGTGCGGACGTCCTTGCCGAGGATGGCAATGCCTGCCGCCGCATAGAGCGCGCTGAAACGTTCCGGCTTGAGGTTGAAGGTCCGCTCGAAGCGCGCGAGGTCCACGCCCCGATTTTCGTCCTTGAGCAGCTCCGCGAGCGCCATCTCGGGCGCGCCGCGCTCGAGCGCGGCGAGTTCCGCACGGCGCACGGGGGTGGCGCGGCGCGCGGCGCGCGCGTGCGGATCGAGCACCACGCCGCCGCCCAGCGTGCGGCGCGCGGACTGGTCGCGCAGTATGAAGCGATCACCATTCAGCGCTCCGACCGGCTTGGCGAGCGCGAGCTGCGCGATGGCGGAGCCGCCGGGCGCGATCGCGGCCCCGCCGGGGAGCGATATACGCGCGGTGACGTCGGCGGTTGCCAGGTGCAGGTGCAGAGGCGTCCAGTGCTTGAGGGATTGCGGTTCGGAAGCGAGGAGGGTGACGCGCGCATCCACGCGCTGTGTCGGTGCATGAATCGCCTCCGCGAGCACCCAGTCGCCACGGGCGACGGTTTCGAGGTCGGCGCCGGTAAGGTTCAGCGCGCAGCGCTGGCCGGCCTGCGCGCGCTCCACGGGCTTCCCGCGCGTCTGGATCCCGCGCACGCGCACGGGAGTCCCCTTGGGCGAGACGACCAGCCGGTCGCCGACTGCGACCGCGCCGTTGAAAACAGTGCCTGTGACCACAGTGCCGCTGCCGGCGATAGTGAACGCGCGATCGATCGCGAGGCGGCAGTGCTGCCCCTCGGTCATGCGTGCGGCGAAGGCGCCGGCGGCAGCGGCCAGCTGCTGTTTCAGTTCCTCGATGCCGGCGCCGGTCACGGCCGAGACCGGGAGAACGCTGATTCCAGCAAGCCGGGTCGGTGCGAGCAGTGCTGCGACCTCGGCCCGGACCGCATCGACCCGCTCGGGCGGAACGCGGTCGATCTTGGTGATGACGGCAATGCCGCGGCGGACATCGAGGAGATCGAGTATGTGCAGGTGCTCGACGGTCTGAGGCATCACGCCGTCGTCGGCGGCGACCACGAGCAGCGCGAAATCGATGCCGCACACGCCGGCGAGCATGTTGCGGATGAACCGCTCGTGCCCCGGCACGTCCACGAAGCCGATCACGGTCCCGTTCGCGAGCGGCCAGTAAGCAAAGCCTAGGTCGATCGAGATGCCGCGCGCCTTCTCCTCCGGCAGGCGATCGGTGTCCACGCCGGTGAGCGTCTTCACCAACAGCGTCTTGCCGTGGTCGATATGTCCCGCGGTCGCTACGATCATTTCAGGTTGAGATGCTTCAGTTGCTCCACAAACTCGTCCTCGTGCTCGAGGCACCGGAAATCCATGATGAACGCGCCGTCGCTGACTCGCCCGATCACCGGGACCGGGAGGGCGCGGAATGCTGCGGCGATTCCCGCGGCCAGCGCGTTCCGGCGCTTGCCGGGGGCGGCAATGGCGATTGCGTGGCTTGCGATAAGATCCACCGGCAGCGAGCCGCTGCCGATCTGACTCCTTACCGGGATGACTTCGGCGCCGGCCTTGCCCCGCAGCGCCGACTCGACCGCCGGGAGCAGCCGCCGCGCCTGCGCTTCGATCTCCGCAGGCGCGCGGGTCAGGAATCTCAACGTCGGCAGCACGACCTTCAGCCGCGCGGGATCGGCGTAGAGCCGCAACACCGCTTCCAGCGCAGCGAGCGTCATCTTGCCCACGCGCAGCGCGCGCTTCATCGGGTTCGTCCGGATGCGCTCCACCCACTTCGAGCGCCCGACGATGAGCCCCGCCTGTGGGCCGCCCAGCAGCTTGTCGCCGCTGAAGGTGACGATATCGGCGCCGGCTGCGAGCGCCTCGCGTGGCGTGGGCTCGTGCGGCAGTCCGTAGTCCTCCAGGTTCACCAGCATACCGCTGCCGAGATCGGTGATCAGCGGCAGCTTGTGCCGGTGCGCGAGGGCAGCGAGCCGGTCTTCGGGCACTGCCGCCGTGAATCCCTGGATCGCGTAGTTGCTCGCGTGCACCTTCATCAGTGCCGCCGTGCGCGGGGAAATCGCCCCGGCATAGTCCTTTAGATGAGTGCGATTGGTGGTGCCGACCTCGATCATCCGGACGCCGGCGCGCGCCATGATGTCGGGGATGCGGAAGGCGCCGCCGATTTCGATCAGCTCGCCTCGCGACACCGGCACTTCCTTCCTGAGCGCGAGGGTGTTGAGGGCGAGATAGACCGCTGCCGCGTTATTGTTGACGACCAGTGCCGCCTGCGCGCCGGTCAACCGCGTGAGCCAGCGCTCGACGTGGCGGTCGCGCTCGCCGCGCTCGCCGCCGTCGAGCTCGTACTCGAGGTTCACGGGGTGCGTCATCGCGCGTGCGACCGCGTCCGCGGCCTCCTGCGGCATGAGCGCGCGCCCGAGGTTCGTATGCAGCACCGTGCCCGTAAGATTGAAGACGGGCCGGAGCGAGGGCCGCGCCTCGCGCGCGAGCCGCTCGGCGCACACGCCGATGAAGCGCGCTTCGTCGAAACCGGCCTGAAGGTCGCCGGGGCGGCTGCCGAGGGCTGCGCGCAGAGCGGCGAGCTCGGCGCGCGCCGCCTCCGTCACCAGAGGCCGGCCGTAGCGGACGGCGAGTTCCGCGAATGCTTCGAGCTGAAGCAGCCGGTCGAGTGAAGGGATCGCGCGACGCGCGGCGGCCGCCGGATTCAGCATGGCGGGCACCGTCCCGACGAGAAACGCCGAAAAATCGCTGCGATCATGCTGCGCGGGATGCCACCACGAGGAAGCGCGAAAAAGGGGCTGGAAGTTTAGCCCAAGTCCGGCTGTTGTGCTATCGTCGCGCCACGAATTCGACGGAGGAGGGGCGATGAGAATGGCGCTTCATGCTGCCGTTGCCCTGGCGGCAGCGATCTGGGCCGGCGGCGCACCTGCCCAGAAACCCGAATCCGAGCCGGTCTATCCGGCGCGGCCGGTCCGCTTCATCTGTCCCTACGTCGCAGGCGGCGCCGGCGACATTTTTACCCGCACCATTGCCCGGAAGCTTACCGAGGCCCTGGGACAGTTCTTCGTCGTGGACAACCGCCCGGGCGCGAACGGAGGCATCGGCACGGACCTCGTCGCGAAGGCACCGCCCGACGGCCACACGTTGCTGATGGGCAACAGCGGCCCGCTGACGATCAACCCGGTGCTCTACAAGAAGGTGCCGTACGACCCGGTCAAGGATTTCGCGCCGATTACGCAGGGCACTTCCTACATGTACGTGCTGGTGGTGCCCGCAGCGCTGCCGGTCGCGAGCCTCGACGATTTCACCGCGCTGCTGAAGGCGAAGCCGGGCCAGATGACCTACGGCTCGACCGGCATCGGAGGCGGCAATCACCTGGCGGGCGAACTGTTCAACCTCATGACGGGCACGCAGTCCGTCCACGTGCCCTACACGGGCAGCGCCGCCGCGCTCGCGGCGCTGCTGGGCGGGCAACTGAACTACATGTTCGACACCGTGATCACGGCAGTGCCGCACCTGCGCGCCGGACGGCTGCGCGGCATCGGAGTGACCGCGTTGAGGCGCGCTTCCGCCCTGCCCGAGGTGCCGACACTCGACGAGCTGGGACTGAAGGGGTTCGAGCTCACCCAGTGGCAGGCGGTGGTCGCCCCGGCCGGCACGCCGAAGCCGGTGGTGAACCTGCTCTATCGCGAGGTGGCGAGGGCGCTCAAGCTGCCGGACGTAGTCGAGCGGCTGGCGACGCAGGGCGGCAACCAGCTGGTCGGCAACACGCCGGAGGAATTTGCGCAGGTCATCAAGAACGATCTCGCGAAATACGCGAAGCTCGTCAAGTCCGCGAAGATCCAGGTGCAGTAGCTATTCGAACAGGCGCTCGGGCAATGGCAGGCCCGCCAGATCCTCGGCCGTAAGCCAGCCGTCGGGCTCGATGCCGAAGCGCTCGAGCACGTGAATCTATGGGCACCGCTCGCCAGCTTGGCGCGGCGGGATCACCGGCGAAATGATTTTCCTGTCGTTTATCGTTTCGCGTAGTTCCAATCCGACTTCTTTGATTCACTGTCGTCGTTAGGCGACATTGATTCCATCAATGCGATATTTACTGCAGCCTGCATTTCACATGACAATTGATTGTCTAATTGTGACCAATCAGCGTGGATCAGAACTGTGAAATCCTGAATACGGAGGATTGCATGGCACATGATCTCGACTCGGTAAGAGCGGCGCTCGTTATTAGTCGAAGCAGGCTTCTACCCGAGATGAATGTCGTTGCAACGGGGGTGGGCTACATGTTCACGCGGGGACGAAAGACCGACCGGAATCGTGGCCGGATTGATTTTCCTATCGTTCCCATCGTTCACTTTCAGCGAAACAGAAAGGAAACCCCATGACCCCCTTCCGCGCCGTTTCCTTGATTGCGTATCTGCTCGGGCTCGCCGTCTTCCTGTCCGGTTGCAAGACCACCTCGACCGGCGACACCTTGAGGTACGGATTCTCCGACGTCCGAACCAACAGTCCGTCTGCCGGAGGGCGCCCGGCTCCGGCCGATTTCCAGCTCCGCGCAAAATCGTGGAAGCACGAGTGGCGATGCGACGCCTTCGACACGTGTGACACCGACTTCCTCACCACCGTGTATGTCTTCGACAAGCGAACCGGAAAACAAATAAAGTGGAACCGCGTCGAGGTATTCTTTAAGGAGGACGGCTGCAACGCCACCCTCGACGACCGCGCGAACTACAAGACCGTCACCAATACTGATTTCGTGTCGTTCGGTTGGGGCGACAACCGAAAAGGGAAGTATGAGCATGTCAGCGCCCTCCTCGTCTTTTACGCCGACTGGGGAAGCGTCAATGCGCAGGTCCGTACGATAGTCTGCCCGTAAGAAGCCAGCGTGAACGTAAGATCCGTAATGGCAGCAGCTTCTCCGCCGCTGCTCCAGGCGCTTCGGATTGGCGCGGCGGGATCGTGGCCGGATTGATTTTCCTATCGTTCACTCAAATAGCCGTTCCGGCAACGGCAGGCCCGCCAGATCCTCGGTCGTAAGCCGGCCGTCGGGCTCGATGCCGAAGCGCTCGAGCACGTGGATCAACTGCCGCGCATGCTGCGCGGAGTGCCAGGTCGAGCGCTCGAAGACCATGGCGATCGGCTGCATGCCATAGTAGGTCTTGATTTTCCGCGAGAGCGATTTGTCTTCGAGCCCGTCCCACCACTTCTGGAGTCGCGAAATCACTTGCTCGCCGTAACCCGCGATTTCGGCCCCAGTCAGGTAGGTGCCGTCCTTGGGAGGCACGTTGGCATGCTGGACCGCGTACTCCACGCCGCCGATGACGGATTCGAGATAAGCCTCGCCGATGCGGAAGACGTGGTGGCCCAGCAGCCGGATCGAGCGCTGGCGGTTGTCGATGACGTTCTCGTTGATGCGCCCGGTCGGCATCTGCCGCAGGTAGCGCTGCACCGCGCGCAGCACCATGATCCACTTCTTGATGAGCTGATCGGGCGGCAGAGGCGTATGCCCGGTGCCCTGCAGCCCGACGAACTCGGCGACGTCCTCCAGGTTCTGGCCGAAGACGTAGTTCTGGCCCTTCGCGACCACCGGCACATTGCGCACGCCCAGCGCGAGCAGCTTCTCGCGCCCGCCCGGATCGTTCGCCACGTCGATGACGATGTGGTCGATCTTCCTCCGCGAAAGAAACTCTTTCGCCCTGAGACAGCTGCTTCACCCGGGCTGGAGGAATAAAGTGATTTTCTCGACGGCGCCCATGGAGGCTCCTAACAGGATCAACGCCCGGAGACTAATCCCTGCGATTCGCCGGCGTCAAGGATCGTTCCGCCTTCATGCTTCGCCCTTCATGTCAACCGCTCCCGGCGGACATCCCTCGACTGCCTCCGCGTGGTCGCGCACGCGCTCCGCGGACTCGATGATGCCGCCGCCCAGGCACACCTGGCTCTCGTAGAGCACGACCGACTGGCCGGGGGTGACCGCCCATTGCAGCTCGCCGAACTCGATCACGCAGCGCTCGGCTCCGCTGGCGACGAGCGTGCACGCCGCGTCCTTCTGCCGGTAGCGGGTCTTGGCGCTGTACACCCAGTTGCAGTGAGGGGGCGAGCCGCTGATCCAGTTGAGGTCCAGCGCCGTCAGCCGGTCGGCGAGCAAAGCCGGGTGGTCGTGGCCCTGCACCGCGATCAGCCGGTTGTTGCGCATGTCCTTTGCGGCGACGTACCACGGGTCGCCCGCGCCTTCGCGATGGCCGCCGATGCCGAGGCCCTGGCGCTGGCCGATGGTGTAGAACATCAACCCGTGGTGGCGGCCGACGACCCGGCCTTCCGGCGTGCGGATTTCGCCCGGGTTGTCCGGCAGGTAACGATTGAGGAACTCGCGGAACGGTCGCTCGCCGATGAAGCAGATCCCGGTCGAATCCTTCTTGTCGTGGACGGCGAGCCCCGCGCGGCGGGCGATCTCGCGCACGTCGCGCTTGTAGAGCCTGCCGAGCGGGAACAGCGTTCGCGCGAGCTGCGCCTGGTCGAGGCGGTAGAGGAAGTAGCTCTGGTCCTTGGTGCCGTCCTCCGCCTTGAGCAGCTGGCGGAACCCGTCCGCTTCGCGCACCTGCGCGTAGTGGCCGGTGGCGATCCAGTCGGCGCCGAGGCCGAGGGCGTGATCGAGAAACGCCCGGAACTTGATCTCGGCGTTACACAGTACGTCCGGATTGGGGGTGCGGCCGGCCTGGTATTCGCGCAGGAAATTGCCGAACACGCGTTCCTTGTACTCGGCCGAGAAATTGACGACGTCGATTTCGATGCCGAGCGTCTCGGCCACCGCCACCGCGTCCACCAGGTCCTCACGGGATGAGCAATATTCACTGGTGTCGTCGTCCTCCCAGTTCTTCATGAACAGCCCCGACACTTCGTACCCCTGCTCCTTGAGCAACAGCGCGGCGACGGAGGAGTCCACTCCGCCCGACATCCCGACGATGACGCGCTTTCCGGGCATAGGCCTAGGACGGATGGTGATAGAGGATGTCGAGCGGGAAGCCGCGCCCGGCGAGGTGATCTTCGATACAACGCATCACGAGCGGCGAGCGGTGGCGGGCCGTCTCGCGCCGGATCTCCTCGGGGGTGAGCCAGACCGCACGGATGATGCCGGCATCGAGCGGACGGCCGGGCTCGGGCCCGGTGATCGTGCCGGTGAATGCGAAGCGGATGTAGGTCACATCGTCGGCGCTGGAATGATACTGGTAGACCCCCAGCAAGCCGGCCGGTTCAAAGGAGCAGGCGGTTTCTTCCAGCGTCTCGCGCGTGACGGCGTCGATCAGGGATTCACCCGGATCGAGGTGGCCTGCGGGCTGGTTGAAGCGCCGCCCGTGGTCCGTGTTCTCCTCGACCAGCAGGAAACGGCCGTCGCGCTCGACGATTGCCGCCACGGTGACGCTCGGTTTCCAGATCATGAAGCTTGGATTCTACCTCCGCGTCGCGCCGGCAACGCCCTGCGCCGGCACAAACAAAAAAGGCAGGGCTCGCACCCTGCCTTTTGGAGAGAAAAGCGAATTTACTTCTTCATCTCTTCCTTCTTCATTTCTTCCTTCTTCGGAGCGGCCTTCTTCTTGGTTTCGGCCTTCTTCGGAGCGGCCTTCTTCTTGGGTTCGGCCTTCTTCTTGGTTTCGCTCTTGGCCTTCGTCTGTTCCTTCTTCATTTCCTGCGCGAAAGCGACCGGGGAGACGGTCACCAACGCGAAGACGGCGGCCAGCACAGCAGTCAAAAGCTTGCTCATGAGGAGTCCTCTAGGTAATTGAATGTTGATTGTCTGCAGCAAACGACCGAAATTCCGGTCAACGCCTATAACGGCCCAGTCAGGCTGTCGGTTGACAGGCAGCGCGCGCCTACAAGCCTTGGTTCGCCTCCAAGAAAGCCACTAAACAAATCAATGACCTGCAGCCGCCCGTCGCGCCCTGCAGCGCCCTATTTCCTGACTGAAACGGTTAATGGGCCGATGCGCCGGGCTACGCCGCTACCACCTCGGGCAGCGCCTGGGTCAGGAGCTCGTAGGCGGGAAGGGTCAGGAACTCGACGTAGTCGTCGCTGGTAGTGAGCCGGTCGAAGAGTTTCGCGGCGTCGTCATAGCGGCCCGCTGCCCACCCGTCCGCGCCAAGCAGTGCCCTGACCCGGGCAAGCTCCTCCGGCAGCAGCTTGCGGACGAGTTCCTTGGTCACCTTGCGGCCGTCCTCGAGGACGCCTTTCGGGCTGCGGATCCATTGCCAGATCTGGGATCGCGAAATTTCGGCGGTCGCCGCGTCCTCCATCAGGTTGAAGACCGGCACGCAGCCGTTGCCGGCGAGCCAGGCGCCGATGTACTGGATGCCAACGCTGATGTTGTTGCGCAGCCCCGCCTCGGTGATCGGCTTCTCGGGCTGGAAGTCGAGCAGGGCGTTGGCCGTGATCGTCACGTCATCGCGCTTCCTGTGGACTTGGTTCAGGCCCGGCATGTGCTGGTCGAACACCGCTCTTGCGATCGCGACCAGGCCCGGATGCGCGACCCAGGTGCCGTCGCAGCCGTCGGTTGCTTCGCGCAACTTGTCGGCGCGCACCTTCTCGATCGCGGCCGCATTGGCTGCCGGATCGTTCTTGATCGGAATTTGCGCCGCCATGCCTCCCATCGCATACGCATTGCGGCGGTGGCAGGTCTTGACGAGCAGCAGGGCATAGGCGCGCATGAAGGGCGCGGTCATGGTCACCTGCGCGCGATCGGCGAGGCAGAATTCCCGGTGCGAGCGGAACTTCTTGATGCAGCTGAAGATGTAGTCCCAGCGCCCGATGTTGAGCCCCGCGCTATGCTCGCGCAGCTCGTAGAGGATCTCGTCCATCTCGAATGCCGCGAGGATGGTCTCGATCAGCGCGGTTGCCTTGATCGTGCCCTGCGGCACCCCGAGCTCGCGCTGCGCCATGACGAAGATGTCATTCCACAGCCGCGCTTCGAGGTGGCTCTCTATCTTGGGCAGGTAGAAATAGGGGCCGGTGTCGCTCGCGAGCAGCGCCTTCGCGTTGTGGAAGAAATAGAGCGCGAAGTCGAAGATTGCGCCTGACACCGGCTCGCCGTCGACCAGCACGTGATTCTCCACGAGGTGCCAGCCGCGCGGACGCACCATGAGGGTCGCGGTGGTTTCGTTCAGCTCATAACGCTTGCCTTCAGGGCTCAAGAAATCGATGGCACGGCGGACCGCGTCACGCAAATTGATCTGGCCCTCGATCATGTTCTCCCACGTCGGCGTGTTGGAGTCCTCGAAGTCGGCCATGAACACGTTCGCCCCGCAGTTGAGCGCGTTAATCACCATCTTGCGATCGGTGGGCCCGGTGATTTCGACGCGGCGGTCCTGCAGATTGCGCGCTACCGGAGCGACCGTCCATGCCGCGTCCCGGATGGGCTTCGTGTGCGGCAGGAAATCCGGCATCCTGCCGGCATCGAACTCGGCCTGGCGGCGCGTGCGAGCCGCCATCAGCTCGCGGCGGCGCCCTTCGAACTTGCGAGCGAGCTTGGCGACAAAAGCGAGCGCTTGCGCGCTAAGGATATCCGCGTAGGCCGGCGTCAAACGGCCGCGGATCACGATATCTTCGGGCACGCGGGTGTATGGGTTCGTCATGGCTCGTCCTCGATTTTGTTATCGCGCTGAGCGGGCATGAATCGCCTTTTCCACGATGCAAGAGTGCGTTTCGAAGCCCGTGCTGCAGTGCATTATACCGGTTTGAGGCCGCGTGCGAACTATCGGTTACAAATGAACTTTCTAATGGATGCATAAGCACAAATCCTGGCCCTGGCAGAGGCCTTATTCGCCTGGGTAAGTGTGAGTTGCGGAACAGCGGGGCCGATCGGCGCGGGCGAGCGAGAGGCGCCGGGCGCAGCGGAGCGCGCGAGAGGTTTTGCTATAATTCGCGCTTTTCCGCCGGTCGGCGCGCAGCGCTGCGGCGCAGCAGATCCCCTCGCAACCTATTCCCCGCATACGAACGGAGATACCGCAGCATGAGTGAACGACTCGACCTACTGAAGATCGCCCGCGAAGAGCAGAGCGGCGACCTGTTCAAACTCCTCGACAGCCTCTACAAGCGATCCAAAATCCAGCCGCGGGGCATTCCCGACGCGGTCATCTGGGAAGGCGGAAGCACGCACGGCAACGTGAAGCCGGTCGCGCACGCGCTGACGGACATGTTCGCACTCAACGGTACGCTGATGGCGCTCGACGTGCTGGGGCTGCCGTTCCTCGGCGTGCCGATGATGGCGCAGTACCGGCACGACACCAAGCTCAAGTGCCTGGAGTGGTTCGGCAAGCTCGATGCCACTTGCATCAAGTGGTCCACCGCCGGTGACGCGCTGGTCAACGAGAACGGCAAGAAAGTGGTCGTAATGGGCAAGTCGGCCAACGC
>DATICE010000260.1:0-23482 GCA_035456985.1 Burkholderiales bacterium | reverse complement strand
ATGGGCATCGGAACCGTCATCGTGCTGGGGCTGCTGGCGGCGATCGCGGCGTACGCGATCATGCTCTACAACAACCTGGTCCAGGTGAAGCACAACGTGTCCAAGGCCTGGGCCAACATCGACGTGCTGCTGAAGCAGCGCCACGACGAGCTGCCGAAGCTCGTCGAGACCTGCAAGCAGTACATGAAGTTCGAGCAGGAGACGCTCACCAAGGTGATGGAGGCGCGCTCCAAGGTGTTCACGGCGCGGGAAGCGCAGAACATTCCGCAGCTCGGGCAGGCGGAAGGCGCTCTGCGCGCGACGCTGGGGAGCCTCTTCGCGCTTGCGGAAGCCTACCCCGACCTCAAGACCAACCAGACCTTCCAGCAGCTGCAGGCGCGTATCTCGAGCCTCGAGAACGGCATCGCCGACCGGCGCGAGTTCTACAACGAATCGGTGAACGTCAACAATGTGCGCATCGAGCAGTTCCCGGACTCCATCATCGCCGGCATGTTCAACTTCAGGCCGGCTCAGCTGCTCGAGTTCCAGGGTGAGGAGAAGGCCGACGTCGACGTCAAGAAGCTGTTCGGGTCCTGAGAGACTCTTTTGTCATTGCCGCGCAGGCGGTAGGTGGCGATAACGATCAGCCCGTCATCGCGGATGCACCAGCCGGGATGGCTGTCGGGCATCATTCACGTTGTCATCCTTGGAGTCGCGATCCAGGCCGAAAGCGCGGAGGTCTGGCCGTTTGCCCTGCTCGCCATGTCGGGGGTGAGTTTCTTCGCCTGGATCGCGAACTACCGGCGCTACCGCCACATACACGATCTCCCCACCTCCCGGGTGGCCTCCGCCGCACAGGGCTACGTCGAGCTCTTCGGGCGCACCGAGCTTCTTCCCGGCGACCCCGTTCTGAGCAAGCTGAGCCGGACACCGTGCTGCTGGTATTCGTACCAGATCGAGGAGAAGGGCTCGAACAACAAGTGGCAGACGGTGGACAGCGGCGCGAGCGTGGAGCAGTTCCTGCTGGTGGACGATACCGGCCAGTGCGTGATTTCCCCGGAGGGCGCGGAAGTGCTGACCCACGACCGCAAGCACTGGGACGAATTCGACCGCCGCCACACCGAGTGGCTGTTGCGCGCCAAGTCCGTCATCTACGCCATCGGCGAGTTCAGTACCACTACCGCCGCGGCAGTTGCACCCGGCGACGAGCACGCCGATGTGGGCGCGCTGCTCGCGCAATGGAAAGCGGATCAGCGGCAGCTGAACGAACGCTTCGACCTCGATCGCGACGGCAAGATCAGCATGAAGGAATGGGAGCTCGCCCGGCTGCAGGCGCGGCGCGAGGTGCGCGCGCTCCACGCCCAGGTGCGGTCGCGCTCGACAGAAGGCGTCCACATCCTGCGCAAGCCCGCAGACGGGCGGCTGTTTCTGCTGGCGAACGAACTGCCCGAAAAGATCGGCGCGCGCTACCGCAACTGGAGCGTGGCGCACTTCCTCATCTTCCTGGGCGCGGGGAGCGCCGGGCTTTTCATGCTGTGAGCGCACGGAGGTATCGGCCATGATCACGCGCAGGGAGTTCCTCCGGATAGCGGGCCTGGCGGCGGCGTGGCCGTACGCGCCGGCGCGCGCCGCCGGCGTCGTCGTGAACGACATCCATTCCCAGCTGAATGCGACCCGCGTCCACAGCATCGTGGTGCCGCAGACGCTGGACTCGGTGCGACGCGCGATCAACGCAGCGCGGCGCGAGCGGCGCGCAGTATGCATTGCCGGCGGGCGCCATGCCATGGGCTCGCAGGCTTTCGCCACGGACGGAGTGCTCATCGACATCCGCAAGCTCAACCGCGTGCTCGCGTTCGATGCCGACCGCGGCCTGATCGAAGTCGAATCGGGGCTCCAGTGGCCGCAGTTCCTCGAGCACCTCGTCTCCACCCAGCGCGGGCGCGCGCGCCAGTGGGGCTTCTCGCAGAAGCAGACCGGCGCCGACCGGCTCACCATGGGCGGCTGCCTCGCGGCCAACGTGCACGGGCGCGGCCTCACCCTGCCCCCGTTCGTGGGCGATGTCGAGTCCTTCAAGCTGCTCGACGCCCGCGGCGAGCTCGTCAACTGCAGCCGGAGCGAGAACCCGGAGCTGTTCCGTCTCGTGATCGGCGGCTACGGGCTCTTCGGCTTCATCTACTCGGTCACGCTGCGGCTCGTCCCGCGGCGCAAGGTGCAACGCGTAGTCGAAGTGCGCGACATCGAGGGACTGCCCCGGGCGTTCTCCGAGCGCATCCGCGACGGCTTCCTCTACGGTGATTTCCAGTACTCGATCGACGACCGGTCCGACGCCTTCCTGCGCCGCGGCGTGTTCTCCTGCTACAAGCCAGTGGCCGACGCGACGCCGATTCCGCCGGCCCAGAAGGAGCTGGCGGATGCCGACTGGACCGAGCTCCTTTACCTCGCCCATGCCGACAAGGCGCAGGCGTTCAAGCGTTACGCCGGCTACTACCTCTCGACGCAGGGGCAGGTGTACTGGTCGGACGAGCACCAGATGAGCGTTTATCCCGACCACTACCATCGCGCGCTCGACCGCAGGCTCGGGGAGAGGCACCCGGCGACCGAGGCCATCACCGAGATCTACTGCGAGCGCGAAGCGCTCGAGGGTTTCATGTCGGAGGTGCGCGAGGATGCGCGCCGCAACCAGGTTAATATTATTTATGGCACGATCCGCCTCATCGAACAGGACCGCGAGAGCTTCCTCGCGTGGGCGAAGAAGTCCTACGCCTGCGTCATCTTCAACCTGCACGTCGTGCACACGCCGGAGGGAATCCGCCATTCCGCGGACGCGTTCCGGCGCCTGATCGACATCGGCATCCGGCACGGCGGCAGCTACTTCCCGACCTACCACAAGTACGCGACCCGCAAGCAAGTCGAGACCTGCTATCCGCAGTTCCCGGATTTCCTCAGGCTCAAGCGCAAGCACGACCCCGCCGAGGTGTTCCAGAGCGACTGGTACCGCCACTACCGGAAGATGTTCGCCTGAACCATGCGTGAGGACCGGCCGAGCTCGACCGCCACGCTGATCGCGGCGGCTACCGTGTTCCTCGACGGCGACTCCCGCGTGGGCGGACTGGTACCCCCCGGAGCCGCCGCTTATTGCCGCCGGTTCATCGCTGCGGCCCCTGCATCCACGCGCACGGTAGTCAACGCGCTGTGCCATCCCGCTCTGCGCTGGCTGGCGCGGCTGGCCGAGCGCTTGACGGTTCCCGGCCTGATGCTGCACTTCATGCTTCGCAAACGGCTGATCGAATCGGCCGTAACGGAAGCGATCTCCCGGGGCGCCTCCCAGGTCGTGGTAATCGGCGCCGGTTTCGATACCCTTGCGCTTCGGCTGCATCGCGCCCACCCGGCTGTCAACTTCGTCGAGATCGACCATCCGGCAACCCAGCGCTACAAGCGCCAGGTTGTCGAATCCAATCAGGGGGTCGCAGGAAATCTGGTCTTTCAGCCAGCCGATGTTACGCGGGAATCGCTAGAGGAGACGCTCGCGAGCATTCCCGTCTGGCGCCGCGATGCCAGCAGCGTATTCGTGGTCGAGGGTGTCCTGATGTACCTCACGTACGCGGAGGTCGCCGCGCTGTTCCGGGTATTCAGCGCGCACGGCGGCAGCGGCAGCCGGGTCGTGTTCACCGTGATGGAACCGACGGCCGGCGGCCGCATCGACTTCCACAACGCCACGCCGCTGGTGAGGCGGTTGCTCAACCTTTGGCGCGAGCCGTTCATGACCGGCTTCGCCGTCGCCGAGCTGCCGGCGTTCCTGCACAAGTCCGGATTCGTGCTGAACGGCGTGACCAACGCGGGCAATTTGCGCGCCCGCTATTTCGCGGGCTTTGCGGGAAGCCCCCCGGTTACGGCACACGGCGAACTCATATGCATCGCCGACAAACGGTGAGCGGGCGTCCTGGCGGCACATGATCAGCGAGCCGGTGACGATGATCACCGACTACGCGCTCGGCGCGGTCAGCGCGGTGCTCGGCTGGCGCCTGTACCGGCACGCGTCCGGGGAGCGCTCCCGAAGATGGTGGGCGCTCGCATTCGGCGCGGTGGCGGTCTCTGCGCTGATCGGCGGCACGCATCATGGGTTCGCCTCAATCATGAGCGCGGCCACCTACGCGCTCAGCTGGAAGGTCACGGTGCTCGCCATCGGGGTGTTCAGCTTCGGCTTGATGGCGGGAAGCTTCTTCGCCGCGACGCGCGGCACGGCGCGCGCCGCGTTACTCGCCATCGCCGCCGTTCAACTCGTGGTTTACTCGGCGTGGATGCTCGTCCACGACGAATTCCGCTACGTCGTGCTTGATACCGCATTGGCAATGGCGGCGCTGCTTCTCCTGCATGGCTGGTCCGCCATCACCCGTCGGGACAAGGCCTCGTACTGGGTGCTCGCCGGGATCGGGGCTTCGGCCGTGGCCGCCGCGGTGCAGTTTTACGGCGTCTCTCTGCACGAGCACCTGAACCACAACGACCTCTATCACCTGATCCAGCTTGCGGGCATGGTGCTGTTTTTCAGAGGCGGTAAACTCTTGCACGACAGGACTTCTCCGGACCGGGCATGAAGAGCGATCACGTACTGTGCCTTTCCAGCAAGGGGTTTCACCGCATGCACTACGTGGAGTGGGGCGAGCCCGATGCGGAGCGTCTGGCGATCTGCGTGCACGGCCTCACCCGCAATTGCCGCGACTTCGACTTCCTCGCCCAGGCACTGCTGCCGGAATTCCGGGTGATCTGCCCCGATGTCGCCGGTCGCGGCCGCAGCGACTGGCTGCCCGCGAAGGAGGACTATGGCTACCCCCAGTACTGTGCGGACATCACGGCACTCATTGCCCGCATCACGGCCGGAGCGAGGCAGCGAAAGATCCATTGGTTCGGCACTTCAATGGGCGGTATCCTCGGCATGCTGCTCGCCTCGCGCCCCAACTCGCCGATCGAACGGCTGGTGCTGAACGATGTCGGCGCCGTCATCCCCAAGGCCGCGCAGGAACGCATCGGAACCTATCTCGGCAGGGACCCGCGGTTCAGGTCCCTCGACGAACTGGAAGCCCTGGTACGCATGGTGTCGGCGTCGTTCGGTCCGCTCACCGATGCACAGTGGCGGCACCTCACCGTGCACGGCGCAACGCAGCACGAGGACGGCACCTGGGGCTTCCGCTACGACCCGGGGATCGCCATTCCGTTCCGGAAGCAGCCGCTCGCCGACGTGGATCTGTGGCAGTACTGGGACGCTATCACCTGCCCCACCCTGATCCTGCGGGGCGCACAATCGGACCTCCTGCTGAAGGAAACCGCGGCCGCCATGACCGGGCGCGGTCCGCGGCCGCAGCTCGTGGAATTCGCGGGCGTCGGCCACGCGCCAATGCTGATGGCGGACGATCAGATCCGGGTGGTACGCGAGTTCATGCTCGCGCGATGACCGTCACCGCGTCACTTCGTCACTGCTTTTTGAGTCGTTGCTGAGCCTGGAACCGCCGCATCCGCAGGAATTCCTCCGGTGAGATGCGGCCGTCGCCGTCGGCATCCACGCGCACGTACTCGCGTTCCATGCCGGGAAACTGGCTCCGGAACTCCTCGCGCGACAGATAGCCGTCGTCATTGCGGTCGGCCGAGCGGAATTCCTGGAACACTTTCCGCCGGAATTCCTCCAGACCGGGCATCTGTTTGTCGCCGGGCCGGTTGACACGCTCGCGTTCCGGCCGGTCGCGAGCCGCCTCGCGCGGATCAGGAGAAGGTTGCCTGAAGGCGGGCTTCGGCTCGGGCGCGGGCCGCGTCGCATCGGGAAGGGCGGTTCGCGCAGGGCGCTGCTTGTTCCACGCGCTGAATCCAAGAACGAGGACCAGAACGGCGGCGGCGCCTCCGACCCAGCGCCAGCCGGAGCCTGATTTCCCGGAAGCGGGCCGCGTGGGCGTCCTCGCGGCGGGCATCGGCGGCGTCTTCGGGGACGGCGGGGCGGAAATCTCCGTGGGAGCCGACTGCCAGGCCGCCCGCGCAGCATCGCGCGCTCCCGTCTGGCCTTCCAGCGCGCGCTGCCACTCCTGGACGCTTTGCGGCCGCTGCTTCTCATCGAGCGCAAGCGCCCATTCCACTGCCCGCAGGAACGGCTCGCTCACCCGGCCGCGCGCAGCCGCGAGCTTCGCGGGAAGCGTGTCACCCTTCATCCGGCTCACCGCGTCCGGCGGATTCTCGTTCACCAGGGCCCGGAACAGCACGCCGGCCATCGCGTAGATGTCCGACCACGGCCCCTGGTGCCCGTCGCTCGAATACTGCTCGAGCGGCGCATAGCCCGGCGTCAGCACCGAGGTGAGGCTCCGGGTCCCGCCGATGGCATGGCGCGCCGCGCCGAAATCGATCAGCACCGGGCTGCCGGATTCGCGGACGAAGATATTGCTCGGCTTGATGTCGCGGTGGAGAAAGCCCGTCGCGTGGACCGCCTGCAGACCGTCGAGCAGCGGCATCACTATGCCCTTCAGCCGCGCCTCGTCCGGCCGCTCGCCGCGCTTCAACATCTGGTAGAGCGACTCGCCCTTCTCGTAGTCCATCACCATGTAGCAGGTGCCGTTCGCCTGGAAAAAGCGGTTCACGCGCACGATGTGCGGGTGGCTGAATTTCGCCAGCGTGCGCGCCTCCAGGATGAAACGCTCGAGACCCCATTCGAATTCGCTCTTCAGTTCGCCCGTGATCGGCACGATGCTGCCGTCGAGCGCGCGCACCACGAGATCGTTGGGCAGGTACTCCTTGATCGCGACGTCTTTTTCGAGGTGGGTGTCCCGCCCGAGGTAGGTCAAGCCGAAGCCTCCGGCCCCGAGCACCGCCATCAGGCGGTACTCCAGCAACATGCTCTGGAGCGGGAGCGCATTGCGGTAGGTCGTGTCGGGCATGACGGGGGAGGAGGGAGGCGTAGGCGTTCAGGTCATCCTTCGGCCCTCATACTTCATCCATCATTCTTCGGATAGTGCCTGCTCCATCGCGCCGAGCAGCGTTTCCGGATCCTGCGCACCGGAGACGCCGACCCTGCGGTTGAAAATGAAGAAGGGAACGCCGCCGATGCCGGCATTGCGCGCTTCGACCTCCGCGCGGGCGATGCTCTCGCGGTCAGCGTCGCCGGCGAGATAGTTCGCCGCCTCCTTGCGGTCGAGCCCGGCGCGCTCGGCGATGCCGGCAAGCGTTTCGCGGTCGGTAAGATCGGCGCCCTCGGTGAAGTGGGCGCGGAACAGTTCCTCGGCCAGCTCGTCCTGCCTGCCGGCGCGCTCGGCATGGAACATCAGGCGGTGCGCGTTGAGCGTGTTGGGCTGGACTTTCATCTTTTCATACGCGAACGGGATGCCGACCTGGCGGCCGGCCATGGTCACCCGGTCACTGACGCTCTTGCCGCGCGCGCCGAACTTCCGCGCAACGTACTCTTCGCGCGGGATGCCGGCCTCGGGGAGGTCCGGATTGAGCTGAAACGGCAGCCAGCGCACGGCCGGCTCGGGCCCGTCGGGATGGCGCTGATGGTAAAGGCTCAATGCCTTCTCCAGCTTGCGCTTACCGATGAAGCACCAGGGTCAAACCACGTCGGACACGATGTCTATGCTGAGCCGCTTTTCGCTCATTTCCTTCTCCGGTTGCGCCCACCCGAATCTTAAACCAAGTTGCGGTTTGTTGGGCGCGCCGATTGTATCTAACATGCGCCAAGGAACAGGGGAAACGCCAATGGATCTGGAGATCAAGGGCAGGCTCGCACTCGTGACGGGTTCGACGATGGGGATCGGGCGTGCCGTCGCGGAGGCTCTGGCGGCCGAGGGTGCACGGGTGATCGTCAATGGCCGCAACGAAGCCACGGTGAAAGACGCCGTGTCTGCGTTGTCGCGGCATGGCGCGACACACGGCATCGCCGCGGACCTCGCAACTGCTGCCGGCGCACGCAAGGTGCTGGATGCGGCGGCGAGGATCGGGCCAGTCGACATCCTCGTCAACAACGTCGGATTTTTCGAGGTCAAGGACTTCACCGCGATCTCCGACCGGGACTGGCTCGACATGTTCGAGCTGAACGTGATGAGCGGGGTACGGCTGTCGCGCGCCCTCCTTCCGGGAATGCTCGAGCGGAACTGGGGCCGGATCGTGTTCATCGCCAGCGACCAGAGCGCCAAACCCAATCCCGGCATGGCGCACTACGCGATGTCGAAGGCGGCGCAGGTCTCGATCGCGCGCAGCCTCGCCGAGCTCACCCGGGGCACGCGCGTCACCGTCAACAGCGCGCTCGTTGCGCCCACCTGGTCGGAAGGTGTGGAAGCGTTCCTGGAGAAGATCGCGCCCGGGCTCGGTAAAACGGTGGACGAGATGCGAACCGCCTACTTCGAAACGACGGGTGCCTCCTCACTGCTCCAGCGCTGGGCTGAGCCGGAGGAGATCGCCGCCCAGATCGCCTTCCTGTGCTCGGAGCGCGCTAGCGCGATCAACGGCGCAGCGCAGCGCGTCGACGGCGGTATCATCCGTTCGCTGTTCTAGGAGGACGTACCCCTCATTCGGCAAGCCGCCGCGAGTCGGCGGCGTCCATATCCGCAAGCAGGCTCACTCCGTGCGCCGCAAAGCGCCGCGCCGCCGCCAGAGTGTGCCGCTCCTTCTCCTCCTCGAGCGACCACTGCGCGTGGTGCGCGAGCAGCGCCAGCTCCACGGCGCGCCCCAGCGTCATGGCAAAGCGCCGAGCTCCGGCCTCGAGCGCGTCGCCTTTCGCACCTGCGAGCCAGCCCTCCGCCTGCTCCACAGCGCGCTCGACCTGCGCCGAGATCCTCACCAGACCCGGCTCCCGCACGCCGCGCAGCAGAATTCCGATTTCACGCTTGAGAACCGCGAGTCCCCCGACCCCCTCCAGCGCCCGCAGTGTTTCGAGCGACAGCACGTTGGTCGTTCCTTCCCAAATCGGCAGCACCTGCGCGTCGCGCAGGAGCAGCGGCAGGCCGGTGTCCTCGACGTAACCCGCGCCGCCGAAGGATTCGATGACCTCCGACACGATGTGCACGACCTGGCGGCCGGTCAGGAGCTTCGCGATCGGCGTCAGTAACCGCAGCAGGCTCTTCTGCTCCGCGCCTGCCTTGCCCGCTTCCTCGCGCCCCATCAGCTCGACGACGAAAAACGCGAAATGCAGCGCGCCCTGGTATTCAGCCTCGAGTCCCGCCAGCGTGTCGGCATGCAAGGGCTTCTCCGCGATAGGCGCGCCGAAGGCCACGCGCTTCCCGGCGTAATCGCGCGCGAGCGCGAGCCCGCGCCGCGCGAGCGCACACGCCGCGACCGCGTTCCAGGTGCGAGTGACGTTCAACATGGGCGCAATGTTCTTGACACCGTCCCCGGTTCCCGCCACGAGCTCCGCCGGCGTGCCGTCAAGCGTCAGCTCTGCCGTCGGCACCTTGCGCGTGCCGAGCTTGTCCTTCAGGCGATTGACCAGGATGCGATTCGGCCGCCCCTGCGCGTCGCGCGTCTCGACATAGAAGAGGGCGAGTCCTTTGCCGCCCGGCGGATTGGCCTCGGGCCGGGCCAGCGTCAGCGCAATTTGCGAGGTGCTGGCGGAGGTGAACCACTTGCGGCCATGGAGCCGCCAGCCGCCGTTTTCCCGCCGCGCCACGGTTTCGGTGAGCCCGACGTCGGAGCCCCCGCTCGCCTCCGTCATCCACTGGCCGCTCGTCCAGAACTCGCGCGGATCGCGGCTCGTGAGATGGGGCACCGCACGCTCGATCAGCGTCCGGTTGCCCGCCTCGATGAGCGCGCGCGCCGCCCCGTCCGTCATGGCAAGCGGGCAGCTGTAAAGGTCGGTTGACGGGGTGAACAGATAGGCGAGAGCAAACTGATGCACGCGCGAGTACTGGCCGTGCCGCCGCTCGTACGCGATGGCGATGATCCCGTGCCCGGCCGCGATGCGCTCCGCCTCGCGCCACACCGGCGACACCTCGATGCGGTCCACGCGATTGCCCCACGCGTCCCACTGGGTGAGGACAGGCTCGTTCCGGCGGTCGGCAAGCTGGAAACGATACAGCTCGCCGCCCGCGAGCTCGCCCATCGCCGTAAGCTCCGGCTCGATTCCGGCGCGCACGTCGGCGGGAAGCACGCGCGCGAGATAGGAGCGCAGCACCCGGTCGGCGACATATTGATTGCCGAGCTCGGGCGGCGGCTGGACGAAGGGCATAAGAGCCCCTAGGCGAACGCTTCCCAGCGCCCGTAGTTCCAGAGGAATACCGTCTTCGACAGGGCTTCCTTCTCCGCCGCCGCGTGAACGTCGACGGCAAGCTTCTTCAACATGTCGACGTTTCCACGCACGGAACGGTCCGCGAACATGAGGACGTCGCGGGCGGGAGCGGCGGCGAAGACGCCGCTGCCCCTGCGCTTGCTCTCCTTCTCCCAGAACGCGGCATCGAGCATCAGGCAGGGCTCCAGGTTGCCCGCCTCGGTGACAAGCGCGATCTGGGGCACCGGGTACTCGATCTTCATCCCCGGGTACAGGCGCCGGAAATTCTCGACCGACAGCGGAAGCAGCTGGTCCCGTTTCAGCCTGAGGCGCTTCAGGTCGCCGTCGCTCACGCTCGAGACGAACTTGGGGTCGTCGAAGGAATACCGCAGGTGAAGATCGCCGACGAAATAGTCCATCAGCGGCAGCTGCTCCGGCGGCACGGTGACCCCGGCAATGCTGAGGTCGGTGATCGGCTCGATTTTCTGGATGTGGCGCATCGCCCGGGAACCGTCGCCGGGCAAGGCGCGCACCAGCGCGACGATCTTGTCCCGCGTGCGGTCCGCGTCGCGGAACACGGGCTTCTGCGCCCGTGCCGCGGCCCGGTGCAGGCCCAGTCCCGCGCCCGCCAGCGCGCCGCAAGCCAGTTTCAACAGCTCACGGCGGGCGTTTTTCATCCTGCTAATTCAGCCACGTGCTCCCCATCAGCGAACGACCTTGACGCCGCCGTCCCTGAGGATGCCTTTCAACGTTTCCGAGTAACTGTCGACATACGCATTGAGCGCGGGGCCCTGCAGAAATGCATCGACAAGCACGTTGTCCTCGAGATACTTCTTCCAGGTCGGCGTCTTCGCGAACCGGGCAAACAAGTCTTCCCAGTAGGCTTGGACCTCCCGCGAAATTCCCGGCGGGGCGATGATGCCGCGCACCTGCGGAATGTCCGGCACGTCATAGCCCGACTCCCGAACGGTGGGTATATTCGGGAACGGCGGAAGCCGCTTGTCCGAGATCTGAGCGATCACGCGTACGTTGCCCGCCCGGATGTGCTCGCCCACTTCCTGCGGCTCGAGGAACATCATGTCGACGTGGCCGCCAAGCAGCGCCGCAATGCGCTCGCCCATGTTGGGGAACGAGATGAACACCCAGTTCGCCCCGGAGCTCTTCATCAGCAGCTGGCGCACCATCCAGTCCCGGCCGCCGAGCGAGGCCGCCGCCTGCTTGCGCTGCCCGGGGTTCTGCTTCGCCGCGGCGATGAAGTCATTGAGGGTCTTGTACGGCGAATCATTCTTCACCACGACCATCGCCGGCTCGTACAACAGCCGCACCACCGGCGTCACGTCCTTCATCGTGACCTTGGCCTCCGCCTGCATGGCCGGTATCACGAAGAAGAGGCTGAGGAAAGGCGCAACGGTATGGGCGTCGCCCCGCTTTTCCACGAGGTAGGACAACGCCGTCTGCCCGCCGCCCCCGGTCTTGTTGACGACAAACATGCGCACCGGCAGGAGCTTTTCCTTTTCCATCGCGCTCGCGATGAAGCGCGCGAGCACGTCGGCGCCGCCGCCCGGGCCCGTGTGGACCACGATTTCCACCGGCTTGGTAGGCTTGAATCCCTGTGCGTGCAGCGGCAGCGCGGCAGCGGCGAGCACGCATGCGGCGATCATTATTCTAGATTGCGATTTCATGATTTCTCCTTTTTCGTCGGTCATTTGCGGGGCTGCACGGGTTCGATGAACCAGCGATCGGTCTTGGCGATGTGCTGGGCCGGATCGGGACTTACGGACTTGCGCTCCGGCGAGCTGTAATACGCTTCCTGCTTGGCCTTCCAGTCCTCCATTGTGCCGTTATAGGAAACGATCCAGACGAACTCGTTGCGCTCCCTGATTACGTCCGCGCGGTCGATGGTGAAGCCGAATTTATAGTGCAACGGGTGGACGAACTGCTTCCAGCCGGAAACGAAGTCGTCGAGCTTGCCCTTGTTGATGGTGTAGATCCGAAGCTGTGAGACCATGGTTCTCGTCTTCCTTTCCAGTTGCGCAGGATGGGGAAATCTATTCCAACCTCCAAAGCGTGGCAAGCCCTGTTCCGCACCCCGGCAGCTATCAGGCTGACAGCAGCGCCCTGAGATCGCGCGCCTTCCTGACCTTCTCCAGGTCGCGGACCGTCTCGATCAGCTTTTTCGTCTTGCGAGCGCCCATGACCGGTTCGATGAGTTCCCGCGCTTTCTTCTCCACCTCGTCTGTCGACATCGGGTTATCGGCCTTGCCGCGGAAGCTCTCGAGTCTCTGGGTAACGGTCCTGCCGCCCTTGAGCGTCACCTTGACGATCGCCGCGTGTGTGCCCTCGCGGATCTCCGGGTCGCCAATGAGCGTAACTCGGGAGCGGAGCGCGCGAATCGCGGGATTTTTCATGCGGTCGACGTCGTGGGCGGCCTCGAAGCTGACGCCGCCATCGGTCAAAGCGACAGCAAAAAGATATTGAAGGTTGATGTCGGGCATTTCCCGGTTATTGACCGTGTGCGCCCCGGACTTGGTGATGCGCGTCTCGATCGCCTCCACGTCAGCCGCCTTGAAGCGATGCTCGGCGACGGCGAGGAGCAGCGCTTCCAGCGCCGTCTGGACCGGGAAGCCGACGCAATACTTCTTCATGTTGGTGAGCATCATCTCGTAGCGCGAGCCGAGCTCGGCGACCATCAGATCGGGATCGGCCGGCCGGGTCGAATCGGTGAACGCCAGGAAGAAGTTGTTGTCGCCGCTCAGGACGTCCCAGACGCCGGTGAAGCCGGTCTGGATCATGGTTGCCGCAGTGAGGCCGTTGCGCGCCGGCATGCCGCCGAAGATAAAGGCCTTTTCGATGTGCTCGGAGTCGCGGGCATAGGTCATCACGCCCGAGGCCTGCTGCGCCGCGTACGAGAAGAGGAACCGATACTGCTCCGGCGTGGTCAGGCCGGCGAGGCTCCCCGCCGCCGCCGCCGCTCCCATCGTGCCGGCGATGCTGAAGGGAAGCGTGCTGCGCGCCCTGAGCGCGTCGCGCCCGAGCGCCTTGTTGGTGCGCGATCCGATGTCGTAACCGAGAGCGACCGCCCGCACCAGATCCTGGCCGCTCAAATTCTCTCTCTCGGCCATGCCGAGCGCGGCCGGCAGGATGGCGCAGCCGGGGTGAAACCCGGCGCTCCCGTTCGAATCATCCGTCTCGTCGGAATGGGCGAGCATGCCGTTGACGATTGCCGCCGGGATCACCGGCAGCAGCATCTTGCTCGCCACGACCTGTGCCTCCTTCGGACCGCCCGCGTGCAGCTTGGCGTAGCGCAGCGCCATCTTGCCGGGCTTGAGCGTTGACCCGGAAATCATCGCGGCGAGCGTGTCGAGGATGTGATGCTTGGTCTTCGTGAGCACTTCCGGCGGCAGCGCAGTCGTCCTCGCCTTGGACACGTAGTCGATCAATTTCTCCATCACTCCGTTGCCGGAAGTCATATTCACTTTTCCTTGTGCTATTTGATGCCATTATTCGAGAACAGCGCCCTCCCGGGCGGCGACGCAAGGAACTGCAGCAATGCGTGCGCAGCATCGGGGTGGGACGACGCTGTGATGAGCGCCGCCGTGTAAGCGGTGTAATTCTGGATTTCCTCCGGCAGCGGGCCCACGAGCTGGAGCCCTTTGTCCCGGTACATCAGGATATCGGTGACGCCGCCAAAGCCGAATTCCCTGCCCGAGCCTCGCATCAGATGATGCATGACTGCGGTGCCGTCGTCGTAGCGGATCAATTTGTCCCGGATCTGTTCGTATATGCCGATCTCCTTCAGCATCGTCTCTATGTACACACCGCTCGATGCACGGTTGTAGACCACGGAATCGGCGTCCAGCAACGAGCGCTTGAGCGCCTCCGCGCTGCCGACTCCGGGCGACGGTGCGTCATTACGGGCCACCACGCCAGCGCCCACGCGGCCGACAGCGACCTGCCCCTCGGCCGCAACCCGCCTGCGATCGGCAAGCTCCGCGATGACCGCAACCGGGGCGAGCACGACGTCGGCAATCTCACCACCGCCGATGCGCCTGCGCAATTCGGATGCAATTGCGTAAGTAACCTTCAGGTCATGGCCCGATTGCTTGCGGAATTCCGGAGCAACGGCGATCAGTCCGGGCTGCATCGCGCCCGCGGAAAGCACCCGGAGCTCCATCCCGATTGAACCGTCCGTACGCGAGCGGGCATCTCGGTCCCGCCCGCGTCCTGCAGTATGCCGCGGAATCGCTAACGCACGACCTTGACGCCGCCTTCCTTGAGTATGGCGCGGGTCGTCTCCGCGTGCTGGTCGAAGAACCGGGCAAGCTCCGCGCTGCGCATGAAGCCATCCTCGAACAGGTTGTCATCGAGGTATTTCTGCCAGCTTGGTGTCTTCACGAATCGGGCGAAGAGATCCTCGTAGTAAGCGACGACCTCCGGCGGGAACCCCGGGGGCCCGACGACGCCGCGCACCTGCGGCACGTTGGGGACGTCGAATCCCGACTCCCTGATCGTGGGAACGTTGGGAAACGCCGCGAGGCGCTTGTCCGTCACCTGCGCGATGACCCGCATGTTTCCGGCACGGATGTGCTCGCCCGCTTCCTGTGGCTCGACCAGCATGATGTTGACGTGGCCGCCGAGCAGCGCGGCGATGCGCTCCCCGCCGCCCGGGAACGAAATGTACGCCCAGTTCGCCCCCGTGTTCGTCATCAGCAGCTGCCGCACCACCCAGTCGCGCGCGCCGATGGATCCAGCCGATTGCTTGAGCTGCCCCGGGTTCTGTTTCGCCGCGTCGATGAAGTCCTTGAGCGTCTTGTACGGCGAGTCGGCCTTCACCACGATCATCGCCGGCTCGCGCACGAGGCCGACGAGCGGCGTCATGTCCTTCAGCGTGACTTTCGCTTCCTTTCGCATGAGGGGATTGGTAATCCACAAACCCGTGTAGACCGCGATGGTATGCGTGTCTCCCCTCTTCTCGTTCACGAGGAAGGCCATCGCCGTGGCACCCCCGCCGCCGGTCTTGTTGATGACCTGCATGCGCACCGGCGCGAGCTTTTCCTTGTCCATCGCGGCCGAAATGGCGCGGGCGAACACGTCCCCGCCCCCGCCCGGGCCCGTATGCGTGTAGAACTCGATCGGCTTGCTGGGCGTGAATCCCTGCGCATGAACCGGAAATGCGGATGCCGCAAGCACCAGCGCGGCGATGAATGTACCTGACTTGGATTTCATGTCTCCTCCTCGATGAAAAAATGCGGATTCAAACAGCCTGCCTTGTCCACCAACTTACGATCACTCGTCGCCGGTCACACGACCTAGGTGATCGCCCTGACGCGCCAGGCGTTGGCTTTCTTGTAGAGCGGCGCGATCAGGATCAGCACCGTCAAAAATAGCATTGTGGCCGATATCGGTCTAGACACCAGAATCGACAGATCTCCCTGCGACATCATCAGCGACTGGCGCAGGGCACGCTCCATGCTGTCGCCGAGCACAAAGCCCAGGATGAGAGGCGCCGCCGGGTAGTCGAGCCTGCGCATGCCGTAGCCGAGGAGCCCGAACACCGCCAGCATCCACACATCGAACAGGCTGCTCGATACGCTGTAAACGCCGACGACCGAGAGGCCGAAAATCGCCGGATACAGCACGTAGGCCGGCAGGCGCAGGATCTGCGCGAACAGCGGCACCAGCGGAAGGTTGAGCACCAGCAGCATGACGTTGCCGATGTACATGCTGGCGACCAGCCCCCAAAAGAGCGTCGGGTTGTCCTGGATCATCAGCGGCCCCGGCCTGAGGCCCCACAGGATGAACGCAGCGAGCAGGATCGCGGTGGTGCCCGAGCCGGGAATGCCGAGCGTCAACAGCGGCACCATGGCGCCGCCGGTTTCCGCATTGTTGGCACCCTCCGGGGCGGCGACTCCTTCCGGCACGCCGGTTCCGAACTTCTCCGGGCGCTTCGAAACCGCCTTCTCGATTCCATAGGAAATGAAGGAGGCGATGGTCGAGCCGGCGCCCGGCAACACACCGATGACGAAGCCGACGAGGGATCCGTTGACAAATGCGAAGCGGCAATCCTTGAGGTCCTGCCACGTGGGCATGAGGTTGCGCAGGCCCTTCGGCACCGGCAGCATCTGCGTTCCTTCCCGGCCTTCCAGGTTGCTGAGCACCTCGCCCAGGGCGAACACACCGATCGCCACGACCACGAAGTCAATACCATCGAGCAGGTCCGCGTGTCCGAAGGTAAAACGCGATGTCGCGGTAAACAGGTCGGTGCCCATCCCGGCGAGCCACAGGCCGACGAGCATTGCGAGCAGCGCCTTGGTCATCGACTCGCCGGCGAGCAGCACCACCATGCCAAGCCCCAGGCACATCAGCGCGAAATACTCGGGGGAACTGAAGGTCAGCGCAAACTTCGCGAGCGGCGGCGCGACCAGCATGAGGCCCAGCACGCCCACCGTTCCGGCGACGAAGGATGCGATGGCGGCGATGCCGAGCGCTGGCCCGCCGCGCCCGCGCTTCGCCATCTGGTAACCGTCGAAGCAGGTGACGACCGAAGCCGACTCCCCGGGGACGTTGAGCAGGATCGAGGTGGTCGAGCCGCCGTACTTGGAACCGTAGTAGATGCCGGCAAGCATGATGACCGCGCCGGTCGGATCCATCCGGAAGGTCAGCGGCAGCAGCATCGCGATCGTCGCCGCCGGGCCGAGCCCCGGGAGGATGCCGATCACAGTGCCAAGGAAAACCCCGACAAAGCACCAAGCCAGGTTCAGCGGCGTGAGCGCCACGCTGAAGCCTTGCGATATGTAGCCGATCACTTCCATGAAAAATCGCGCCTCGTCTCTCGTTGCCCGTGACGGGTGACTTCGTGCCTCATCCTTCCTCCGCCTGCCTTGCTAGAAGCCGAGCTTGCCAACCGGCAGATCCACATTCAGGGCCAAAGCAAACAGCAAATAAAAGCCCACGGCCGTTCCCACCGAGACCGCGGCGGCCGCGCCGAGCGACCGGCGATACATGACTGAGACGAGAAAGAAGCTGAACAGACCGAACGCCAGCAGGAAGCCCAGAATCTTCAGGAAGCCCACGCACAAGGCGAGGCCGGCCCACGCTGAGAGCGCCCGGCCCACCTCCCGCCAGTTGACGGCCTTCGCCGGCGCGCCTGCAGCTTGCACAAGGCTCGTCGCCACGAGCAGAACCGACAGCGCGACCATGCAGATGCCGTACCAAAGCGGGAAGAATCCCGGTCCCGGCCCATCCAGCCCGAGATACTCCCAGCCGCGCGCCTCGACGATGATGAAGACGCCGAGACCCGCCAACGCGGCGCCGGAAACAATGTCACCGGTCTTGATGCTGCCCTCCTCCTATTTGCCATCATCACTCCCGCCTGCGCGGGAGCGACGAACGATGAATGCGAGCGGCTATCCCTTCGACCGCTTTGCCTTATTGTAGCGTTCCGCCGGCACGATCTCCGCAACGATCCCGTCGGGGGCGCGGAACTTGACCGGGATGACGCCCGGATCGCTGATGATCTCGCAGCCGTACTTCCTGAGTCCTGCGGTGCACCCGGCGACGTCGTCCACCTCGATCGCAAAATGGTGGATGCAGGGCTTCTCGCCCGCCGCAAGGGACTCCGCGGACCTCGTGCCCTCGTCGTACTTCATCAACGTGAAGTCGAGCTGGCCGTCGGTCATATGGCGCGAGATGTGGTCGCGCGTCTTGCGCGTTTCCACTTCCTTGAAACCGAAAACCTTCTCGTAGAACTCGGTTGCCTGCTCGAGATTTTCGACCTTGAGCGCGAGGTGAACAATGCGATTCATATGCAATCCGTGAGTCGTGAGCGGGACAAACCGCTCTTATCACCCAAACTCGTAGCCCGCCTTCGCAAGGATGGCGCGCGCCGCCGGCGCGGTCAGGCGCGCGATGAACTCCGCTGCCCCTCCGGCATTCTGCGCCCGTGCGGCGAGGCTCGCCGCATAAACCGTCCTGACCCCTAGATCGCCGGGCAGCGGGCCCGCATATAATACACCGGGGTTGGCCAGTATTTCGGTGGCCTGCGTAATGCCGATCTCTCCCATACCGCGGCTCTCCGCCAGCCACGTCATGGCCCTGTAACCATTGGGGAAATACTGCAGCCGCGGCCGCACCTGCTCCACGATGCCAAGCCGGTCGAGCACCTGCATCACGGCCTTGCCGGCGGTGGCAGTCGCTGGATCCGGGCAGACGATTTTCGTCGCGGCCAGCAGGTTTTCCCGCAGCTTCCGCGCCTCCGACACGTCGGGAAGCGACGTGCCGGCGCGCACCGCGACTCCCGTGGCGACCGCCCCGAGGTCCCGGCGCGACCCGGGAGCGGCATGGCCGGAGGCAATGAGCTCGTCGATCAGCGCGCCGGTAAGCACGATCACGTCTACCGGCTCATCATTCAGAACGCGCGCCTTCATCTCGCCCACCGCACTGAACGCGGCTCTCACCAGGTTCCCGGTCTCGCTCGTGTAGATGGCGGCGATTCGCTCCACCACCACCTGTGCCGCGCCCGCGCTCAATATCCGCACTTCCGCCATTCCCGGCCCTCGCTGCGAAAAGGTCGAACTTTAACACCAACACCCTCTGGTTTAAGATGGGCCAAGGTTGCCCTGGTGAAGCTGGCCCCGGATGGATTCCCTCAACAAGCTCTCCGCCGCCGAGGCCGCCGCGCGCATCGCGGCAGGCAAGCTCAAGTCCGAAGCGCTCGTGGCGGCCTGCCTCGAGCGCATCAGCCAGCGCGAAGCGGACGTGCAAGCATGGGCCTCCATCGATCCCGAGCTCGCGCTCGCCCAGGCCCGCGCCCGCGACAAGGAGCCGCGCCGCACCCGCCTGCACGGGATACCGGTCGGGGTAAAGGATGTGCTCGAAACCGCGGACCTGCCCACCGAGTACGGCTCGCCCATCTATCGCGGCAACCGGACGACGTGCGATGCCGCATGCGTCGCCCAGGTGCGCGAGCTCGGAGGCGTGATCCTCGGCAAGACCGTTACCACCGAGTTCGCCACGCGGCATCCCAACAAGACCCGCAACCCGCACAACCCCAGGCACACGCCCGGGGGATCCTCGCAGGGGTCCGCCGCCGCCGTTGCCGACTGGATGGTGCCGCTTGCCTTTGGCACCCAGACCACCTCGTCAGTGATCCGGCCCGCGGCATACTGCGGAGTGGTGGGCTACAAGCCGAGCTTCGGCCTCGTCAATCGTGGCGGCCTGAAGACTCTTTCGGATTCATTCGATCACATCGGCACGCTGACGCGCACGGTCCCCGACGCGGCGCTTCTGGTCGAGGAGCTGAGCGGCGCGTCCGTCACTTCCTTCGAGTCCGTTTCGGGCATGAAGCCGCGCATCGGCTTCTGTCGCACGCCGTATTGGGACAAGGCGGACCGGCCGACCCGGGAAGCGCTCGAGCAGGCCGTGCCGCGGCTCGAGCGCGCCGGCGCGCGCATGACGGCAATCGATCTCGACGGTGAGTTCGCGCGGCTGGTCGAAGTCCAGAACACGATCAGCAGCCACGAGATGTTCCGCGCCCTCGCCTATGAGCGCACGCGCTTTCCCGAATTGATCTCCGAGGCCCTGATGGGCCGTCTCCTGGGCGGCGGCCGCGTCACGCGCGCGGAGTATGAGGAAGCGCAGTCGATCGCGCAGCGCTGCCGCGCGCGCCTCGCCGACATCCATCGCGACTTCGATGCGCTGCTCGCGCCGAGCGCGATGGGAGAGGCGCCGGAAGGGCTCGCATCGACCGGAGACCCGGTCTTCGGCGCGAGCTGGACGGTGCTGCATTGCCCGGCCGTCACCGTGCCGGTGTTCCGCGGACCGCGCGGTTTACCGATGGGCGCGCAGGTCATCGGCCCGCTCGGGAAGGACGGCACGTCGCTGCTTTGCGCCGAGTGGATCCACCGCGTGTTGATGACGTAGATGAAACAGATTCACGTCGCCAGGCACGCCCCGGAAGCGCATCTCGTCAAGGGCTTTCTCGAGTCGAACGGGATCGCCGCCGTGGTGCGCGGCGAGTTCCTGACGGGCGGCTGGGGCGAGCTGCCGGTGGACCTGTGCTCTGTGTGGATCGAGAACGACGCGCAGTACGACCGCGCAAACGCGCTGCTGGTGGCGTTTCTGCGGGGGGATTTCGCGCGCGAGTTCCGCGACCAGCGCTGGCGCTGCCCGAAGTGCGGCGAGCAGCTCGAGGGCCAATTCACCGAGTGCTGGAAGTGCGGCGCCCGCCGCCCGGCATGAAATAACTGCAAGGAGAGCAGGACATGCGACAAACTGGCGATTCATTCATGATTCGTGCGATCTTGCTGGCGTTCGGTACGCTGTGCGCGGCTGCGGCCACGAGCCAGGAATACCCGGCCCGCTCCATACGCATCGTTACGGCCCCCGCCGGGGGCGGTAATGATTTCTCGGCGCGACTCGTCGCGCGCGGTATCGCAGATTCTCTCGGGCAGCAGGTGATCGTGGACAACCGCCCCACCGTACTAGCGCCCGAGATCGTGGCGAAGGCCGCGTCCGACGGCTACACGATGCTGCTCAACGGCAGCTCGCACTGGATCGGCCCGTTCGTCGAGCGGGTGTCGTACGATCCCCTCAAGGATTTCGCGCCGGTTTCGCTGGTCGACCGCACGCCGGTGATCCTGGTCGTCCATCCATCGTTGCCCGTGAAAAGCGTGAACCAGCTGATCGCGCTCGCCAAAGCCCGGCCCGGAGAGCTCAACTTCTCTTCCGGCGCGCCGGGTACCTCCAACTACCTCGGTGGGGTGCTGTTCAACCATTATGCCGGCGTCAACATCGTGCGCATCCCCTACAAGGGCGCCGCGCCGGCGATGACCGCGGTGATGAGCGGGGAAACCCAGCTCATGTTCGCTTCGCCGGGCGGCGTGATGGGGCACGTGAAATCGGGAAGGCTGCGCGCCCTCGCGGTCGGCAGCGAGCGGCCCTCGGAGCTCGCCCCCGGTCTGCCGACGATCGCGGGATCCGGGGTTCGCGGCTACGTCTGCGAGACGCTGCACGCGCTGTTCTTCCCGGCGGGAACGCCCCCTGCAATCGTCAGCCGCGTCTACCAGGAAGTCGATCGCTACCTGCGATCGCCCGACGGCAGGGACCAGTTCATCAAGGGCGGGGTCGAGGCGGTCTCGAGCACGCCAGAGCAGTTGACGGCAACGATGAAGTCGGAGATGGCGGCGATCGGGAAGGTGCTCAAGGCCGCGGGCGTGACCCCGCCCCGATAGCCGAACGCGCTCATTCCATGGCGCGAACGGCCGGCGCGGCGACGAATTCCATTTCGGTCAGCGCGATCACTTCCTGCGGCGTGAAGCCGGGCGCCACTGCATCCAGCACGAACCGTCTTCCGTCCCAGCGCAGCAATGCGAGGTCGGTGACGACGTAGGTGACGCAGCCTGTACCCGTCAAGGGATAGGTGCATCGCTTCCTCAGCTTGGGGCGGCCCTTGCTGTCGGTGTGCTCCATCACGATAACGAGATCGCCCCTGCCCGAGAGGAGGTCCATTGCGCCCCCGATGCCGCCCCGCTTCGCGTCTGCCGTGCTCCAGTTGGCGACGCTCGCGGTCTCGTCCACTTCGTATGCCCCCAGGATCACGGTGTCGATCCTGCCGCCGCGCGCCATCTCGAACGAAGTCACGCTGTCGAAGAACGACGAGCCGGGCTTCAGCGTGACGTACTGGCCGGCAGCGTTGTAGATATCCGGGTCGATCTCCTGCTCGTCCGTGATCATGTGGCCGTAGCCCAGGACGCCGTTCTCGGCGTGCAGGATCACGTCGCGGTCCACGAGATAGTTCGACACCATCGTTGGAATGCCCACGCCCAGGTTGACGTAGCTCCCATCCTTGACGAGCCGGGCCGCGTTCTTCGCGATGCCCGCGCGCGTCAGTCCCGGCTTTCCATTGTAGAGGCGTGGCTTGTCCGCCGGCCGCCGCTCCGGCCGGCGCCAGAGATCGAATTTCTGTGTCGTCTTCACGACGCGCGAGATGAATATCCCCGGCAGGTCGACGAGCTCGGGAGGGATCGCGCCCGGCTCCACGATCTCGTCCACCTCCACGATCGCGACGCGCGCGGCCTTCGCGAAGCTCGGATTGAAGTTCTGGCTGCCGCCGCGGAACTGGACGTTGCCGAGCCGGTCCGCGCGGTATCCCCTGAGGAAGGCGTAGTCCACCCGGATCGCCTGCTCGAGGACATGGGGCTTTCCCTCGAACTCACGGATCTCTCTCCCTGCCACGAGATCGGTGCCTACGCTGGTCGGCGAATAGAACGCCGGTATCCCGGCGCCGCCCGCGCGGCAGCGCTCGACAAGTATTCCCTGCGGGACCAGCTCGACTTCCATCTCCCCGGCTGCGATCTGCGCCTCGCTCGCCGTCGGCGTGCCGGGACGGACGGAGAACGCGGCGATCAGCTTCTTCACCTGCCTGCTCTCCGCCAGGATCTGGCCGCGCGTCGCCCCGGGGTCGCCCAGGGAATTGCAGACGAGGCACAGGTCTTTCGTGCCCTTCTCGCGCAGGGCGATGATCAGGCTCGCCGCGAAACGGTGCGCGACGCTGAATCCGGCGATGGCAATCGTCGCGCCATCGGTGATGTCCGCGATTGCCTGCTGCGGCGATGCAAAGACCTTGTCCATCATGACCGGCCTTCCGTTTTGTCTTCCGCCTTAGAAGATGTCCCCACGCTCGTACTGCGGCGGCCAGGGAATTTTCGCTTTCAGCACCTTGGCAGCGTGAAGCGGCCAGTAGGGGTCGTTCAGGAACGCGCGCGCCATGACGACCAGGTCAGCCTGCCCGCTGGCGATGATCTGCTCGGCCATTTCGGGGCTGTTGATGAGGCCGATTGCGCCGGTGGCGATGCCGGCACGGCTGCGGACCGCCGCGGCGAACGGCACCTGGTAGCCCGGAAAGGCAATGAGCTTCTGGCGCGGGTCAACGCCGCCGCTCGAACAGTCGATCAAATCCACCTTGCTCCCCGCCTTGAGCAGCTGCGCGAGTTTCACGCTGTCTTCGATGCCCCAGCCCCCCTCCATCCAGTCGGTGCACGAAATCCGCACGAACAAGGGCTTCTCCTCCGGCCATTCCAGGCGCACGGAGTCTATGACCTCCAGCAGGAAGCGGATCCGGTTTTCGAAGCTCCCGCCGTAGCGGTCGTTGCGATGGTTCGTGATCGGGGACAGGAACGAGGAAATAAGGTATCCATGCGCGCCGTGAAGCTCAATGACGTCAAACCCCGCCTCGCGCGCGCGCCGCGCCGAGGCGGCGAACAGCGCCACGACGGAGGA
>DATICE010000259.1:0-5265 GCA_035456985.1 Burkholderiales bacterium | reverse complement strand
GGGTGTCCCAGTCCGGGCAGTTGGTGGCAACCTTCAGCTTCAGCACGGAGTTGCGCTGGCGGGTGTTGAGCCGATGCTGCAGGACGAACATTTTCGCCCGGCCCCGCGTCATGGGCTCGTGGAACCAGCGGCAGCGCGCGACGAAGTCATTCACCACCCGGTCCATGCGCGCGATGACGTTCTTCTTCATGCCTCCTTCCCGACCCGTTTCGCGAAAGCGAGGATCTGCTCGAGCGTGTTGCGTCCGTTCTGGTGCGGCGGCAGCACGTTCCACAGCTCGGCCTGCGGCATCAGCTCCTTCATGGCGCACGCTGCCGAATGCGCGTGCGAGGCGTCGTCGCCCGACTGGATGAACGCCGGAATCTGGATCTCCATCAGCTCCGCGCCGCTCGCTCCCGAGGGCATGGTATCGTTGAACAGCGCGTCGCGCGAGCGCTCGCAGACGCCGATGTAGTGCGCGAGGTCCAGCTGCGCGAAGTGGGCGGCAAAATCGGGATCGACGATCGTCGGCGGGCCCCACGGCCCGATCTCCGGATCGTCCCAGAAGCTCTTGCCCTGCGGCGCGCGCTTGACCACGGCCTCGAATCCATTGGCGCGCACGAACTCGATATGGCGCCGGAAGAAGGCGTGGCCCTTCATCATCCAGCGGTAGCCTCCCACCGGCCAGTGCAGGTAGAGCCCCCTGCACGCCGCGGGCTGGCGCACCGCGAACGCGAGCGCGAGCGCGGCGCCCATGCAGCTGCCGAGTACGAGCGCGTCCGGTGCGCCCGCCAGATCGAGCAGCCCCTTCGCCTCCTCTACATAGAGGTCCCAGGTGAGCGGCTCGACGCGGCCGCCGGAGTGCCCCGCCTCGCGGCGGTCATAGGCGATCGTCGTGAAATGGCGCGACAGCGTGGCGAGCGCGTCCATCTCCTGCCATTCGCGCTTGCCCCCGGCCGCGGTCCAGCGCGACATGACCGAGCCGAAGCCGCCCGGCGCGAACATGAGCAGCGGCGGGCCCGACCCCTGGATCCGGTAGTTGATCTTGATTCCGTTGATCGTCGCGAACGGCACCTTGCTTCTTCTCCAACGGGATTGCTTGTATCGCAGGCGGGGAAATCGAGGGGATTATAATCACGCCGCACATCACAGGAAGGGAATAGGAGGAACATCATGTCGACCCGACTTTCGGCCGGTGCGGCCGTCTGCGCGGCGGCGTTTCTGCTGCTAGGCGCCCCCGGAGCCGGTATCGCCCAGAAATCCGACGCGGCCAAAGGCTACCCGAGCCGGCCCGTCCGCATCGTGGTGCCGTTCACGCCGGGCGGGCAGCCCGACATCGTCACGCGGCTGATGGCGCCGCGGCTGACCGACGCGCTGGGCCAGCAGGTCATCGTGGACAACCGCCCCGGCGCCGGGGGCATGATCGGCGCCCGCATCGTGGTCGCGTCCAATCCGGACGGTCACACCCTGCTCTCGGTGTCGGGCGCGCACGTGGTGACGCCCGCGGTGCGCGCGAATCTCGGCTACGACACGCTTAAGGACTTCGCGGGGATCACGATGGTCTACAGCGCCGCCTACTACCTCGTGGTGCCGCCGACGCTGAACGTGAAGAACGTCCAGGAACTCGTCGCGCTTGCGAAGGCCAAGCCCGGGCAGCTCAACTTCACCTCGGCCGGGACGGGAAGCGGGACGCATTTCGGCGGGGAGATGTTCAAGGCACGCGCCGGCATCGATGTCGTGCACGTGCCCCACAGGGGGATCCCCGAGGCGTTGACCGAGGTCATGACCGGCCGCGTGCACATCTTCATGGCGCCGTTCGGGTCGACGGCCGGGCTGATCCGGGACGGGAAGCTGCGCGCACTGGCGGTTTCCACCCCGCAGCGCACGCGGATGAACCCGGAGATCCCGACCATCGCCGAGTCCGGCCTGCCGGGCTTCCGTTACGACTCGTGGGGCGCGATGTTCGCGCCGGCGAAGACCCCGCGCGCCTTCGTCAGCCGGTTGAACAGCGAGGTCACGGCCGCGCTCAAGCGTCCCGAGATACAGGAGCGGCTGCACGCGATCGGCATGGAAGCAGCACCCGGCACGCCCACCCAGCTCGATCGGTTCGTCGCCGAGCAGCTGAAGGAGGCCGTTGCGCTGGCGCAGCGCGCGGGCCTCAAGCCCGAATAGCGCGCAGCGGCTCCTCTTCCATCGCCGCGATCTGCTCGCGTAGCTCGAGGATGCGGTCCTGCCAGTAGCGCTGCGTGCCGAACCAGGGAAACGCGGCGGGAAAGGCGGGATCATCCCAGCGCCGCGCGATCCATGCCGAGTAGTGGATCAGGCGCAGTGTGCGCAGCGCCTCGATGAGCGTGAGCTCGCGCGGATCGAGCGCGCTGAAATCCTCGTAGCCCTCGAGCACGTGCCCCAGCTGTCGCTCCATCAAGCCGCGGTCGCCCGAGAGCAGCATCCATAGATCCTGCACCGCCGGACCCGAGCGGCAGTCGTCGAAGTCCACGAAGTGCGGGCCCGCGTCGGTCCACAGCACGTTGCCGCCATGGCAATCGCCGTGCAGGCGGATCGCCCTCACGTCTCCCGCGCGCTCGTAGCAGCGGCGCACACCCTCCAAGGCAAGCGCCGTCGCGCTGGTCCACGCCTCCAGCAGCTCGGCGGGAAGCAGTCCGCTTGCGCGCAGCCATTCGCGCGGCTCGACTCCGAAGGTCTCGACATCGAGCGCGGGACGCTCGCGGAACGCCCGCGCGGCGCCCACCGCGTGGATGCGGCCGACGAAGCGCCCGATCCACCCGAGCGTCTTCGGGTCCTCCAGCTCGGGCGCGCGGCCGCCGCGCCGCGGGAAGACGGTGAAGCGATAGCCCTCGAAAGCATGCAGCGACGCGCTGCCGATTACGAGCGGTGCGACCACCGGAATCTCGCGTTCCGCGAGCTCGAGGGAGAACGCATGCTCCTCCAGGATCTGCGCGTCGCTCCAGCGGGCGGGCCGGTAGAACTTCGCCACCAGCGGCGGGCCCTCCTCCATCCACGCCTGGTAGACTCGGTTCTCGTAGCTCGCCAGCGCCAGCAGCCGCCCGTCCGGCCGCAGCCCTACGCTGGCCAGCGCATCGAGTGCCCGGTCGGGCGTCAGTCCGGAGTAGGGAGCGGGGGGCACCCGCCCATTCTAAAGGTCAGCTCTTGGTGAAGATGCTGTCGAGCCGGTCGAGGTCGTTGATGACCTTCCACTCGGACGCCCCGGCGCCCTCGACCCGCTTCTGCCAGGCTTCAAGCCGGCCGAGGTAGCGGCGCGGATCGATGTTGTCCGTATTGAGCTTCACGACGTTGACCGCGATCACCCGGATGTTCTTCAGGCTGATCGGGAAGTTGCGGATCGTCACCTTGTCGAGCTCCTCCTGCATGTCGGAGAAGATGAGGATCGTCTTCTTTCCCGCGCCCGTCTCGTTCAGGAACTCCGCGCCCTGGATGAGCCCGCCGGTGATGTCGGTATTGGCGCTCCCCTTCACCACCCTGAAATACGCGTCCGTTTTCTCGCGGAACGCGCGCTTCTGGGCGTTTGCCTGGGTCGGGCGCTGGTCGAACAGTGCCTTGGCGATGATGTCCTTCTCGCTGAAGCTGCGGCTCTGCACCCGCGCCACCGCCAGCGAGTCCCCGGGCTGGAGCGTGCCCAGCAGGTAGTTGATGATGAGCTGCGCCTTGCCCGCCTCGCCCGCGTAGGTGCCGGACGTGTCGACCAGCACGTACACCGCCTGGACGTGATTGCGCGGATCGGTGCAGCCTGCCGCGGCCAGCGCCAGCGCGGCTGCCGCCGCCGCCCACAATGACCTCTTGATCATGGCCGGCCTCCTCTCAGGACTTGAACTCGCCGGTGGAATCCAGCCGCCGCGATTTCACCGCCCTGGCGCCGCTGCGCACGGACTTGACCAGGTGCTCGACCATCAGCGGCAGCACCACGAGCAGATCGTAGAAATGGAGCAGCAGGCGCGTGAGATGCCGCGTGAGGTTGCCCAGCACCCGCAGCACGAATCCGAGCATCCGCACGAGATCGGCGAACAGCGAGCCCCCGATATTGCGCGCCGAGTGGATGAAGGACTCGAGCGGAACCGCCACGAACGCGAGAGCGAACGGCAGGATGAAGCCGAGCACCATCTGCCCCGCCAGCGGGATGCGCCCGACCCAGCCCTCGGTGTGCGCCGCCGGAGCGGTCGCCGCGAGCGACTGCAGGAGGGCCTGCTTGTCGGCGATCAGCATGTCGCGCATCAGCGCAAGCGCCGCCTCGACGCTCGCCAGGATCACCAGCAGCGTGAGCGATATCCAGACCATGCGGCGCCGCGCGGACTCGCTCAGGTTGGAGATGCGCGGGAAGAGATGCGTGATGCGCAGCGCCTCCATGAGGAAGAGGCCCATCGACGCCTCGACCAGGATGATGACGAGCGCCGCGACCTCGGACGTGCGCAGCGACGCGGTGATGTAGTCGCCCGCGCCGACCATCTCGGACATCGGCAGCGCGATCAGCTTGAAGTTGACGAAGGCGCCGCCCAGCGCGATCGTCAGCACGATCACCGAGATGTTGAACTGCGTGAAGGCGGAGTTCGACAGGATGGTCTCCGCCTCGTCGGACTTGGCGGCGATCTTCTGGTATTTCTTCATCTGCGTGTCCACGGCCGCCGCGTTGTCCGCCAGGTCGCTGAACTTCTTGTCGACCAGCTTCAGAGTCTTCTCGATGGAGCGCCAGAACGGCTGCGCGCTCTCCAGGATGTCGTGCCGCTCCTCGTAGGCGCGCCGGTACTCGCCCAGGGCCTTCTCGTGGATGCGCTCGACCGACTGGCGGATCTCGTCGAGGATCTTCTGCACCACCTCCCCGCCGCCGGTCTTGATCTCCGCGACGGCGGCCACCGCCTCGACCCAGTCGGGCGGCGGCGGCGGGACCTCGCCGCACTTCTTGTAGTCCTCCTCGATGCGCGTAATCGACTCGAGGAGCTTGCGCTGCAGGACCGGATAGCCCTGCAGGTCGCGAGTGACGAGGACCCCGACGCGCTCGAACTCGCGCTCGATGCGCTGGCCGACTTCGCGGCGCCCCTGCGCGAGGAGAACGGCTTTGTTGCGCTCCTTCATCACGGTCGCCGCGGCGAACAACCAGCGCGCCGCGAGTCGCAATGCGCTCGCGAGCGCATAGCCGGCGGCGCGGATCATGCCGTGCATCGGCGCGCGCGCCGCGTAGAGGCCTGCCATCGCGATGAGCACCAGGACCAGTACAGAAGCCACGATGTTGTCCGGCCAGATCAACCAGTTCTGCAG
>DATICE010000258.1:0-16437 GCA_035456985.1 Burkholderiales bacterium | reverse complement strand
GCCTCCGTGTCCCCGGATCCATCGTCGTTTCCCATAGCTGCTCGGGGTTCATCTCGCCCAGCCCTTTATAGCGCTGAATGCCGACGCCGCGTTTGACCTCGGCGAGCAGCCATTCGATCGCCTCGCGGAATTCGCGCACCGCCTGCCGCTCGCTGCCGCGCTTGACGTACGCGCCCTCCCCGAGCAGGCCCTGCAGCACCTGGGCCGTGCGCTTGATCTGCTCGAAGTCGCCACTCTGCACGAAATCGGCGTCGATGTAGCAATGGCGCACGATGCCATGCTGCGTTCGGCTCACCACCAGCACGTTGCGCTCGGTCTTGTCGTCGAACTTCGATTCGACCTTCATCCCCAGCGGTAGCAGCATGGCGGCAAGCGCCCGGGCGCTCGCCTGGGCACTCTTTTCGTCGGAGAGATCGAGCGGGACCGGCTGGCGCAGCAGCGCATGCAGTACCTCCTCGTCGATCAGTCGGCTCAAGCGCTCGATCACGGCTTCCGCCAGAAGGTAATCCTTCGCGACCTGCTCCAGCGCCTCCCGCTTGAGGGGTTCGGCCGTGGCAGAGGTATAGAGCTCGGCCTCCGCGAGCGCCAGTTGCAGCAGCATCTGCTTCAGCTCGTGCTCGTCCTTCAAGTAGCGCTCGGTCTTGCCGTGCTTCACCTTGTAGAGCGGGGGCTGCGCGATGTAGATGTGGCCGCGCTCGATCAACTCCGGCATCTGCCGGTAGAAAAACGTCAGGAGGAGCGTGCGGATGTGCGAGCCGTCGACGTCCGCGTCGGTCATGATGATGATGCGGTGGTAGCGCAACTTTTCCGGCGCATACTCTTCCTTGCCGATGCCGGTCCCGAGCACGCTGATCAACGTGGTGATCTCCTGCGAGGACAGGAGCTTGTCGAGCCGCGCCTTCTCCACGTTGAGGATCTTGCCCTTCAGCGGCAGGATCGCCTGGAACTTGCGGTCGCGCCCCTGCTTGGCCGAGCCCCCGGCGGAGTCGCCCTCGACGATATAGAGCTCCGACTGCGCGGGATCGCGCTCCTGGCAGTCGGCAAGCTTTCCGGACAGCCCGAACGAGTCGAGGACGCCCTTCCGGCGCGTCAGCTCGCGCGCCTTGCGCGCGGCCTCGCGCGCGCGCGCGGCCTCCACGATCTTGGCGCAGATGATGCGCGCATCGTTCGGTTTCTCGAGCAGGAATTCGCCGAGCTTCTGCGCGACGATCTCATCGACCACCGGCCGCACTTCCGAGGACACCAACTTGTCCTTGGTCTGGGACGAGAATTTGGGCTCCGGGACCTTCACCGACAGCACCGCCGTCAACCCCTCCTTCAGGTCGTCACCGCTGGTCTCTACCTTCGCCTTCTCGGCGAGCTTGTTGGTCTCGATATACTGGTTGAGCGTGCGCGTCATCGCGCTGCGCAGTCCTGTCAGGTGCGTGCCGCCGTCGCGTTGCGGGATGTTGTTGGTAAAACACAGCACCGCTTCCTGATAGGAGTCGTTCCACTGCATCGCCACTTCCACGAGGATGCCGTCGTTCTCGGCCCTGGCGTAGAAGATGTTCGGATGCAGCACGTTCTTCGTGCGATTGATGTACTCGACGAAGCCCTTGACGCCACCGGTGAAGGAAAAGGTTTCCTCCTTCCCGCTGCGCTGGTCGATCAGCACAATCCGCAACCCGCTGTTGAGGAACGCCAGCTCGCGCAGGCGCTTCGCCAATATCTCATAGTGATACTCGACGCGCCCGAAAATTTCCTTTGCCGGCAGGAAATGCACTTCTGTGCCGCGGCGCTCGGTCTTGCCCGTGACCTTGAGCGGGGCCACGGTCTCGCCCATGCGGAACTCCATCTGGTGGAGCTTGCCGTCGCGCCGGATCGACAACCGCAGCCACTCCGACAGCGCGTTCACCACCGACACGCCGACTCCATGCAGCCCGCCGGAAATCTTGTAGGAATTGTTATCGAACTTTCCGCCGGCATGCAGTTCCGTCATCGCCACTTCCGCGCTCGAGCGGCCTTCCTCGTCCTCCGGGTGCGGCCCGGTCGGGATGCCGCGGCCGTTGTCGACGACGCTCACCGAGTTATCCGGGTGAATGGTGACGGTGATCTCGTCGCAGTAGCCGGCAAGCGCCTCGTCCACCGCGTTGTCCACGACCTCGAACGCCATGTGGTGGAGACCGGTGCCGTCGCTGGTGTCGCCGATATACATGCCCGGGCGCTTGCGCACCGCCTCCAGGCCCTTGAGGACCTTGATGCTGCCGGCGTCGTAGTCGTCGCCGGTGCGCGGCTGCTCGGGTTCGACTTCGGGTATCGCCATTCCTCGCCCCCCGCCTAGATGCGCATCGGCATGACCACGTAACGGAACTCGCGGTTCTCCGGCACCGTGACCAGCATGCTGCTGTTGGCGTCGCCGAACGAGCATTCGACGGCCTCGCTGTGAACGTTATTCAGCACGTCCAGGACATAGGTAATGTTGAAGCCGATATCCAGCGCTTCGCCGCCATACGCGACTTCCAGCACCTCCTCCGCCTCCTCCTGCTCGTTGTTGGTGCAGGAAATTTTCAGGGTGTTGGCCCCTACCGTCCACCGCACGCCGCGGAACTTCTCGTTGGAGAGGATCGCCGCCCGCTGCAGTGACTGCAGCAGCTCCTGCCGCTTGACGGAGAAGCGCTTCTGGTAATTCGTGGGTACGACTCGCGTGTAGTCCGGAAACTTGCCGTCGATGATCTTGGTCGTGAGAATCGTGCTGCCGAACCCGAACCGCACCATGCTCCCGAAGATCTCAATCGCAACCGCGTCCTCGCTGTCGGCGAGGAGGCGAGCGAGCTCGAGCACCGCCTTGCGCGGCAGTATCACCTCGCGCTTCTCCTGCTCAGCGCCCAGGGGGCGCGCGGCGTAGCTCAACCGGTGACCGTCGGTGGCGACCACCTTTACCTGCCCCGCGTCGAGCACCAGCAGCAGGCCGTTCAGGTAATAGCGAATATCCTGTTGCGCCATCGCATACTGCACCAGCAGCAGCAGGTCGCGCAGCGCCTTCTGCGGCATGCTTACCGTTGCCTGCACTGCCCCAGGTTCCGCCATCGCCGGGAAATCCGCCACCGGCAGCGTCTGCAGATTAAAGCGGCTCTTGCCCGAGCGCACCTGCAGACGGTTGTTCTGCAGGTCGAGCGTAGCCTCGGTTCCTTCCGGCAGCGCCCGCAGGATTTCCTGGAGCTTGCGCGCCGAAACCGTCAGGCCTCCGTCCTCTCCCGTTCCCTTCCCGAGTTCCGTGCGCGCGGCCACCTGGATCTCGAGGTCCGTCGCCATCATCATCAGGGCGCCCTGCTTGCGCTCGACCAGGACGTTCGAGAGGATCGGCAGTGTGTGCCGCTTTTCCACGATGCCGGTTACCGCCTGCAGTGGCTTGAGCAATGCGTCGCGTTCGAGCTGGACGAGCTTCATAATCTTTTTTCTAGATTAAAGGTAATAGGACTAGTAAGGCCTGAGGGTTGCTGTGCACAAGTCACACGCGGCCAACGCGGCGGCGGACCAGCGGGAAGGATAACGCTGTGCGTAAGTCGATAGCAGGCGTGTGACGATTGTGGACAACTGGTCCATCAGCCGACACCACAGCAGGATATCCACAAACCACACGGCGGTAGTCAACTCCTCAGGACGTTGAGCAGCGAATCGAAATCACGCGTCAACTCGCTGCTCGTGGATTTGAGCAGCGCGATCTTGCGGCAGGCGTGCAGCACGGTGGTGTGATCGCGGCCGCCGAAGGCCTCGCCGATGTCCGGCAGGGAGAGCTGCGTCAGCTCCTTGGCGAGCGCCATCGCCACCTGCCGTGGGCGGGCCACGTTGCGGCTGCGCTTCTTCGAGTACATCTCGGACACCTTTATCTTGTAGAAGTCGGCAACGATCTTCTGGATATTCTCGATCGAAACCTGCCGGTGCTGTATCGCGAGCAGGTCGCGCAGGGCTTCGCGGCAGAGCTCGACGGAAAACTCCCGGCCAGAAAAGCGTGCGTAGGCAATCACGCGCTTGAGGCCTCCTTCAAGCTCCCGCACATTTGACTGGATGTGCCTGGCCAGGAAAAACGCCACCGCCTCATCGAGCTTGATGCCCTCTGCTTCCGCTTTCTTGAGCAGAATGGCGACGCGCATCTCGAGCTCGGGCGGCTCCACTGACACGGTCAGGCCCCACCCGAAGCGTGAAATCAGGCGGTTCTCCATGCCGGCAATTTCCTTGGGATAGGTATCGCACGTAATGACGACTTGCTTGTGCGCCTCGATCAGGGCGTTGAACGCGTAAAAAAACTCCTCCTGGGTACGGTTCTTGCCGCTGAAGAACTGAATGTCGTCGATCAGCAGCAGGTCAAGGGAATGGTAATAGCGCTTGAAGTCGTCGAATGCCTTGTGCTGGTAGGCGCGCACGACATCCGAGACGTACTGCTCCGCGTGGATATAGCGGATCTTGGTTTCCGGCGCCTGCAGGCGCAGGCGGTTGCCGATCGCCTGGATGAGGTGGGTCTTGCCGAGGCCGACACCGCCATAGATAAAGAGCGGGTTGTAGGCGGTCCCGGGCCGTTCGGCAACCTGGGCGGCTGCGGCGCGCGCAAGCTCGTTGGCCTTGCCGGTGACGAACGTCTCGAAGGTGAAGCCGGGATTGAGCCGGGAGACCTCACGGCTGCTCGGCTTGGCGTCGCGGTCCTTTGCGCCGGGCGCGACCGGCGCCGGCCGGGCGGCGGGCACTTCTTTCTCGGCGAGGATGAGCTGCACCTCGACATCGCGCTTGAAATGCTCCCGCGCGAGCTGCTCGATGCGAACGAGGAACTTGTCGCGTATCCACTGCAGCACGAAGCGGTTCGGCGCGACGAGAATCAGGCGCTCGCCATCGGCCTGAGGGCGCAGCGGCTTGATCCAGGTGCGGTACTGCTGGGGCGGCAGTTCTTTCTCGAAGCGCGCCAGGCAGAAGCGCCAGAAACTGTTCATCGGGGTGGCGTTGTTGTTTGAAGCCGGGCTGCGCAGGGAACGTTTTTCAGCGATCGATTTTATCCTTTTTGAGGACCGTTATCCACAGCATGCGCGGTCGCGCGCTGCGCAATGCGACCGTCGAGAAACCGGTTGACACGGCAGAGAGTTAAAGGTTGTAATAGCGCGCTTTTCAGCAGCCGGACGGACCCCATGAAACGAACCTATCAGCCATCGGTGAAGCGTCGCAAGCGCACGCACGGCTTCCGCGTGCGCATGCGCACCCGGGGCGGGCGTGGTGTGATACGCGCGCGTCGCGCCAAAGGGCGGGTGCGATTGAGCGCCTGAGCGGGCGGGCGCTGCCGCGCAGCGCACGGCTGAGTCGGCGCGAACAATTCCGCGCCGCGCTGGCAGCTGGTGCCGCGGGCGTGCGGCGCTACTTCCGGTTGTACGTCAGCCGCAACGGTCTACCCCAGGCGCGCATCGGAATCATCGCCAGTCGGCGCGTCGCGCCGCGCGCGGTAGATCGCAATCGAATGAAGCGCATGGTGAGAGAGGTGTTCCGCACCATGGCGGAGCGGCCGGCGGGCGTGGATATCGTGGTCGAGCTGCGCCGCTGCGCGCCGGCGGCGTCCGGCTCGGCCGCGCGCGCAGAGCTCTCCCGGCTGCTGGAGGAGCTTGCCGCGGCGCCGCGCGGCGACTAGGCTGGCGGCACGCGCTGGACGCACGGTTATGGATTCACAACGGCTGATCCTTTTCTTCGTATTCTCCTTCTCGGTATTCATGCTGCTGGACGCATGGCAGCGCGACCAGCAGCCGGCGCGCCCGCCGTCGGCGGTGACCGCGAAAGACGAAAAGGCGCTGCCGCCTTCGGCACAACCCCCGGTGCCGGGCGAGAAGCTGACGGCAAGCCAGGGCGCGGTCCCGAAGCAGGACCGGGGCGCCCCGGAAACCGGGGCGACGATACGGGTCGAAACCGACGTGCTGATTGCTGATATCAGCAGCTACGGCGGGGATCTTCGGCGTCTGGAGCTCAAGAATCACCGAGACACCCTCGATCAGAGCAAGAACTTCGTGTTGTTCGAGACCGGCGCGGCGCGCACCTATATCGCGCAGGCCGGGCTGATCGGCAGCGGCTTGCCCAACCACCGGACGCTCTACACAGCGACGGCAGATCAATTCCGGCTTGGCGATGGCCAGGGCGAACTCGAAGTGCGGCTTACCGCCCCAACGGCGGAGGGCGCGCAGGTGACCAAGAGCTATCGTTTCCGGCGCGGCAGCTATCTGATCGACGTCGGTTTCGAGATCGTCAATGGTGGCGCCGCGGCGATACAGCCGTATGCCTATTTCCAGCTGGTGCGCGACGATACGCCGCCGGCGGGTGATTCCGCGATGCTGCCGACCTTCACCGGGCTTGCGGTCTACACGGAAAAGGACAAGTTCCAAAAGCTCGCGTTCAGCGATATCGAAAAAGGCAAGGCGCAGTACCCCAAGAATAGCGAGGACGGCTGGATCGCGATGCTGCAGCATTATTTCTTCAGCGCCTGGCTTCCGGGCAGCGGCGTTCCGCGGGAGTTCTATGCGCGGCGCATGGAAGACGGGCTCTACTCGGCGGGCGTGATCGTCCCGGTTGGCGCGATCGTGCCGGGCGCGCGCGCCAGCCTCAACGTGCCGCTTTACGCCGGACCGGAGGAGCAGGAGAAGCTCTCGAAAATCGCGCCCGGGCTTGATCTCACCATCGATTACGGCTGGCTGACGGTGATCGCGGTGCCGTTATTCTGGGTGCTGGCCTGGCTCAATCACTGGACCGGCAACTGGGGCGTCGCGATCATCCTGCTGACGGTCATCATCAAGCTGCTGTTCTACCCATTGTCGGCAGCGAGCTACCGCTCGATGGCGAAGATGCGGGTGCTCGCTCCGAAGCTGCAAAAGCTCAAGGATCAATATGGTCAGGACCGCCAGCGGCTGCAGCAAGCGATGATGGAGCTCTACAAGACGGAGCGCATCAATCCGCTCGGCGGGTGCATGCCGATAGTTGTGCAAATACCTGTTTTTATTGCACTTTATTGGGTTCTTCTGGCGAGCGTCGAGCTCCGGCACGCGCCCTTCATGTTGTGGATCCACGACCTCTCGGCGCCCGATCCGTGGTTCATCCTGCCGATTCTGATGGCGGCGACCATGTGGGTACAGACGCTCCTCAACCCCGAACCTCCGGACCCGGTGCAGGCGCGGGTGATGAAGATCATGCCGATCGTGTTCAGCATCTTCTTCTTCTTCTTCCCCGCCGGCCTGGTGCTGTACTGGCTCATCAACAACGTGCTCTCGATCGCGCAACAGTGGAGAATCACACGCGTGCTCGAGCGCGAAGCCGCACGCCGCAAGAGTTGACGCGCTCGTGGGCGGCGCGGACGCCGTCCCGATTCCGCTTACCGCAGGTTGATGACCGGGAGCGACATCATTGCCGCCATTTCGACCGCCCCTGGCAGAGGCGGCATCGGCGTGGTGCGGGTTTCCGGTTCACGGCTCGCAGCGCTCATCGCGGGCATCGTGCGCACCCCGCTATCTCCGAGGCAGGCGACGCTCGCAGATTTCGTGGATTCTGACGGCGCCGCAATCGACCGCGGCATAGCGCTCTATTTTCCGGCACCTCATTCCTACACCGGAGAACATGTGCTGGAGTTGCACGGGCACGGCGGCCCGGTGGTACTGCAGCTATTGCTCAGACGCTGTGTGGAACTGGGCGCGCGCCCGGCACAGCCGGGTGAATTTACTCGCCGCGCCTACCTGAACGACAAGATTGATCTGGCACAGGCGGAGAGCGTTGCGGATTTGATCGACGCGGCAACCACGGAAGCGGCGCGCAGCGCCATGCGCTCGCTGCAAGGCGCCTTTTCCCAGCGCATCGATGAAATCATGGACGGCCTGGTCGAGTTGCGCGCGTTGGTCGAAGCCGCGCTCGATTTTCCGGACGAGGACATCGAACTCCTAGAGCAGTCCGGTGCCGCGGGCCGGCTCGCGAAACTCAAGGCGAAGCTTGAGGACGTCCTGGCGGCCTCACAGCAGGGAAGCTTGCTTCGGGAGGGCGTGCGCGTGGTACTCGCGGGCCAGCCCAACGTCGGCAAATCCAGCCTTCTCAACCTTCTCGCCGGGGAGGAGCTGGCCATCGTAACGGACATCGCCGGCACTACTCGCGACGCGATCCGCCAGAGCGTCAGCATTCGCGGGATCCCAGCGCACATCATCGATACCGCGGGGTTGCGGCCATCGAGCGATCCCGTGGAAAAGCTGGGTATTGCGCGCACCTGGTCGGCGATCGAGCAGTCCGATGTCGTAGTGCTCCTCGTCGATGCCAGCCAAGGGACGGCCACGGCAAATCAGGAGATTCTGAGCAGGCTTCCGGCGCGTTTACCCCGTATTACCGTTATGAACAAAATTGACCTTCTGGCACGGGCGCCAGCCCTCGAAGGCGGCAGGGACGGTACCACCGTATGGCTCTCAGCCAAGACAGGAGCCGGTGTGGAGCTGCTACGGGAGGCGCTGCTCGAAGCGGTGGGCTGGCATAGCAGTGGGGCAGAAGAGGGACTTTTCATGGCCCGTGAACGGCACGTCCATGCGCTTGAGCTTGCCCAGCGACATCTGGATCAGGCCGATCGCCAGAAGGAACACCTCGAGCTCTTTGCGGAGGAACTGCGAGCCGTTCAACACGCCCTGGGCTCGATTACCGGGGAGTTTACGACCGACGATCTGCTCGGGGAAATTTTCAAGCGCTTTTGCGTCGGCAAGTAGCGCAGTCCAACCACTGTTTCACGTGAAACATGCCATGTGAGCTGGATGCTGCATCGCAGCAAATAGCTGTTTCACGTGAAACCCTTTGAATTTGTTCTGCCAGGTTGCCTTTTCGGGTATCATCTGAGCTTACCCTAGGGCCGAGTTATTCATGCAAGTCACTGATAAATATGATGTTATTGTAGTTGGTGGAGGACACGCCGGAACCGAGGCGGCGCTCGCCGCCGCCCGAATGGGTTGTGCAACCCTGCTCCTGACCCACAGCTTCGACACTCTAGGGCAGATGTCTTGCAATCCGTCGATCGGAGGAATCGGAAAAGGCCATCTAGTCAAGGAGATAGATGCACTTGGCGGCGCCATGGCGTTGGCTACAGACGAGGCGGGAATCCAATTTCGTATCTTGAACTCACGCAAGGGGCCCGCAGTGCGCGCGACCCGCGCCCAGGCAGACCGCGTTCTCTACAGAGGGGCGATCCGAGGCCGTCTCGAGAATCAGCACCGGCTGCGCATGTTCCAGCAGGCGGTGGATGATCTGCTGATCGAAGATGGGCGCGTCGCAGGCGTCGTGACGCAGATCGGGCTCAAGTTCTCAGCGCGCGCGGTGGTGCTCACTACCGGAACTTTCCTCGCGGGACTGATTCACGTCGGGCTGAAGCACCACCAGGGCGGGCGTGCGGGCGATCCGCCCGCGCTCGCTCTCGCGCAGCGGCTGCGCGAGTTGAAGCTTCCGGTCGGGCGCTTGAAAACCGGCACGCCGCCGCGCATCGACGGACGCAGCATCGATTTCACGGTCATGACTGAGCAGCCGGGCGATACGCCGGTTCCCGTGTTCTCATTTCTCGGCGGGCGCGAGCAGCATCCGGCGCAACTGCCGTGCTGGATCACGCATACCAACGCGCGCACGCACGACATCATCCGCGCTGCGCTCGACCGCTCGCCGCTCTACACCGGCGTGATCGAGGGTGTCGGACCGCGTTATTGCCCCTCGATCGAGGACAAGGTAATGCGCTTCGCGCACAAGGCTTCGCACCAGATCTTCCTCGAGCCTGAAGGCCTGACGGTCAACGAGTTCTACCCCAACGGCATCTCGACGAGCCTGCCCTACGACGCGCAGCACGAGCTCGTGCGGTCGATCCGCGGGCTCGAGCGCGCCCACATCACGCGCCCCGGCTACGCGATCGAGTACGACTATTTCGATCCGCGCGGCCTGAAGCGCTCGCTCGAAACGCGGGCGATCGCGGGATTGTTCTTCGCCGGGCAGATCAACGGCACCACGGGCTACGAAGAGGCCGCGGCGCAGGGATTGCTCGCCGGCATCAATGCTGCGCTGCTGGCGCGCGAACGCGACCCCTGGTGCCCGGGTCGCGGCGAGGCCTACCTGGGTGTTCTGGTGGACGACCTCGTCACGCGCGGGGTATCGGAACCCTACCGCATGTTCACCAGCCGCGCCGAGTACCGGCTGTCGCTGCGCGAGGACAACGCCGACTTGCGGTTGACCGAGCGCGGCCGCGAGTTGGGAGTGGTGGATGACGCGCGCTGGGAGGCGTACTCGCGCAAGCGCGAGGCGATCGAGCGCGAGCAGGCGCGCCTCAAGGACACGTGGATCAATCCGCGGCTGCTGCCCGTCGATGCCGAAGCCGGCGCGCCGGATCTGGCGCCGTCCCGGGAGTATTCGCTGATGGAATTGCTGCGCCGTCCGGCTATCAATTACGCCGGGCTCATGGCGCTGCCGGGCGCCGGGCCTGGCGTCGAGGATGCACAGGTGGCGGAGCAGGTCGAGATCCAGGCCAAGTATCAGGGCTACATCGAGCGTCAGCGTGAGGAAGTCGCGCGCTATGAGCACTACGAGAACCTGAAGCTCCCCGAGGACATCGATTACGGCAGCTTGCGCGGATTGTCGGTAGAGGTGCGGCAGAAGCTTGCGCTGCACCGTCCCGAGACGCTCGGCCAGGCGTCGCGCATCTCGGGGATCACACCGGCAGCGGTCTCGGTCCTGCTGGTCCATCTCAAACGCAGAACGACTGCGGCCCGCGGGAATGCGCGGACGGCGATCGGTGGCGCCCGGCGAGCGGTTGGCAAGACGGCATGACCCTTGCGCAGCAGCTTGCGCAGGGCGTGGCCGAGCTCGGGTTGGCGCTCCCGGCGGGCACGCAGCAGCGACTGCTGGCGTACCTGGATCTTCTGCAGAAATGGAACCGCGTCTACAACCTGACGGCGGTGCGGCAGGCGTCGCGCATGGTGAGCCTGCACCTGCTCGATTGTCTGGCGGCGGCGCCGCACGTTGCGGTGGCGAGCATACTCGATGTGGGCAGCGGGGCCGGATTGCCGGGCATCCCGCTCGCGCTCGCGTTGCCGGATTCGCGCGTGACGTTGCTTGATTCAAACCACAAGAAGGCGGCGTTCCTGAGACAGGCAGTGATGGAGCTTCAACTCACCAACGCCGAGGTCGTGTGCGAGAGGGCGGAGTCCTGGACGCCGCTGGCGCCATTTGGTGTCGTGATTTCCCGCGCGTTCTCAGATCTTGCCGAGCTGGTAGCGCTGGCAGGACGGCACCTCGCAAAGCAGGGCCGGCTCGTAGCCATGAAAGGCGTGCATCCGTACGAGGAAATTGCGCAGCTGCCGCAGGGCTGGCAGGTGCTGCAAGTGATACCGCTGACGATTCCCGGGCTGCGCGCGCAGCGCCATTTGGTCATGATCGGGCAATGACCGTGGCCAAAGTACTTGCGATTACCAACCAGAAGGGCGGCGTCGGCAAGACCACGACCGGCGTCAACCTCGCCGCAAGTCTTGCCGCCGCGCACCGGCGCGTGTTGCTCGTCGATCTCGACCCGCAGGGCAACGCGACCATGGGCAGTGGCGTCGACAAGCGCCATCTCGTTGCGACCGTCTATCACGTATTGCTCGGCACCAAGAGCATCGCCGAGGTGAGATTGCGCTCCGAGAACGGCGAGTTCGACCTGGTGCCGGCGAACCGCGAGCTGGCCGGCGCCGAGGTCGAGCTGGTGGAGATCGAGCACCGCGAGACGCGCCTGAAGGATGCGCTCGCCGCGGTCGCGGACGAATACGATTTCATACTGATCGACTGCCCGCCGGCGTTGAATCTGCTCACCGTAAACGGGTTGACCGCCGCACAGGCGGTGATGATCCCGATGCAGTGCGAGTATTACGCGCTGGAGGGCCTGAGTGACTTGGTACAAACCATCAAGAAGGTGCGCGGGCACCTGAATCCGACGCTGGAGATCGAGGGTCTGCTGCGCACCATGTACGATCCCCGCAATACGCTGGCGCAGCAGGTCTCGGCGCAGTTGCTCGAGCATTTCGGCGACAAGGTCTACCGCACGGTGATCCCGCGCAACGTGCGGCTGGCGGAGGCGCCGAGCTTCGGCGTGCCCGCGCTCAAGTTCGACCGGAATTCGAAGGGGGCGCAGGCCTACCTTGCCCTCGCAGGCGAAATGCTGAATCGCGCGGGGGCATGAGGGACACGGCGATGACAAGGATCAAGGGACTGGGGCGCGGACTCGATGCGTTGCTTGGAGCCGACGAACCCGCTGCCACCAGCGGAGATGCGCTCGCCTCGCTGGCGATCGACGTGCTGCAGCCGGGACGGTTTCAGCCGCGCGCGCATATCGGCCAGGAGGGCCTGGCCGAGCTGGCCGAGTCGATCAAGGCGCAGGGCGTGATGCAGCCGATACTGGCACGACCGCTCGGCGCGGGCCGCTACGAGATCGTCGCCGGTGAGCGGCGCTGGCGCGCGGCGCGTATGGCGGGTCTCGCGACGGTGCCGGCGCTGGTGCGCGATGTGCCGGACCGGAACGCGCTTGCCATCGCGTTGATCGAGAACCTCCAGCGCGAGGACCTGAACCCGCTCGATGAGGCCCAGGGCGTCAAGCGCCTGACCGAGGAATTTGGTATGACCCACGCGGAGGCGGCCGGGGCGGTCGGCCGCTCCCGCACCGCGATCACCAACGCGCTGCGGTTGCTCGAGCTAGCGCCGCCGGTTCAGGAGTTGCTGCGCGAGGGCAAGCTCGACATGGGGCACGCGCGGGCGTTGCTCGCGTTGCCGGCGCTGAGGCAGATCGACCTAGCGCGCGAGGTGGTCGCGCGGCAGCTCTCCGTGCGCCAGGTCGAGAAGCGGGTCGCGGACCTGACGGCACGCCCCGTGCCGCGCGCGCGCAGCGACCGGGATGTGGCGCGGCTCGAGGATGAACTGAGCGGACAACTCGGCACCACTGTGAGCATACGGACCGGCGCAAAACCGGGCACCGGCAAGCTCGTCATCCATTACTCGAGCCTCGATCAGCTCGAGACGCTGCTTAACCGGCTCAGGCAGAAATAAGACCGCGAAATCGAGGCCTTGCCGCGTTGCAGCAAATTGACCCTTGTTGCCCTCGAAGCTATACTACGCGCGCTTTGCTCGGGGCGGAGATCAAGAACGCCATGCTTCGTGACCTGAGCAGGCCGATCCGCACCGTTCTCCGGTGGCAATTGATGGCCACTGTCGCACTGGCGCTCATCGCGGGGGCCCTGGCCGGCGGCCACGGCGCCCTCTCGGCAGCGCTCGGCGGCGCAGTGAGCATAGTCGCCGGGCTGGCGTCTGCGGTCGTGGCCTCGCTGGGCAGGGCGAAATCCGCCGAAGGGGCGCTGTTTGCGGTGCTGAGGGCCGAAGCCGTCAAGATCGGCCTGATCGTCATCCTGCTCTGGCTCGTGCTGGCGACCTACGGGGACATCGCCGTGCCCGTGTTCATCGGCTCGTTTGCCGTGACGGTGGTGATTTTCGCAATGGCGTTCTTCGTGCGCGAGAACTAGTCGCAAAGCTCCGGAAATGGCCGCAGGCACCGAACTCACCCCCTCCAGCTACATCCAGCACCACCTGACGTTCTTCGCCAAGCCGCTCGGCGACGGGGGGTTCTGGACGCTCCACGTGGATTCGCTGGTGACGGCCGTCGTGCTCGGCGTCGTCGGTATCGGTTCCATCTGGTGGGTGGTGCGCGGCGCGACCTCGGGAGTCCCCAACAAGCGGCAGGCGTTCGTCGAGTTGCTGATCGGTTTCGTCGACGACCAGGTGAAGGGCATATTCCAGCACGGCGACCGCAACCGGTTCATTGCGCCCGCTGCGCTCACGGTGTTCGTTTGGGTGATCCTGATGAACGCGATGGATTTCCTGCCGGTGGACATCGTGGCGAAGATTCTCGGCTGGTTGGGGCTCCACGAATGGCGCATCGTGCCCACGGCGGACGTCAACACGACCTTTGCGCTGTCGCTGTCGGTGCTCGCGCTTTCGATCTACTTCGCGATTTCCGTGAAGGGACTGGGCGGCTGGATCCATGAATTGTTTTGCGCGCCGTTCGGCGCTCACCCGCTGCTGTGGCCCGCCAACTTTCTTTTCAACCTCGTCGAATACATCTCCAAGCCCCTTTCGCACTCGATGCGGCTGTTCGGCAACATGTATGCGGGCGAGATCCTGTTCCTGCTGCTTTGGATGTGGGCCGCCACCGGCCTGGTGGGCACCGCCTTCGGTTTCCTGTTTGGCCTGGGGTGGGCGATCTTCCACATCCTGATCGTCACGCTGCAGGCTTATATCTTCATGATGCTCACCATCGTCTATCTCTCGATGGCGCACGAACATCATTAGCATCCCCGACCAATCGACTTTTCGCTCAGGAAAGGAAAACGCAATGGAAAAACTTCAGCTTCTGGCCATGGTCCAGGCCTATACCAGCATCGGCATCGGCCTCATGGTCGGTCTGGGCGCAGCGGGCGCGTGTATCGGCGTCGGCATCATGTGCAGCCGCTTCCTGGAGGCGGCCGCGCGCCAGCCGGAGCTCACCAACTCGCTGCAGGCCAAGGTGTTCCTGTTGCTGGGCCTGATCGACGCGTCGTTCATCATCGGACTGGGCATCGCGATGTTCTTCGCCTTCGCCAGCCCGCTGGCGACGCCATTCCGCTAGAGCGCCGGCTATCGCCCGGCACCCGCGAGGGACGACATGGACATCAATTTCACGCTAATCGCGCAGGCGCTCACGTTCGCGGCTTTTATCGCCTTCACGATCAAGTTCATCTGGCCTTATCTGCTGCGCGCCATCGAGGAGCGCCAGAAGACGATTGCGGACGGACTCGCGGCCGCGGAACAGGGCAAGGCTTCGCTCGAAACATCGACCCGGCAAGCCACGGAGACGGTCAAGCAGGGGCGTGACCGGGCCGCGGAAATCATCGTGCAGGCCGAGAGGCGCGCCGCACAGATGGTGGAGGAAGCGCGCGCCCAGGCGAAGGAAGAAGGCAACCGCGAGAAAGCAGCCGCCCAGGCCGAGATCGATCAGCAGGTTTCTCGCGCGCGCGAGGCGCTACGCGAGCAGGTCGCCGCGCTGGCGGTGGCGGGGGCGGAGAAAATTCTGCGCCGCGAGGTGGACACGAAGGCGCACTCCGACTTGCTCGCGCAACTCAAGCAGGAGTTGCGCTGATGGCCGAGGCCATAACGGTTGCGCGGCCCTACGCCGAGGCGGTTTTTGCGGTTGCGGACAGCACCAGCGCGCTGGGCAAGTGGTCGCAGACATTGGCCGTGATGGCAGCCGTCGCGGCGAATCCCGATATCGCCGCAGCGACCGCTGATCCCAAGTTGAACCCCGAGCAGGTCTACGGATTGTTCGCGGGCGCGTGCGGTGACCTTCCGGTCGAGGGTCAGAACCTGCTGCGGGTACTGATCGAGAACGACCGTGTCGCTGCACTTCCGGAAATTCACGAGATTTACGACGAACTCAAGAACGAGCGCGAGGGCATCGTCGACGCGGTCATTGCGAGCGCCTACCCGCTCGACGGGCACCAGCTCGCCGAGATCGTTGCGGTGCTGGAAAACCGCTTCAAGCGCAAGGTGAGGCCGCAAGTCGAGAGGGACGCGAACCTGATCGGCGGCGTGCGGATGCAGGTCGGCGACGAAGTGATCGATGGATCCATTCGCGGCAAGCTCGCCGGCATGGCGGCCGCGCTGATGAAATAGGCAATCAAGGAAACCCCTATGCAACAGCTTAAACCCTCCGAGATCAGCGATCTGATCCGCTCCCGCATCCAGAACCTGGCGCTCGGCGCGGACATCCGCACCCAGGGCACCGTGGTGACCGTGACGGACGGCATCTGCCGCGTCCACGGGCTCTCCGACGTGATGCAGGGCGAGATGCTGGAATTTCCGGGGAATACCTTCGGCCTCGCGCTGAACCTCGAGCGCGACTCGGTGGGCGCGGTGATACTCGGCGAGTACGAGCACATCTCCGAAGGCAATACGGTGAAATGCACCGGCAAGATCCTGTCCGTGCCGGTCGGCCCGGAGCTGCTCGGACGCGTCGTAAATTCACTCGGCCAGCCGATCGATGGCAAGGGCGCCATTCCCGCCAAGATGACCGACGTCATCGAAAAGGTGGCGCCAGGCGTAATCTGGAGAAAGTCCGTCTCGCAACCGGTGCAGACGGGCCTGAAGGCGATCGACTCCATGGTCCCGATCGGCCGCGGGCAGCGCGAACTCATTATCGGCGACCGCCAGACCGGCAAAACCGCCATCGCGCTCGACACAATCATAAACTCTAAAGGCAAGGACCTGATCTGCATCTATGTGGCGATCGGCCAGAAGGCATCTACCGTCGCGCTCGTTCGAAAGACGCTTCAAGACTACGACGCGATGGATTACTCGATCATTGTTGACGCTTCGGCGTCGGCGCCCGCCGCGATG
>DATICE010000257.1:0-2927 GCA_035456985.1 Burkholderiales bacterium | reverse complement strand
GTCGTGTTCGACGCCACGCATTCGGTGCAGCTCCCGGGCGGGCAGGGCACCGCGAGCGGCGGCCAGCGCGAATTCGTGCCAGTGCTCGCGCGTGCCGCGGTGGCGAGCGGTGTCGCGGGGCTCTTCATGGAGACCCATCCCGACCCGGAGAAGGCGCTCTCCGACGGTCCCAACGCGTGGCCGCTCAAGCTGATGAAGCCGCTGCTCGGCACGCTGCAAGCGCTCGATGGCATGGTCAAGAGCCGCGGGTTCGCGGAGGACATGCTCTAGTGCCGATTCAACCACCGAATTTCAAACGCTGATCACGACAGGAACAAAAATGAGCGCGATTGTCGACGTCATTGCTAGGGAGATACTCGATTCACGCGGCCAGCCCACCGTGGAGGCGGACGTGCTGCTCGAATCCGGCGTAATGGGCCGGGCGGCGGTGCCCTCGGGGGCCTCGACCGGCAGCCGCGAGGCAATGGAGTTGCGGGATGGCGACGCCGGTCGCTATGGCGGCAAGGGCGTCCTCAAGGCGGTGGAGAACATCAACACCGAGATCTGCGAGGCGGTGATCGGGGTGGACGCGACAGAGCAGAGCTTCGTCGATAAGACCTTGATCGAGCTCGACGGCACCGAGAACAAGTCGCGGCTGGGAGCCAACGCGGTGCTCGCTGTTTCGCTCGCGGTGGCGAAGGCAGCGGCCGAGGAGTCGGGCCTGCCGCTCCACCGCTACCTGGGCGGAGCCGGGGCCATGGCCATGCCGGTGCCCATGATGAACGTGATCAACGGCGGCGCCCACGCGGACAACAGCCTCGACATGCAGGAATTCATGATCGTGCCGGTGGGATTCACGTCGTTTCGCGAGGCGCTGCGCTGCGGAGCGGAGGTGTTCCAGGCGCTGAAGAAGCTCCTCGCCGACCGCAAGCTTTCGACGGCCGTCGGCGACGAGGGCGGCTTCGCGCCTCGACTCGGGAAGCACGAGGCCGCGATCAAGACCATCCTCGAGGCGATCGAGGCCGCGGGCTACCAGCCCGCCGAGCAGGTCGCGCTCGCGCTCGATTGCGCAAGCTCGGGGTTCTTCGAGGACGGCGAGTACACGCTGGCCGCCGAGGGACTCGCCATGACCGCGGCGCAGTTCGTCGATTATCTCGCGGACTGGGTCGAGAAGTACCCGATCATCAGCATCGAGGACGGCATGGCGGAGGATGACTGGGACGGGTGGAAGCTGCTCACCAAGCGGCTCGGCAAGAAAGTGCAGCTGGTGGGCGACGACCTTTTCGTGACCAACACCCGGTTCCTCAAGCAAGGTATCGAGAAAGGCGTCGCCAACTCAATCCTGATCAAGGTCAACCAGATCGGCACGCTGACCGAGACCTTCGCGGCGATCGAAATGGCGAAGCGCGCGGGCTATACGTCCGTGGTGTCGCACCGCTCGGGCGAGACCGAGGACACCACGATTGCCGACATCGCCGTCGCATCGAACGCCCTGCAGATCAAGACCGGGTCGCTCGCGCGCTCGGACCGGCTTGCCAAGTACAACCAGCTGCTGCGCATCGAGGAAGACCTGGGGGAGGCGGCGAGCTACCCCGGTCGCGGGGCGTTCTACCAGCTGCGGTGATGGGTGAGCCCCGTCCCCCGTCGGCCATCACGTGATGAGAGCGCTGACGCTCGTGCTTGTCGCGCTGATCGTGCTGATCCAGTATCCGTTGTGGCTCGGGAAGGGGAGCTGGTTCCGGGTGTGGGAAGTGGATCAGCAGATCCGCGCGCAGCGTGAGGTAAATCGGCGACTGCAGGCACGCAATGCAGGCCTCGAGGCCGAGGTGCGCGATCTCAAGGTCGGGCTCGACGCGATCGAGGAGCGGGCGCGGAGCGAGCTCGGCATGATCCGGCAGGACGAAATCTTCTTTCAGGTGCTGGAGGCATCGCCCGCGGCGGCGCCCGGCGAACCTGCCGCGCGTTGAGATGGCTTCTTCCGGGGCATCGGGCCCGGCGCGGGTCATCGACGGGGTGGCCGCGGCTCGTGAGGTCTACGCCCGGCTGAGGGAGCGGGTCGCGGCGCTCGGCCGGGCCAACGTGCGTCCGACGCTCGCCGCGGTGCTCGTCGGCGATAACGCAGCCTCACGCATCTATCTGCGAAACAAGGCGCGGGCGTGCGAGGAATCCGGAGTCCGCTCCGAGCTTCACGAATTGCCGGGCGACTGCCCGCCGCGAACCTTGCTCGCCACGATCGAGAAGCTCAACGCGGATTGCGCCGTTCACGGGATCATCGTCCAGCTGCCGCTGCCACGACAGCTCGACGCGTCGGTCGTGGCGCAGACCATCGCGCCCGGGAAGGACGTCGACGGCTTGAGCTGGCACAACCTGGGCGCCTTGGTGTCGGGGCAGCCGCAGTTTGAGCCCTGCACGCCGCGGGGCGTGATAACCCTTCTCGACCGGGCGGAGGTCGAGATCGAGGGGCGGGAGGCGGTCGTGATCGGGCGCAGCACGATCGTCGGCAAGCCGCTCGCGCTGATGCTGATCGCTCGCGGGGCGACGGTGACCGTCTGCCATACCCGGACGCGCGGGCTCGCCGCGCACGCGCGCCGCGCCGATATCCTGGTGGTTGCTGCCGGCCGGGCCGGGCTCCTGACTGGTGACATGGTGAAAGCGGGCGCCGCCGTCATCGACGTCGGCATCAACCGTCTGCCGGGCGGCAAGCTCGCCGGCGACGTCGATTTTGCGTCCGTGCGCCCGGTCGCAGGCTGCGTCACACCGGTGCCCGGTGGCGTGGGGCCGATGACGGTCGCCATGGTCATCGCCAATACGGTTCGGGCCGCCGAGCGCAGCGTCGCGCCAGGGGCGGCATGAGCGGCAGGTCGCCGCTCAGCACGAAAAGGCGTTGGAGAAGTTGAACAGGAATTCCGGGCTGAAATAACCCCGGAATCCCAGGTAGGCGACGACCG
>DATICE010000256.1:0-9516 GCA_035456985.1 Burkholderiales bacterium | reverse complement strand
CACCATGCTCGCCGCGTTGTTTGCCGCGGGCGCCGCGCTCGCGCAGGGCAAGACCCAGTTGCTCGTCTACACCGCGCTTGAGACCGATCAGCTCAAGGCCTACGAGCAGGGCTTCTACGCGCAGAACCCGGGCATCGAGATCCGCTGGGTGCGCGACTCAACCGGCGTCATCACCGCCAAGCTCCTTGCGGAAAAGAACAACCCTCAGGCCGACGCCGTCATGGGGGTTGCCGCCTCGAGCCTCGCGCTGCTCGCCTCGCAGGGCATGCTGATTCCGTACGCACCGAAAAATATCGCCGCCATCTCGGCAAAGTACCGTGACCCCAAGACCCCGCCGGCGTGGTTCGGCATGGACGTGTGGGGCGCGACGGTGTGCTTCAATACCGTGGAGGCGAAGAAGCGCAACATCCCGAAGCCCCAAACCTGGAAAGACCTGACCAAGCCTGCGTACAAGGGCCAGGTGGTGATGCCCAATCCGGCGTCCTCGGGCACCGGCTTTTTCGATGTCACGGCGTGGCTCACGCTTTGGGGTGACAAGGGCGGCTGGGCGTTCATGGACGCGCTCCACGAAAACATCGCGCAGTACACCCATTCCGGCTCCAAGCCCTGCAATCAGGCCTCCGCCGGCGAATTCGTGGTCGGCATATCGTTCGAGTACCGTGCCAACACCAACAAGGCGAAGGGTGCGCCGATCGACCTGGTGTTCCCGAAAGAAGGCCTGGGCTGGGACCTCGAGGCGTTTGGCATCCACAAGGGCACGAAGAAGCTCCAAGCAGCGCAGAAACTCGCCGACTGGGCCTCGAGCAAGGACGCCATGATGCTCTACGGCAAGAACTTCGCCATCACCGCGATACCGGGCGTGGCGCAGCCGCTGCCGAACGTGCCGAAGGACTACGAGCAGCGCCTGGTGAAGATGGATTTCGCCTGGGCGGCGGAGAACCGCGAGCGCATCCTTGCCGAGTGGACCAAGCGCTACAACGTCAAGACCGAGAAGAAGTGAGTTCGCCGCAGGGCGAGCCGTACCTGCGGCTGGAGGGCATCGGCAAGAATTTTGGGACGTTTACCGCCCTTCGGGACATCCGGCTCGAGGTCCCGAAGGGCGAGTTTGTTTGCTTCCTCGGCCCCTCGGGCTGCGGCAAGACCACGCTGCTTCGTATCATCGCCGGGCTCGAAGTTCAGAGCGCCGGCACCATCCACCAGGGCCAGCGCGACATCTCCGCCCTCCCCCCGGCGCAGCGCGACTACGGCATTGTGTTCCAGTCGTATGCGCTGTTTCCGAACCTCAGCATTTTTGACAACGTCGCCTACGGGCTGGTGAACCGGCGCGCCGGGCGCGACGTGATCCGGGCGCGGGTCGGCGAGCTGCTCAAGCTTGTGGGACTGTCCGACAGCCCTGCCAAGTACCCGAGCCAGCTCTCGGGCGGCCAGCAGCAGAGGATCGCGCTTGCGCGCGCCCTCGCCACCTCGCCCGGGCTGCTGCTGCTCGATGAACCGTTGTCGGCGCTCGATGCGATCGTGCGCGTGCACCTGCGGCAGGAAATCCGCTCTCTGCAGCAGCGGCTCGGGGTCACCACCATCATGGTGACGCACGACCAGGAGGAGGCGCTCTCGATGGCGGATCGCATCGTGGTGATGAATCACGGCGTCATCGACCAGATCGGCACGCCGATGCAGGTCTACCGCGAGCCGGCAACGCCATTCGTCGTCGATTTCGTTGGCAAGGTGAACATGCTTGCGGGCACCGCTGAATCCGCCGGGCGCATCCGCATCGGCTCGCACAGCTTCGCCTGCGCTGGCTGTGACGGCTCGCCGGGGCGCAGCGTGCGGGCCTACCTGCGCCCGGAAGACATTGTCGCGCGCCCGATCGAGGCCGGAGATCCCAACGTGATCGAGGCGACGATCGACAAGATCGAATTCCTCGGATCCTATTGCCTGGTTCGCGTCACGGCGCAGGGTCTCGAGGGCCAGCCGCTTACCGTGTACCTGTCGCTCAACTACCTGTCCGAGATGGGGCTCGAAAGCGGCAGTCCGATGAAGCTCCGCATCCTTGCCGAGCGCATGCGCGTGTTCAACGCCTGATGTCCGCCACCCTCACTGCCGCGCTGGTCCGCCAGCGGGTGCACTGGAGCGACCGCGTCGCGCACGTCATGCTGGCGGCAATCGCGCTCGCGCTCGCCGCGTTTCTCGCCGGGCCGCTCGCCGCAATCCTCGTGCAGAGCGTCGAAGGCAAGATGGGCGAATTCGTCGGCCTGAAGAATTTCATCGTCTACTTCGGCACGCCGGCGCTGCTCGATTCGCTCTGGAACAGCGTCTGGACCTCGCTCGCGGCGACCGCAGTGGTGGTGCCTGCGGCCTTCGCCTACGCCTATGCCCTCACCCGCAGCTGCATGCCGTGGAAAAGCGCCTTCCGTACCATCACGCTGATTCCCCTGCTCGCGCCCTCGCTGATGGCGGCGATCTCGTTCATCTTCTGGTTCGGCAACCAGGGCGTGCTGAAGGGCTTGATGCAGGCGCTCGGCGTCGCGCAGATCTACGGCGCACCGGGCATCATCCTGTCGCAGATCTTCAGCGTCTTTCCGCACGCCCTGATGATCCTGATCACCGCGCTCTCGCTCGCCGATGCGCGCCTGTACGAGGCGGCGGATGCGCTCGGTACTCGCCGCGCGCGAAAATTCTTCACGATCACGCTGCCCGGCGCGAAATATGGCCTCGCCAGCGCTACCATGGTCACGTTCACGCTCGTCATCACCGATTTCGGCATCCCCAAGGTAATCGGCGGCAGCTTCAACGTGCTGGCGACCGACGTCTTCAAGCTGGTGATCGGGCAGCAGGATTTCCCCAAGGGCGCGGTGGTGGCGCTGGTTCTGCTTGCGCCGGCGCTGCTCACTTTCGCGGTGGACCGCATCGTGCAGCGCAAGCAGACCTCCATGCTTACCACGCGCGCGGTGCCCTACGCGCCCAAGCCGAGCCGCGGCTTTGATATCGCAATGACCGTGTATTGCGTTGTCGTGGCATTGCTGATGCTCGCGGTGCTCGGCATGGCCATCTTCGCATCGTTCGTGAAGTTCTGGCCCTACGACCTGTCACTTGGCCTCGGCAACTACATCTATGGCATCGTCGATGGCGGCGTCAACGTGGCGTTCTTCAACAGCCTCAAGCTTGCCTTCGGCACCGCCATCGTCGGCACCGCGATCGTGTTCGTCGGCGCTTACCTGATGGAGAAGACGCGCGGCGCCGACTGGCTGCGGCCGGGGCTGCAGCTGCTGGCGTTGCTCCCGATGGCGGTGCCGGGGCTGGTGCTGGGCCTCGGCTACATCTTCTTCTTCAACGCGCCGCAGAACCCGCTCAACTTCCTGTATCACACGATGGCGATCCTGGTACTGTGCACCGTAGTGCACTTCTACACCACGGGCCATCTCACCGCCGTGACTGCGTTGAAGGCGCTCGATGCAGAGTTCGAATCGGTCTCCGCGTCGTTGAAGGTCCCGTTCTGGAAGACCTTCTGGCGCGTGACGCTGCCGATTTGCACCCCGGCGCTGGTCGACATCAGCCGCTACTTCTTCATCAACGCGATGACGACGATCTCGGCGGTCGTTTTCCTGTACTCTCCCGATACGAAGCTGGTCGCGGTGACGATTCTCAACCTCGACGAAGCGGGCGAGATTGGGCCGGCGGCCGCGATGGCGGTGCTGATTGCCGCCGCTTCCCTCGCCGCGTGCGTCGTGTACCTCGGCATCGGCTGGCTCGTCGACCGCCGCACCCAGGCATGGAGAGCCTCGAAATGACGCAGCCGCAGGACCCGATTCTTCTCACTCCCGGCCCCCTCACCACCTCCCGTCGCACCAAGGAGGCGATGCTGCGCGACTGGGGTTCGTGGGACGCGGACTTCAATCAGATCACTGGCCGCATCCGCGAGCAGCTGGTGCGGATCATCCATGGCGAGGCAACGCACGAATGCGTTCCACTTCAGGGCAGCGGCACCTTCTCGGTCGAGGCGGCGATCGGCACGCTCGTGCCGCGCGGCGGGCACGTGCTCGTTCCGGTGAACGGCGCCTACTGCGACCGCATCGCAAAGATCTGCCGCTACCTCGGCAGAAAGCTCACCGTTCACCCCTACGCGGAGGACGCGCAGGTGCGGCCCGAAGACGTCGACCGGTTGCTGGCGGCAGACGCGACGATCACACATGTAGCCCTCGTGCATTGCGAGACCAGCACCGGCATCCTCAACCCGCTGGACGGGATCGCCGGGGTCGTGGCGAAACGCGGCAGGCGCCTGATCGTCGATGCGATGAGCACATTCGGCGCGCTCGAGATCGATGCGCGCACGACCACGGTCGATGCCGTGGTCGCCGCCTCGGGAAAATGCCTCGAAGGCGTGCCGGGCATGGGCTTCGTGCTGGTCGCGCGCAGCGCGCTCGAAAACTGCGAGGGCAACTCGCACTCGCTCGCGATGGATCTCTACGACCAATGGGCCTACATGGGCAAGACGACGCAGTGGCGCTACACGCCGCCGACACATGTGGTCGCCGCGCTTGACGAGGCGCTCAAGCAGTACTGGGAGGAAGGCGGGCTCGCGGCGCGTGGCGCCCGCTATGCGCGCAATTGCCGCGAGCTGATCGCGGGCATGGAGGCGCTCGGCTTCCGCACCTTCCTGCCCGCTTCAATCCAGGCGCCGATCATCGTAACCTTCCACGCCCCGGCCGACCCGAACTACGACTTCAAGCGCTTCTATGCCGAAGTGAAGAAGCGCGGCTACATTCTCTACCCTGGCAAGCTCACGCAAGTGGAGACCTTCCGCGTCGGCTGCATGGGCAGCTTCGGGATCGCGAGCGGCTCCGAAGGCATCGGCGGCGCGGTGAAGGCGGTCGCCGACTCCCTCAAGGCGATGGGCGTCACGCGCATCGCGCCACATAAAGCGGCGTGAGCGCCCCAGTGCCTCGTCTTGCCCGACGAGGAAGCGGACGGTCGCAGTCCCTGTCAGCGTACGGGCAGGCGCATGCCTGGTATCGACAGCCGCTGATCCATGCAGGAGATCTTGCCGACAAACCCCCCACCGGGGATCTCCCCGGCGCTGCTCGGCGAGTTGTCGCGGCGGTTGCCGTCGGAGTTTGAGGTGCAGAATTTGCGGCCCTCGAGCACCGGGCTGGTGTTGAACTCCAACGGCCCGCCGTTACGCAGTTGCGTGACCGCATCGGGCGCGTTGCGGAACACCTCGCGCACATCCTTGCCGTTCCTGGTTACGACGACGACCGCATTGCGCTCGTTGGCGTCGACCCAGATATTGCCCGCCCGGTCGAGCGCTATGCCGTCGGCTCCCTCCAGCAGCGGATGCGCCACGAAGATGTTTTCGAGGCACAGCGTATTCGCGGTGAAGGTGGTATCGCAGCCCATGCGGCTCCGCACGGTGCCGTCGTGGCGGAATTTCACTTTCCACAACGCGCCGCGCGCCGTGTCCGCCACGATGAGATCGCCGTCGTCGTCGAACGCGACGCCGTTCGCAACCAGCGGCTGCGAGCCCAACGTATTCGAGGCGCTACGGCCTGTCGCGGTGACCGTGATCGTGCCCGGCGGCAGGGTGCGGGCATCTCGACCTACGTTTACTACCACGGCGCCATTCACCTCGTTCGCCATCGGCTGGATGCGAAACATTTCCGTGGGCGTGCCCGATGAATCTATCCTCCAGACCCGGCCCTGGCCCGTGGTCCCGTCGCCGGTCCAGAGGTTGCCGTCCTCGTCGAACGCAACGCCATTCGCGCCCGGCACGCCGGTCGCGAACACCGAGGCCAGCGGCTTACCAGCAGCGTCCGGATAGAAGCGATAGATCTTGTCCCCTTCCGTCACGTAGAGCCTGCCCGCGCGATCGAACGCAAGCCCCGACGGTGAGCACGGGCCCGGGATGAAGCCGACCTCGACCAGCGCGGGATTGTCGATATCAATCCGCCACACCGGGCAATTCATCATGTCGGGAGCCGACCGCCGCCCCGGCACATAGAGATTTCCGCGATTGTCACTGGTCAGTCCCTCGATCGCCAGCGGCGTCTTGATCAGCGTCGAGAACGTCGTGTTCTTCGGAAATTGATGCCCGTCGTCGTCGGCCAATGCGGGACCCGCGACGAGCGGCGAGGCAAGCAGCAACACGGCGAACGCACTGCATGAGAATTTCATTTGACTCCTCCTTTGCTCCCCTGACGGAACTCGCAACATTATATGGGGGCCAAATCCAGCATATCAGTCAGGCGGATCGTTGTGAATGGCCTGCATTGACTACGCCTCCCCCGGCTGGACCGGGGCAAGCGGATGCGCTGTATCATTCTTCTATTCATGGATCTGCAACTTGCTGGAAAGACCGCCCTCGTCACCGGCGCCTCGCGCGGCATCGGGCGCGCCATCGCCCTCGGGCTCGCGCGTGAAGGCGTCAGGGTAGCCGTCGCCGCGCGGCGCGTGAATCTCCTGGAAGATCTCGCCCGCGAAATCGTGTCTGCGCGCGGCGCCGAGCCGTTGATCGTCGAAGTGGATCTGTACAAGGAGGGTTCCGCCGAGGAACTTGCGCAGGATGCGGCCAGGACCCTCGGACGCATCGATATCCTGGTAAACGCCGCCGGCGGCAGCCGGCCCTACCCCTTTGAAGCGACCAAGGAACAGTGGGCGGAAGGGATTCTGGTGAACTTCATACGCTTGCGCGAACTGTCCCATGCCGTGATTCCCGGCATGATCGTGAAGCGCTGGGGCCGCGTCATCAACATCACCGGCAGTTCCGAGCCGCGCGGGCTCAACGCCGCCAACTCGGCCAAAGCCGCGGTGCACGCGTGGGCCAAGGGCCTGTCGCGCGAGATGGGGAAGCACGGCATCACCATCAACTCGATCCAGCCCGGCCGCATCATGAGCGAGCAGATCGTGCGCTTGCACCCGAAGGAAGAGGAGCGGCGCAGGTTCGCGCAGGAGCACATTCCGGTGGGCCGCTTCGGAGAGCCGGAGGAGCTCGCCAACCTCGCCGTTTTCCTCGCCTCGCCGCGGGCCGGCTACATCACCGGCACCGTTACTCCCGTGGACGGCGGGATGAGCCGCTTCGCATTCTGACTGCGCGCGCTACGCCGGCGCGCGCTTCCGGCTGTGCGAAGGCAACCAGACCGATGCGGTGAACATCAGCAGCGCCATCGCGGCCAGCGCAAAGAAGAGATACCTGAAGTCGCTGCTGTAGCGGTGCATCTCCGCCACCAGCGGCAGCGCGAGAGCGCTGGCCCCGAACGACACCACGTAACGCAGCGCGTACACGCGCGAGCGCCATGCCTCGTCCGTATAAGCGGCGACCATGGCGTCGTTGATCGGTATCTGCCCGAAGACGAAGAACATCATCGCCATCGCCACCACCAGCATGAGGTAGTTGTCGAAGAAAGCGGCCGCCAGCAGTAGCGGAGCCTGGAGGCCGATCACCGCGACCAGCACGGATTTGAGCGCGCCGCGGTCGAGAAGATGGCCAACCACCAGCTGGGCCGCAGCGGCGAAGGTATAGACCAGCGAAACCAGGATGCCGATCCCCAGCGTCGTGTTGACCAGCAGCGACAGGCGCTCGTCGAAGATCTTCGGCATGGCGACCGTCGTGGAATTGAAGATGACGCCGCCGAACAGCGTGGTAACGGTAAGAATTGCGAAGACGCGGGCGAGCAGGCCCCGGGAGAACCCCGCTCCCGGCACGCTCCCGGCCCGTCTTGCCGCCGCTCCCGCATCAGGCACCGTCAAGGCGAAAGCGATTCCGACCGCGATCGACGCAAGACCCGGAACGATGAATGCGGCGCGCCAGTTGATCCAGTAAGCCAGCGCTCCGGCGATCAGCGCAGCGAATGCTACTCCCAGGTTGCCGAAGACACCGTTTACTCCAAGCACCTTGCCCACTTTCTCGCGCCCGCTCACGAGCATCGCGATGCCAACGGGGTGGTAGATGGCCCCGAACAGCCCTACCAGGGTAAGCGCCGCTGCAATCTGCCACGTGGTGTTCGCGAGCCCGGTCAGGATTGAGGCCACGCCGATTCCGATGAAGAACACGACCATCATGCCGCGCCGGCTCCAGCGGTCCGCGAGCCATCCGGCGGGCAACGATCCGGCGCCGAAGGCAATGAATCCGCCCAGGGCGAGCGGCAGCATCTCGCTGTAGGGCCGTCCGAACTCGGGCGACATCGCCAGCACGACCGTGGGGTAGATCAGAAGAAAAAGATGGTCGAGCGCATGCCCGAGATTGAGAAACAGTTCGCCGTTGCGTGCGCGCTCCAAAGATCGCTCCTTTCGCGTTCAGGATTTCACAAGGGCGCGACGGCCGAGCGGATCTGCTCGAGCGCGGCTTGGTCCTCGATGGTGGTGAGATCGCCCGGATCGCGCCCCTCCGCAAGCGCCTGGATCGAGCGGCGCAGGAGCTTTCCCGAACGCGTCTTGGGCAGCAGCGTCACGAAGTGCACGCGCGAGGGACGCGCGATCGCCCCGAGCAGCCTGTCCACGGTCTCGAGCACCGACTTTTCCTCCACTGCGCGCTGCTCCGGGGTCGCGATCCGCGTCGCGTCCTTGACGACCGCGAACGCGAGCGGCATCTGTCCCTTCAGGTGGTCCGCCACCCCGACCACGGCGACCTCGGCGATGTTGGGATGCGCCTGCACCGCCTCCTCGATCTCGCGTGTGCCGAGGCGGTGGCCGGCGACGTTGATCACGTCGTCGGTGCGCCCGAGGATGAAATGGTAGCCGTCCTCGTCGCGGATGCCCCAGTCGAAGGTCGAGTAGGCCATCTTTCCGTGAAAGCTCTCGAAATAGGTCTTCACGAAGCGCTCATCGTCGCCCCACACCGTTGTCATGCAGCCCGGGGGAAGCGGCGGCAGGATCGCCACCACGGCCTTCTCGTTCGGCGCCGCCTCGGTCGCATCCGCCTCGCGCAGCAATCTCAGGTCGTAGCCGAATACCGGGAAGCTCGGGCTGCCGAACTTGACGGGCGTCTTCTCCACTCCCGGCACGCTGGAGAGGATCGGCCAGCCGCTTTCGGTCTGCCAGTAGTGGTCGATCACCGGGCGGCCGAGCTGCTCGGCGAACCAGCGATGCGTGGGCTCGTCGAGCGGCTCGCCGGCGAGGAACAGGTGCTTCAGCGAGCTCACGTCGTACTTCCTGAGAAATGCAGGGTCCTGCTTCTTCAGCACGCGCGCCGCCGTCGGCGACGAGAACATGACCGACACCTTGTTGTCGGCGACGATCTTCCACCAGATGCCGGCGTCGGGCCGGATCGGCAGCCCTTCGTAGAGTATCGTGGTCATGCCGCGAATGAGCGGCCCGTAGACGATGTAGGAATGGCCCACCACCCAGCCGATGTCGGAAGTCGTGAACATCGTCTCCCCCGGCTCGCCGCAGTAGATGTGCTTGAGCGACGCCGCCAGTGCAACCGCGTAGCCGCCGGTGTCGCGCTGCACCCCCTTGGGCTTGCCGGTGGTGCCGGAGGTGTACAGGACGTAGCTCGGCTCGTTGGACTCGACCCAGGTCACCGGGACC
>DATICE010000255.1:0-3486 GCA_035456985.1 Burkholderiales bacterium | reverse complement strand
CGCGCCTTGTCCTCTGACCAGCCGTAGAACTCGGCGTCGGGATAGCGATCGGAATAGCGCTGCCTGCGGTAGGGCAGCAGGGCGTGCCGGCGCCGGTCGTAGGCGTCGATTTGCTCCCTCACTTTTGAGTCGTCGTAACGGTCCACGTGCACGGTGACATCGAGCGGCAGGCGCGGCGTGATGCGGCCGGGCTCCGCGGGATAGCCCGCGCACAAGCCCGCCACCGGAAACGTCCAGTCGGGCAGCGCGAGCATGCGGCAGAGCTCGTCCGGATGGTTGCGCACGTGGCTCACCGGACAGGTGCCGAGACCCGCCGCCTCCGCCGCCCGGATGAAGCTCATCATCACGAGCGCGGCATCCACCGCGGCGTTCAGGAAATGATCGAGATGGTCGTTGGCGAACGGCTTGCCGCGCCAGCCGCCGATTTGCCGGATGCGGCGGTTGTTGGCGACGAACACCAGGAACACCGGCGCCTCCGCGATCCACGGCATGTCGGGGATGCCGTCCGCGATGGTTTTGATCTTCGCGCGATCGGCGACGTGAATCACGTCGGCCTGCTGCAGGTCCGATTTCGACGGCGCCGAGAAGGCGCACGCGAGGAGCAGGCGCAGCAGTGCCGGCTCCACCGCGCGGCGGGCGAATTTGCGGTGCGAGCGGTGCTCGGCCATGCGCGCGAGCTCATCGAGACCGGACAGTTCGGAGTCGACGGCGGGCGCGGCGCCAAAGCGCTCGGCGAGGGCGGCGTCGATGCGTTGCGAGGCGGTGCGAGGCGGGTTCATGGGGTATCCCTTCAAAGGACGCAGGATGTTACCGCAACGGCTTGCGAGAACGCCGAAAACTGGCGTAAAATCACGCCCTTTCCGCATTTTCGGGGCAGGAAGAATCCATGGTAGTCATACGTCTGGCACGCGGCGGCGCCGTGAAGCGCCCGTTCTTCAATATGGTGGTTGCGGATTCACGGCGCTCGCGCGATGGCCGCTTCATCGAGCGCATCGGGTTCTACGATCCCAAGGCGCCGGAAGGCCGCGAGCGGCTGCGCATCAACGGCGCGCGGTTGACGCACTGGAAGGGCAAGGGCGCCCGGCTCTCTGACACCGTGGCGCGGCTCGTCAAGCAGCTTGGTACCAGCAAGACCGCAGCCTGAGAGATGGGTCGTGATGGGGCGGATCTCCGCCCCATTTGGCGTCAAGGGCTGGGTCAAGGTCCAGCCGAACACTGCGGCAGCGCAAAACCTCCTGGCCTACAAGACCTGGTGGGTGGAAGACGGCGGCGAGTGGCACGATCGCACGGTTGCGCAGGCAAAGGTGCACGGGCGCACGCTGGTTGCGAAGCTCGATGGATGCGAGGACCGCGACGCGGCGATTGCGTTGCGGGGCAAGACGGTGGCGGTGCCGCGGACCGCGCTGCCGGCTACTCAGAGTGGCGAGTATTACTGGGCCGACTTGATCGGCCTCGCGGTGGTGAACGGAGCCGGCCAGACGCTGGGACGGGTCGCCGGGTTGCTGCAGACCGGCGCGAACGACGTGTTGGTGGTGGCCGGTGAGCGCGAGCGGCTGATCCCGTTCATCGCGGAAGTGATCCGGGACGTGGATTTCGCCGCGGGCGTGATGCAGGTGGAGTGGGGCGCGGACTACTGATGTACCAATTTGACGTGGTCACGCTGTTCCCCGAGATGTTCGAATCCGTCACCGGGAGCGGAGTGACGGGCCGGGCCCGGGAGCGCAAGCTCTACGAGCTGGTACTGTGGAACCCGCGCAGTTTCGCGGTCAACAGCTACCGAACCGTGGACGACCGCCCGTACGGGGGCGGCCCCGGGATGGTGATGATGGCGGAGCCGCTGGAGAAGGCGCTCACGGCGGCGCGCCAGCGGCAGAAAAGCGCGGGCGTGACGCGGACGAGAACGGTTTACCTCTCGCCGCAGGGACGCCCGCTCGAGCACCGGCGGGTCATGGAATACGCGGCGTTGCAGGGGCTCACGCTCCTCGCCGGGCGCTACGAGGGCGTGGACGAGCGGCTCATCGCCCGCGCGGTCGACGAGGAAATCTCGCTCGGCGACTACGTGCTGACGGGGGGCGAGCTCGCGGCGATGGTAGTGATCGACGCCGTCGTGCGGCAGATGCCCGGGGCGCTGGGCGACGCGGAATCGGCGGGGCAGGACTCGTTCGCGAACGGGCTGCTCGATTGCCCGCACTACACCCGCCCCGAGGTCTACGAGGGCGAAGAGGTGCCGCCGGTGCTGCTCTCGGGCAACCACGCCGAGATCGCGCGCTGGCGGCTGAAGCAGGCGCTCGGGCGCACGTGGCGGCGGCGGCCGGAGCTGCTCGAGAAGCGGGGGCTCAGCGCCGAGGAACGGATGCTGCTCGACGAATACAAGCAGGAGAACTGAACATGGACATCATCAAACAGCTCGAGACCGACGAGATCAAGCGACTCGGAAAAGAGATCCCCGAGTTCTCGGCCGGCGACACGGTCGTGGTCAACGTCAGCGTGGTGGAGGGCGACCGCAAGCGCGTCCAGGCCTACGAGGGCGTGGTGATCGGCAAGCGCAACCGCGGGCTCAATTCCTCCTTCATCGTGCGCAAGATCTCCTCCGGCGAGGGCGTCGAGCGCACCTTCCAGACTTATTCGCCGCTGATCGCGAGCATCGAGGTCAAGCGGCGCGGCGACGTGGGGCGCGCGAAGCTCTACTACCTGAGAGAGCGCACCGGCAAGAAGGCGCGCATCCGCGAGAAGCTCGAGGCGGGCGAGGAGATCGTCCCGGGCGAGACCCGGGAATAGCCGGCTCGTCGGGACCAGGAAAAGCGGCGCGAGCCGCTTTTTTTGCGCGCCGGCGGGCCGTCCAGACTGTAGACCTTCGCGGTGCGCCACGCGATCGCTTGAAATCAGGCCCGCTTGCGCGCTAGCATTGCTGCCATAAGAACGAGTTCCGTCGCAATCCCTAGTCCATAACGGTTCGGCGCGCGCGCCGAACCGCTTCAGGAGTCGAGATGATTCAGGTTCTGGTTCACGACAAGAAGGACACCGTCGGCGTCATCGTGGTCGAGGGCGTCAAGGCCGGGCAGGAGCTGACCGGCTGGGTGATGGAAGACGACTCGACCATCAAGGTGAAGGCGCTGAACGACGTGCCGATCGGCCACAAGGTCGCGCTGAAGGACATCGGCAACGGCGAAACGGTCATCAAGTACGGATTCGACATCGGCAAGGCCATCGCCGACATCAAGGTCGGCGAGCATGCGCACGTCCACAACATCAAGACCAAGCGCTGGTAGGAAGACGCGCCGGCGCGCGTTTTCCTGACGGAATCCAAAAATTTCGAGAGGCATATCATGGTTAACAGCAAGACCACTTTCATGGGCTACCGGCGCGAGAACGGCCGCGTCGGCGTGCGCAACCACGTCCTCATTCTGCCGGTGGACGACCTGTCCACTTCCGCGGCCGAGGCCGTGGCCAACAACGTCAAGGGCACGCTTGCCATACCGCACCCCT
>DATICE010000254.1:0-3837 GCA_035456985.1 Burkholderiales bacterium | reverse complement strand
CCACCGGCGAGCCGCAGGGCATCGCGGTGGACCTCGGACGGGAGCTGGGCCGGCGGCTGGGCGTTCCGGTCGAGATCATCGGCTACCCGACGCCCGGCGAGTTGGCCGATGCCGCGACCTTCGGCGCATGGGACGTCGGATTTCTCGGGGCCGAGCCACAGCGCGCGAAGGAGATCGACTTCACCGCGGCCTACGTGGAGATCGAGGCCACTTACCTGGTGCCGCCCGGCTCCCCGATCCGGGACATCTCCGATGTCGACCGCGAAGGCGTCCGCATCGCGGTCCCGGAGAAGAGCGCCTATGAGCTGTACTTGAGCCGCAGCTTGAAGCACGCCAAGCTGATGCGCACCAAGGGCGGGGACGCGGCGTTCAAGCTCTTCGTCAAGGAAAAGCTGGATGCGCTCGCAGGTCTGAGGCCACGGCTCGTGAAGGACCACGAGAAACTTCCCGGCTCGCGCGTCATCTATGGCCGGTTCACCGCAGTACAGCAGGCAATCGGGATCCCCAGGGGCCGACTCGCCGGCGCGAAATATCTGCGCGAATTCGTCGAGGACATCAAGGCGTCCGGGCTCGTCGCCAAGACGATCGAGAAGAACGGTGTCCGCGGCCTTACCGTTGCTCCGACGGCGGATCCGTGGAGTCGCGAGGTCGGGAGATAGCGAGACTGAAAGGTCTTTTTCCCCTCGCGCGCTGACGCCTCGAAGCCCTCACGCTCTCACATCGGTTTCGTTCATTCGTCCTCGCCGTAGTGGATGCGGCGATACGGCAGAGTCACCACGCTGCGCGAGATCCGGGCGTCGACCATCATCGGACCGGGCTTCGCGACCCACTCGGCGGCGGCGGCGCGCATGTCCTCAGTGCTTCGCGCGAGCCGCCCCCTCCCGCCGAAGGCCTTGGCCACGGCGCCCAGGTCGGGCGTCGGGATCCTCGCGAGCTCGGACTTCATCTTGTGCGCATCGAGCTTGTAGTACTCGGATCCCAGCGCCTCGTTGTTCATCACGACGATGAGAAGCGGCATGTTGTAGCGGACCATCGTTTCGAATTCCGCCAGGTGCATCATGACGCTGGCGTCGCCGTCGACGAGCATCGCCGGCTTGTTGCCGGTGGCAACCACCGCCCCCATCGCGGCGGGCATCATCTGCCCGATGCAGCCGAAGAAGTGGCTCGGCATCACCAGGGGGCGCTGGCGGCTGAACATGATGTTCGAGAAGCCCGCGGTCGCGCCGCTCCCCGTGAACAGGCTCATGCTCGTCGGCACGGTTTCATCCAGGACGCGAATGACCTCGCGCGGATCGACGGTGCCCGGCTCGATGGGATATTCCCTGCGGTCCTCGTACTGGCCGGTGAGCTGCTTCTTGACGTCGGGGGTCCGGTAGCCGACGTTCTTGAACGCTCGCTCCTCCAGCAGCTTCTCGAGCCCTTCCACGCCGGCCCTGGCGTCCGCCTGGATGTAGCAATCGGCGGAGCGGCCGCCAGCCATGACCACGTGCGGCCTGGAATCGATCTGCACGTAGCGCGCCTTCGGGTACAGGTAGCCGTGCTCGATCGTGTAGCGGTTCATGCTGGCGCCGACCGCGATCACGCAATCGGCCTCCTCGAAGAGCCTCATCGCCGTGCGCGTGCCATAGGTGCCGGAGATGCCGACGTGGTACTCGTCTTCGGAGAGCCAGGTCTTCGTCATCAGCGTCGTGGCGACGAGCGCACCCGTGCGCTTCGCGAGCTTCACCACCGCGTCGCCGGCACCAGACCACCGCGCTCCCCGGCCCACGAGTATCACCGGATGCCTGGCCCCGGCGACGATGTCCGCCGCCTGCCTGAGTGCCTCGGGATCGGGCCGCACCGCCCGCGGCGGAATCAGAGTGGATGACGGCTTGTACGGCTCGTCGTCGTCCTCGAACGCCTTCTGCTGTACGTCCATCGGGGCGCTCAGCATGACGGGGCGTGACTCCAGCTTGGCCATGTAGAAGGCCTTGCGCACGGCGTCGTCCGCGTCATCCGGCGTATTCAGCCGGACGAAACCGGCTTCGCAGCCGGCGGCGAAGCGCGCGTTATCGAGGTGCTGGTTGTACTCCTGGTCGTTCGTCGGGTGCTCGCCGCAGAAGGCGACGACCGGCGACCCCGCGCGGGAGGCCGTGAGGAAAGCGGTCGCGAGCTGTGACACGCCCGGGCCGCAGGTCGTGGTGGCGACACCGACGCTCCGCGTCGCGCGCGCCCAGCCGTCGGCCATCCCGAGCCCGGCACCTTCGTGGCGGACTTCGAGCATCTTGACGCCGCCGAGCTTGTCGAGCTCGTGCATCCAGTACATGTTCGCGTCGCCCATGATGCCGAACATGTGCGTGACGCCTTCCGCCTTGAAGTTGCTCGCCAGCCTCTGGTAGACCTTCATGCTTTCTCCCTTGCTCGAAATCACTCACCCGGTTTTAAGCGGCAGCGCAGCGCGCCGCGAGCCGCTCCGTGAATTCCCTGGTCATGCGCTTCACCACCAGCGTCGCGCCACCCTCCACCAGAGAAGCGAGCTTCCCGCCGATCTCGACCTGCGCGTCGATCGGGATCACCGACCCCGCCGGCTCCGCGCGTTCCTCGACCTTGAAAGTCATGTTGGAGCGGATGCGCGTCCCTCCCTTGTCGTCCTTGCCTCTCGCGAGAACCCGCCCGGACATCGCAGCTGCGTCGAGCTCGAGCGCGACCCGGGCGCGAAAAGCCACCTTGGCGGGCCCGAATTTGACGGTGAGGGTCGCGTCGAACGAGCCATCCTCCTGCTCCGCGCCGAGCGCCGCCCCTGGCACGCAGCCGACGACTTCGTGCGGGTCCGACAGCACGTTCCAGACCGTTCGCGGCGCCGACGGCACCTCGATTCGCTCACTGACTTCGATCACGATGTGGACGAAAGAGAAGAACGACCCAAGGGCCGCAATAGTAGCAGGTAACGGGCAATGTCCAGACCGACTATTCGGCGAGCGGCAGGCTGACGGGCCTGCCGCTCGCCGCCGAGTGCTCGATGGCGAGCGTCACCTCGAGCGTGGCGCGCGCCTCGCGCGCGCTCGCCAGCACGCATGGCTTGCCCACCGCGAGATGATCGAGCCAGGCGCGCGTCTCGTTCGCAACCGGTCCCCAGAAGTCACCCAGCGCCCAGTCGCCCGGGGTGCCGCTCTGCAGGAACACCATGTTGACCGGCGGCTGGTCGGGCAGATAGACGTGCGGCACGCTTTTCTCGCTGTACAGGATCTGGTCGGTGTGGTCGTCGTCGAGAATCATCACGCCGCCGGTGCCGAGCACCTCGACCCGCGCTGCATGGCCGCGGGCGGGGTACTGGTCCGGCAGCGAGTAGGCAATGCCGAGGTTCACCACCGCTCCGTCGGCATAGGTCAGGATCGCGAAGCTCACGTCCTCGGTGTCGAAGCCGGCCTCCTTCAGCACCCCTTTCTGCCCCCGCGCGAAGACTTCCGTCACCGGGGTACCCTCGAGCAGCCAGTTCATGAGGTCCACGTAGTAGGTGAGCGCGTCCACCACCGGGGTCGCGTGCGGGTTGCGCTTGAGAATTGCTGTCGCCTGCGAGCGCAAGTTGAAGACGCGCGCGGCGCCCCCAACGAGCTTCCCGAGGCGGCCCTGCACGATCTGTTCCTTGGCAATCAGGTAGCGTTCCTTGTAGCGGCGGCTGTAGCCGACGCGCACGCTGACGCCCGCCTTGTCGGCCGCGCGGATGACACGATCGGCATCGGGAAGCGTGAGCGCGATCGGCTTTTCCACCAGCACCGGCTTGCCGAGCTCGACCGCCTGGATGAGCGGCTCGAGGTGCGCGCCCTCGCTGGAGGAAACGATGACGGCATTGACCTCGGG
>DATICE010000253.1:0-2991 GCA_035456985.1 Burkholderiales bacterium | reverse complement strand
GGAGAGCGCTACGCGAAAGCAAGCGCGCAGCAGATCACCAGCCGCTCGCCGGAGGAATTCGCCGAGTTCATGAAGGAGCAGAACGCGTTCTGGGGGAAGGTCATCAAGGACCTCGGCATCGAGACCCAGTAGGGGAGTCGCGCGTATCTGAACCCGGCGCAATCGCGTCCGCGCGATGACCTGCACGCGGTGTCCGTGTCGATCGCGCGGAGATAAACCGGCGCTGCCCCAGGGCAGCGTCCGGATTTATCACATGTTGTAGCCCTTCTCGTTGTGCAGCACCGTGTCGAGCCCTTCGGTTTCCTCTTCGGCCTGCACGCGCATGCCGACGACCGCGTCGGTGATCTTGAGCAGGATCCAGGTGATCACGCCGGACCAGACCGCGACCGCGAGCACACCGGTCACCTGCACCAGCACCTGGTCGCCCATCGTGACTTTCTCGGGATAGCCGTTGCCGCCGAATGCGGACGCGACGAACACGCCGGTCAATATCGTGCCCAACGCGCCCCCGACTCCGTGCACCGGGAAGACATCGAGCGAGTCGTCCACCTTGAGCGCCTGCTTCATGTAGCTGGTGGCGAAGAAGCACGCGACGCCCGCGGCGGCGCCGATCGCGAGCGCCCCCATCGGTCCGACGAATCCCGAGGCCGGGGTGATCGTGCCGAGCCCTGCGACCATGCCGGTCACGATCCCGAGTGCCGACGGCTTGCCGTAGCGCAGCCATTCGCAGACCATCCAGGCGAAAGCGCCGGTTGCCGCGCCGATGTGCGTAACGAGCATCGCCATGCCCGCCGCGCCGTCGGCCGCGAGCGCGCTGCCGGCGTTGAAGCCGAACCAGCCCACCCACAGCATGCACGCGCCGGTCACCGCCATGGTCATGTTGTGCGGCGGCATCGCGGTGTCCGGAAAACCCCTGCGCCGGCCGAGCATCAGCGCGCAGACCAGAGCCGCGACGCCCGCATTGAGGTGCACGACGGTGCCGCCCGCGAAATCCATGATGCCCCTCTTCGCGAGCCATCCGTCGCCCCACACCCAGTGGGCGATCGGGCAATAGATGAGGAGCAGCCACAGCAGGCTGAACAGCAGCATGCCGGAGAACTTGACGCGCTCCGCAAAGGCGCCGACGACGAGCGCGGGCGTGATGATCGCGAAGGTGAGCTGGTACATCGAGAAGATTGTCTCCGGAACGCCGTTGACCTTGATGGACTTGACGTCGATTCCGGACAGGAAGGACTTCGCAAACCCGCCGTACCAGGCGTTGTTCGCACCGGCGTCCCCGAAAGCAATGCTGTAGCCGACCACCACCCACGCGAGCGTCACGATGCACGTGATCGCGAAGCACTGCATGAGGACCGACAGGACGTTTTTCATGCGCACCAGTCCGGCGTAGAACAGCGCGAGGCCGGGAAGGGTCATGAAAAGCACCAGCACGGAGGAGGTGAGCATCCACGCCGTGTTCGCGGCATCCAGCTTCGGCGGCTCCGCGGCCGCGGCGAACGGCGCGTGAAGCAGCAGCGGGGCCAGCAGGAAAACGACGAGTGAAAACCGGCTGCGAATTATTGTCATTGGGTGCTCCTCCCTTGCGCGCGCCGCGGGCAGTTCCGGGCGCCATGCGAATCATGGCCCGATTGCGTCGTTTCCGCAAGACGCGAGCCGCGCCGCGGGCAGTGCAACCGCCGCGGATGGACCGCCTCGGAAGACCCCTGGTTATCTTCCCGAAAAACTCGCGGTTCTAGCGCAGGGATGCGCTGCGCGTCTTCTCATTCAGCCGGGCGGCGAAGCGGGCGCTGTCGATCACGACGCGCTCGTGCGTGCCCTCGGTGATCTTGTCCACCCCGTCATGGGCGGTGATGGAGAAGGTCAGTTTGCGGCCGTCCACCTGATCCAGCCGCACGTCCACCGTCACGGTCAGGCCCGGCGGTGTTGCCGCGAGATGGGAAAAATTGACGTGCGTGCCGAGGGATTGCTCGCGCGGCCAGTCGAGATGCGGGCGCATCGCCTCGATGCAGGCCCACTCCAGCAGCCCGACCAGGTAGCCGGTGGCGAACACCTCCGGCATTTCCCGGAACATCTGCGATTCGGGATAGAGCTGCGGTACGGTCTTGCTGGGTGGAATGCGGAACTGGAAGCGATGGGTGAGGCCGGGCTTGAGGGTGTCCTTCATGAGCGTGTTGTGCCGGAGGGCGACGCGCGCAGTTTATCAAGCCGCGGGATCGGCTGCGTGCGCCGCCTCCCACCCGAGCATCGCCGCCTTGCGTTCGGTTCCCCAGCGATAGCCGCCGAGCGCGCCCGACTCGCGGATCACGCGGTGGCAGGGGATCAGCCACGCGACGGGATTTGCGCCGACGGCCGTGCCGACCGCACGCGCCGACCCGCGAGCACCGATCCGCGCGGCAACGTCGCCGTAAGTCGCCAGCGAGCCGATGGGGAGTTCGAGAAGGGCGCGCCACACCTTCACCTGAAAATTGGTTCCCTTGACGAGTAGCGCCAGCGCCCGGCCCGGCGGCGAGGACAGCGGCTGGAAGATGCGCTCCGCAACCGGCGCGGTGGCGCCCGGGTCCCTGCAGAGCTCGGCATCGGGCCAGTCCCGGCGCAGCCGTTCGACGCCGTCGCCCGGGCTGTCGACGAAGTGCAGTGCGCAGATGCCGCGGCCGGTGGTTGCGACCAGCGCCGCGCCGAACGGCGACCGGTGCACGCCGTAACGGATGGCGAGCCCGGCGCCGCTCGCCTTGTATTCCCCCGGCGACACGGCCTCCAGCGTCACGAAGAGATCGTGCAACCGTCCCGGCCCGGACAGGCCGACCGCGCCCGCAAGGTCAAGCACGCCGCGCGTCGTCGCGAGGCGGGTCTTGGCGTGCTCGAGGGTGAGGTACTGGACGAAGCGCTTGGGGCTGACTCCGGCCCAGCACGTGAACAGGCGCTGAAAATGATGCTCGCTCAAGTGCAGGTGCCGTGCCACCGCCGCGAGATCCGGCTGGCTCGCGGCGTTGT
>DATICE010000252.1:0-12457 GCA_035456985.1 Burkholderiales bacterium | reverse complement strand
GAAGATCCACCGTGACCCATCGACACTCCGAGATCCTGTTCACCGACGCGGTGCGCGCCGCGCAGGAGCGGTTCGGCAGCCGCGAGCAAGGCGAGCGGCTGCGGACACACGGACAGGCCAACGACACGCTGACCGAGGCCGAGCGCGAGTTCATCCAGGCGCGCGACGGCTTCTACCTCGCTTCGGTCAGCGAGTCGGGCTGGCCGTACGTCCAGTTCCGCGGCGGCCCCGCCGGCTTCGTGCGCGCGCTCGACGCGAAAACGCTCGCCTACCCGGACTTCCGCGGCAACCGCCAGTACATCAGCACCGGGAACATCGAGCACGACGGCCGCGTGGCGCTGCTCTTCATGGACTACGCCCGTCCCGCCAGGCTGAAGCTGCTCGGCCGGGCACGCATCATCGACGCCGCGCAGGCGCCGCAGCTTGCCCGGCAACTCCAGCTGCCGGAGTATCGCGCGCGGGTCGAGCGCGTGGTGCTGATCGCGGTCGAGGCGTTCGACTGGAACTGCCCGCAGCACATCACGCCGCGCTACACGGCGGAGGAAATCGAGGGACGGGGGAATTGGGGTCAGACTCGAATTACCAATAAGCACCCGTAACTCTATTGGTAGAGCGACTCAAGGGGCCAGGCTCGAATTTCTGACGGCGGCGCCTGCCACTGCTACGCTTTGGCGCGGTCCCTTGCGCGGGGATTTTAGGGGACACCCCGATTCGACGATGCGCTACCATGCTCCTCGTTCCTGCCGCCATTTATCCGCCCATGACCAAGATCAACGGACGTAGCGCGTTCCTGCGGCTCCTCGCGAGCGAAGGCGTCGAGTACCTCTTCGGCAACCCGGGCACCACCGAGCTCCCGATCATGGAGGCGCTCGGCAAGCAGAGCGAGATCCGCTACGTGCTCGGTCTCCAGGAGGCGGTCGTGGTAGGGATGGCCGACGGCTACGCGCGCGCTTCGGGCAAGATCGGCGCCTGCAACGTGCACGTCGCCCCGGGGCTCGGCAACGCGATCGGCGCGCTCTACAACGCGAAGTTCGCCGGTTCCCCGGTCATCATCACCGCCGGCCAGCAGGAGCAGGGGCACGGGCTCACCGAGCCGCTGCTCTACGACCCGCTGGTGCCGATCGCGCAGCCGATGGTCAAGTGGGCGATCGAGGTCACGCGCGTCGAAGACCTGCCGCGCATCGTGCGCCGCGCGGCCAAGGTGGCGACCGCGCCGCCGGCGGGCCCGGTGTTCATCAGCCTGCCGGGCGACGTGCTCGACGGCGAGACCGACGTCGATCTCGGCCGGCCGACGCGCGTGGACACGAGGACGCGTCCCAGCGAAGAGGCGGTCGAGGCGTTCGCGAAACGGCTCCTCGCGGCCCGCAACCCGGTGCTTGTCGCGGGGCACGAGCTGCAGGTCTACGACGCGCTCGCGCTCGCCGGCGAGCTCGCCGAGGCGCTCGGGGCGCCGGTCTACCAGCAGACGATGCAGCATTCCGCGCAGTTCCACTCCGAGCACCCCTGCTTCATGGGATCGATCTCGCGCCAGCAGCCTGAAGTGCGCAAGCTCCTCGAGCCGTACGATGCCGCGCTGTTCCTGGGCGGCGACGTGCTGCGCATGTCCGTCTACAGCCCGGTCGATCCGCTGCCGCCGGGCACCGCCGTGCTCCAGATCGCCGAGCGCGACTGGGAGCTGGGCAAGAACTACCCGGCGGAGATCGCGTTGAACACCAACGTGAAGGAAACGCTGAAGGTCCTCGTGCCCGCGGTGCGCCGGCTCGGCGGTGCGGCGCGCGCCGAAGAGTCAGCCCGCAGGGTGGCGAAGCTCGCCGCCTCCAACTGGAGCGCGCAGCGCGCGAAGCTTGCCGCAGCCGCGGAGAAAATCGACGGGGCGAAGCCGATCGATCCGCGCGTGCTCATGTTGCGCATCGCCGACGCGCTCCCCGAGAACGCGGTCGTCGTGGACGAGGGCGTCACGAGCTCCGCGTCGCTGCACGCCTTCCGCGCGTTGAGGCACGCGCATGCGCATTTCGGCATGGCGAGTGGCGGCATCGGCTGGGGGATAGCAGCCGCAAACGGCGTCTCGATCGCCCTGCCCGGCCGGCCGGTGTGCGCGATCATCGGCGACGGCAGCGCCATGTACAGCGTGCAGGCGCTGTGGACCGCCGCGCATTACCGCCTGCCGGTCACCTTCGTGATCGCCAACAACCGGAGCTATCGCATCCTGAAGGAGCGCCTGGTCTCGATGCGCGGCACCGAGAAACACGTCGGCATGGACATCCGGGACCCCGCGATCGAATGGGTGGGGCTCGCGCAGTCGCTGGGCGTTCCGGCGCGCCGCGTGACCGACGCGGCCGACATCGCGCCCGCCATCCGCGAGGCGACCGCCCGCTCCGGCCCCTCCCTCATCGACGCGGTGGTGCAGGACGGTTTCGAGTGAAGTTGGGGACAGACTGAGCTGTCCCCTAAGGGGGCAAGTGGCCGGTCGATCTCCCGCCTTCCCGCTCTCCCGAGGCTACTGACTGTCGATTCCGCCGGTTCTCGATCGACTACGAGATGACCACATCGAAAGGAGCGAATTATGCCCAGCACCATCCGCCTTCACCGCGTTCTCAAAGCGCCGCCCCAGCGGGTCTATAGGGCGTTCCTGGACCCCGCCGCCATGTGCAAGTGGCTGCCGCCGTACGGCTTCACCTGCACGGTCCACCAGGCCGATGGCAAGGTCGGCGGCTCGCACAGGGCCTCGTTCACCAACTTCACCACGGGGAAGAGCCATTCCTTCGGCGGGAAGTACCTGGAGCTCAAGCCGAACGAGTTGATCCGCTATACCGACAAGTTCGACGACCCGAACCTGCCGGACGAGATGAAGGTGACCGTGACCCTGAAGAAAGTCTCGTGCGGGACCGATTTGACGGTCGTGCAGGAAGGCATCCCCGACGTCATACCCGCCGAGCAATGCTATCTCGGCTGGCAGGAGTCGCTCATGCAGCTGGCAAACCTGGTCGATCCCGAGATCCCGGAGTAATCTGGAATCGCATGAGCATCCTCACCCTCAACCTCGCGTTCAGCACGCTGATCTTCTGGATCGCGGCGCGGATCTATCTGTTGCCGAACCTGGCGAAGCTGCAGCCCCGGACCGTGCTGCTGCCAATTCTCCTGCTCCACGCGTTCCGGCACCTTGGGCTGATGTTCCTGGCGGCAGGCGCAACCTACCCCGGTATGCCTTCGCAGTTCGCCTACCCGGCGGCGTACGGCGACCTCCTGGCCGCCCTGCTCGCCGTGGCCGCGATTCCCGCGGTCGCCGGCAGCTGGCGCATCGCGCGGCCGCTCGTGTGGATATTCAACGTGGAGGGAACAGTGGACCTGATCGCCGCTATAACACTGGCGACAATCCACGAGGCGCCACCTTACATGGGCGCGGCGTACTGGATCCCCGCGTTCTGGGTGCCCGCGCTCCTGGTGACGCACTACATCACCTTCGTTATTCTGTTGAGGCCTTGGCGGTAAGAACCCGTGAGGTCGGGAGAGCGGAACGCACTCACGATCCACGTCTCTAGCGCCCGGCAGGATTCGAGCCCTCGACAAACGAATGGGGTCAGACTCGATTGTCAGATCGGGAACAGCTCGCGTATTCGCTGTATATTGCCTTCCTTCGACAACGCGACTCCGTCCCAAGGCCGCCGCAACAGGAGAATCAAATGAGCGCCTTCATTACCTATTTGGCCCGCCCCCTGGTAGCGACAATGCTCGTCGCACTGGCGGTCTCCGCGTCGGCCGCCGAACCGAAAGCCCCTGTCCCTCAGGGCAAGGTCGCCGAGGTCAACGGCGTCAAGCTGCACTATCTTGCCGCCGGCAAGGGCGATGCGGTCATCCTGCTGCACGGCTACGCCCAGAACAGCCATATGTGGCGCCCACTCATTGCCGAGCTGGCGAGGACGCACGCCGTGATCGCGCCGGACCTGCGCGGCTTCGGACAATCGAGCAAGCCCGAGACCGGCTACGACAAGAAAACGATGGCGCAGGACATTCACGCGCTCGCGCAATCGCTCGGGCTCAAGCGTGTCGCGGTCGTCGGCCACGATATCGGGTTGATGGTCGCCTACGCCTATGCCGCGCAGTATCCGTCCGAGGTGGACCGCATCGTACTGATGGATGCCTTCCTGCCGGGGGTGGGTGACTGGACGAAAGTCTGGCTGCTGAGGGACCTCTGGCACTTTCACTTCTACGGCACGACGCCACTGGCGCTGGTGAAGGGGCGCGAGCGCACCTACTTCGAGCACTTCTGGAACGACTTCGCCGCCGATCCGAAGCGCTCCGTTTCCGAGAAGGACCGCCGGTTCTACGCCAGGTCTTACGCGCAGCCGGGCGCCATGCGCGCGGGCTTCGAGGTATTTCGAGCGTTCGAGGGAGATGCCAAGGACTTCGCCGGTTTTACCAAGACAAAACTGAAGATGCCGATGCTGGTGCTCTCCGGAGAGAAAGCCTCCGGCGAGTTCCTGATCGTGCAGGGCCGTCTGGTCGCCGACAAGGTCGAAGGCGTCATCGTCAAGGGCTCGGGCCACTGGCTGATCGACGAGGCGCCGGACCAGGTGATACCGCAGTTGCTGACGTTCCTTCGACGCTGATCGCCCCAATCCGGGTCGGACCAAGGTGAATTGGGGGTCGGGTTCACTTTTCCCGGAAAGAGAACCCGGCCCCATTGACGTCAGTCCGGCCCGTCGCCGCTGATATGAGTGTCGTTCGGGTTGGGACTGCCTTTCCGGGTCTCCACCAGCGACTTCAAGCTCATCAGGTAAGTCGCCCACTTGGTGCTGCAGTGGTGCATGAATTCGACCGGCTCCTTCCAATCCTGGTGCTTGAAGAGGACGATGGCATGGTCGCCCGCTTGCTTGAGATCAAAGCTGATCCTGGTGCCGATCCATTCCTGGGGCCCGTCGACCACTTGCCATAGCACGCGCCTGGCGGGCTGAAGCTCCAGGACCTTCATGTCGAAGCCGCCGATCTCGGAGCCGTTTGCGCTGAAGCGGAACTTGAGCGCTCCGCCGACCTTGCTCTCGCCTTGAGTGTTGTTCGTCCACCAGGCGGCCAGGCCTTCACGCGTGGCCAGTGCCTTGTAGACTTCATCCGGGGACGACTTGATTCCGACTCGATGCAGAATATCCATTACCGTTCTCCTTTGCGGGTTGGTTGAGTTGATCGAACGGCGACAGGTTAGCTTTCAGCTGCGGCGGAGCGTGAGTAACAACTGTGACGCGATTTCGCGGCGTAGGATGCGGGCATGGATTCGCTCATCACCGCGGCAGCGAGGGCGCTCCAGGCAGGCGACCCCCTGGGAGCGCTCAAGCGGATCGCGCTACGGAACGACGCGCCCGCGCTCGCCCTGCGCGGGATCGCCATGGCCCAGCTCGGCGAGCTCGCGAAAGCCGGGGTGCTCCTGCGGCGCGCCGCGCGCTCGTTCGGCCCGGGAGAGCGCGTGGAGCGCGCACGATGCGTCACGGCCGAAGCCGAGGTGGCACTCGCGGCGCGCGACCTCCACTGGCCGACCCAGGCGCTCGACCAGGCGCGGCGCGCGTTCGGCGCCCTGGGCGACCACGACAACGGACTCCACGCCGCGCTCCTTCAGATCCGCCGGCTGCTCCTGCTCGGCCGGGTGACCGAAGCGGGCGACGCGCTCGAAAAGCTGGACCTGCGCGCGGCCCCGGCCATGCTGATGGCAAGAGGCGAGCTCGTCGCGTCCGAGATCGCGCTGCGCCGCGGCCGCACGACACCCGCCCGGGCGGCGCTGACCCGCGCCCGGGCCGCGGCGGAGCGCTCGGGCATCGCCCCGCTCCTCGCCGAAATCGAGCGGGCCGAGCAGACGCTCGCGCTGCCGGCGGCACGGCTTGTCGCGAAAGGCGAGGAACGGCCGCTCGTGCTGGCGGAAGTCGAGACGCTGCTCGCTTCGCCGCACCTGATCGTGGATGCGTGCCGGCGGACCGCGCGCTGGGAGCGGCGTGAAGTGCGCCTGGCGCGGCGCCCGGTCCTGTTTGCCCTCCTGCGCTCGCTGGCCGAAGCCTGGCCCGGCGATGCATCCCGCGAGATGCTCTGCGAGCGCGCGTTCCGCGCCCGGCGCATCAACGAGTCGCACCGAGCGCGGCTCCGCGTCGAGCTCGGCCGCCTGCGCAGGGAGATGCGCGCGCTGGCCGATGTGCGCGCGACGCCGGGTGGCTTCATCCTCCTGCCCCGGTCGGGCGAAGTTCGGGTCCTGGCGCCACCGGTCGAAAGCCCCGGCGGCGAGGTGTTCGCGCTCATGTCCGACGGCGAAGCGTGGTCCGCGTCGGCGCTGGCCCTCGTGCTCGGCTCGAGCCAGCGCACGGTGCAGCGCGCGCTCGGCGAACTCGAGGCCACCGGCAAGGTGCGCGCGCTCGGCCGCGGCCGGGCGCGCCGCTGGCTCTCCGCGCCGATCGCCGGATTCGCGACGACATTGTTACTCCCGGCGCCGCCCGTCATGGGGCTAAGCTGATCGCAACATGAGGAAAGGAGAACACATGGCTCGAGCAAAAGGCAGCGGCGCAAGGACCGGCGAGCAGGCGGCCGAGATCGTCCGCGAATACGGTCCGTTTCCGGATACCCCGCAGGTGGCCGGGGTGACGTTCGACGGCACCCACGTCTGGTTCGCCGCGGGCAAAGCGCTGCGCGCGTTCGATCCGTCGAGTGGCCGGGAGGTGCGCGCCATCGAAGCCGCATCCGACGCCGGCACGGCGTTCGACGGGCGCTACCTCTACCAACTCGCCGAGGCCCGCATTCAAAAGATTGACCCCGCGACGGGAGAGGTCCTGGCGACCATTCCCGCGCCCGGCAAGGGTAACGACTCGGGACTGACATGGGCCGAGGGCGCGCTCTGGGTCGGGCAGTACCGCGACCGGAAGATCCACCAGATCGACCCCCAGACGGGCGCGATCATGCGCACGATCGAGTCGGACCGCTTCGTCACGGGCGTGACGTGGGTGGACGGCGAGCTCTGGCATGGCACCTGGGAAGGCGACCAGAGCGAGATCCGCCGCGTCGACCCGAAGAACGGCAAGGTCCTGTCCCGGCTCACCATGCCCGAGGGGGTCTTTGTATCGGGCCTCGAGTCCGATGGCGCCGGCCTGTTCTACGCGGGCGGCGGCCCTACCGGCAAAGTGCGCGCCGTGCGCCGGCCCAAGCGCATGCGTCAAACGGGGACAGCTCAAGCTCGCTCACGCCCGACCGGACGAGCTGACGGCTAACGGCTTACCGAAGGCGCAAGGTTCCGCTCACTGCTCACCGCTCACCGTTCTACGTCCGCAGCGACGCGACGAACTGCCCGAACCAAAGCAGGCCGAACGGCCAGTATTCGAGCTTCGCGGCGGACCCGATGTGCCCCACGCTGCCGGCATCGATCAGGGTCGAGCCCCACGCCGCGGCAAAGGCCCGCGCGCGCTCGAAGGACACGCGGTCGTCGTTGCGGCTCGCCACGACGGCCGAGGGAAACGGCAGGCGCTTCAGGATCATGCCGCCGAAGCCGCGGACGGGCGTGCCGCCGGGCTTGGCGTCGAACGTATCGCGATCGGTCGGCGCGACGAGGAACGCCCCCGCGACCTTGCGTGCGAGGGCCGGCTGATCGAAGGACCAGCGCATGGTGAGCGAGGTGCCGAGGCTGTGCGCGAGCAGAATCACCGGGCGCTCGGCCTGCGTCACCGCTTCCGACAGGCGCGGGCCCCACGCCGCGTAGTCGGGATTCTCCCAATCGTCCTGCTGCACGCGCCGGAACGCGGGGAACGCCTTCTCCCAGAAGCTCATCCAGTGCTCCGCGCCCGCGCCGTGCAGCCCGGCCAGGACGAGGACGGAGAACTCGTTGATGTCGCGCATGGCAAATCGGGTCAGACCATGTCAGGTAAGGGCCCGCTGCAGCCTGTGCCGCTCGCGCGACTCGAGCAGCGGCACCGCCTCGGCGACATACTTCTTGAAGTGCGGCGTCTGCTGGTGGGCCTCGAACGCCTTCTCGTCGTCGTAGATCTCGAACAGCATTACCTTCGTGCGGTCCGCGGGATCGACCAGTACTTCGAACTGCCGGCAGCCCGGCTCCTTGCGCGCCTCGCGCCCGTTCGCGATTGCGTGCGCCATAAAGCGCTCCGCGTTCTCCGGCTTTATTCGGATCATCACTGCCAGTACGAAGCTCATGTCATCGTCTCCTTTGCTAACGTTAAATCGTTGCCCTATCCGGAGCAAGCCGCGCTTTCCTCCAGCTCCGCGACGTTCTTGAAGCCCGGCACGACCGTGGCGATGTGCGGATGGTCGAGGCAGAATCGTAGCGCCGTTTGCGAAAGTGTGGCGCCGGCCCCCTCCTTCGAGCGGCCGAGCTTCCGGCTCCGTGCGAAGTCGCGCGCCACGTCGGAGTCCGGGGCGACGTCCCTGTCGAGCTTGTCCGTGAGCGCCCCGGCCGCGTGGGCGCGGATGCAGATGATTCCGATGTCGTTCCTGCGGGCGACCGCGATGGCCCGCCCCTGGTCCACATCGTCGAATCCGTGCGGCGGCGCGGACGCCGCCGTCCGGTTCAGCAGGTTGTAGAGTATCTGGGCGGTGTGAAACACGCCGCTCGCGAGGAGCGGCTCGATGACCCCGGGATGCCCGTCCCAAGCGGTGATGCCGAGAAAACGCGCCTTGCCTTCCTCGACCACCCGCTGCATGGCGTGGCCGAGCTCCAGGCCCTGCTGCAGGTTCAGCCGATAGGCGTAGCGGGGCGGCGGCCCGGCCGCCGCCAGGTACTGTCCCCCTTCCGGTCCGAGCTGGTGGTGAATTTGCAGCACGTCCACGCGGTCCGTGCGCAGCCGCCGCAGGCTGCTCTCCACCGAGCGCCGCACGGCGCCGGCCATGTCGGCGAGGTCTTCCGCGGTTTGCAGCCGCACCTTCGTGGCGAGGTAAACGCGGTTCCGCAGCCCGTCCAGCCCCTGCCCCAAAATTTCCTCCGACTTGCCGCGGCCGTACATGGGCGAGGTGTCGAAGAAGTTGATGCCGAGATCCACCGCCCGGCGCACGAGCCGGGTGCATTCCGCGTCCGTCGTCGCGCCCCACACCTGCCCGATGCCCGCTCCGCCCACGCCCACTTCGGAAACGGAAAGGCCGGTGCGGCCGAGGAGTCGATAGTTCATGGATTCAGGATTTTCGCATTAACTGCGACGCTTTATCCGGGACGCCGTATCTGAGACGATTCATCCGCGACGCCGTCAATCCATCAACCAGGGAGGAAGCAATGCGCACACCCCGTCTCGCCCGCGATCGCCAGCAGTGGATCTTCGATTACGTCGTCAAGGAAACCGGGCGCGTCTTCCACTGGGACGCCGACGGCCGGGTCCTGCCGGCGAGCGTGAAGAGCCACGCCCAGATCCCGAAGCACGTCGGCCGCATTGCCCAGCGCATGGAGCGCGTGGCGGCGGAAGAGGAGGCCGCCGGCCACAGGGTGACGGCGTTCGAGCTCTACTACCGCGCCTCCGCCCAGTTCGCCGCCGCGCAGCACCCGGTGCTCGAGACCAACGACGAGAAGCGCTACCTGCACGGCCGCTGTCTCGCCAACTACGAGAAGGTGATCGAGCTCGCCCCCTACCCCATCGAGCGCGTCGAGATTCCCTTCGAGGGCGCCGAGCTCCAGTGCAACTTCCACATGCTCAAGGGCCGCCCGAAGGCGCCGGCCGTGATCTTCATTCCCGGCTGCGACATGACCAAGGAGATGTATCCGGACCCCCAGGTCAATCACGCCCTGGATCGCGGCATGCATCTGCTGGCCATGGATGGGCCGGGCCAGGGCACGAGCAACCTGCGCGGGACCCGGCTGACCGCCGACAACTACGAGCGCGCGGTGCTTGCCGTGGCGAAGTGGCTCCGGGGCCGCAAGGAAGTCGAGCCCGAGAAAATCACCGTCTTCGCGCAGTCCATGGGATCACACTGGGGTCTGGCCGCCGCGGCGCTGGGCGACCCGGTCATCAAGGCGACCGTCGGCGCGTGGGCGTCCTATCTCGACAAGTACTTCATCCTCGACACGTTCTCGCCCCGCTACAAGCAGCTCTTCGGCTACCTCACCGGGGCGGCGAGCGAGGAGGAGCTCGACCGGATCGTCGCCCGGATGACCGTCGAGGGCAAGGAAGGCGCCATCACGGCGCCGGTCCTGCTCACGACCGGCGAATACGATGCGCGCAGCCCCGTGGAGCTGGTCTACCGGTTCTACGACCGCATCAAGGCGCCGAAGGAGCTCTGGGTCTACGAGGACACGTATCACCAGACGACGCTCTTTCCTGCGTTGGGCCAGCGGATGGACTGCCATTCGATGGGCATGGACTGGATCGTCGATGCGCTCGCCGGCAAGTTCAAGCCGGGCTACGCGCGCAAGATGTACCTGCGGACGGGAGGCGGCGGCCCGCACGGGACTCAGGGCGTGGAGCAGGACGCCCTGCACTGGTGGGTCAGGTAGGTCAGCTTGCCGGGGTGTGCTTTGCCAGGAACGCCTTGATCCGCGGCCTGGCCGCTTCCAGCGCCGCGCCCTCTTTCCACTGCTGAATGAACTCCGCGTTCGGCAGGAGCTTCGCCGTCTCCTCCGAGATCGGGTACGGATGCGCCTCGTCATTGCCCGCCAGCACGAGGCAGGGTGTCCTGACGGTTTTGACGAACTCGCGGTCTACGCTGAAGACAAAGCCCGGCTCGTAAAGGTTTCGGTAGAGCGCATCGAGCACCGCGTCCGTGGCCTCCGGGTGATCCTTCAAGCCCTTGGCCCACTCGTCGAAGCGGGGCGCCCGCCCCGGCTTGAACGGCCCCACGCGCCCGATCGGCTGGGCGAGGACGGCGGCTGCAATGCGATGCGGCTGCGCCTTCAGCAGGCTCATGATGAACGAGCCGCCGATGCACTGGCCGTAGAGGTGGCAGCGCTGGATCTTGAGGTGGTCGAGCACCGCGATGTGGTCGGCCGCGAAGGTGTGCCAGCCGTCCTTCGCCGTGATCGGCGCGCGGGACTTTCCGCCGGCATTGCGCTGGTCCATCACGATCACACGGTATTCCGCGGAAAACTCGGTGATGGGGTTGATCGGAGCGGACGGCGAGCTCCAGACGGCGATGGTCGACTTCACGCCTGCGGGCGCGAATGCCAGAAGTGGAAATCCTTTGCCGTGCTCCTCGTAGTAGATCGTGGCGCCCTGGCGCTCAAAGGTTGGCATCTTGGTCTCCCTCGCAATCAGGCCGAGGCTGGCCTGTGCCAGCCGAGCCACTTGACGAACGCCGCGCCCATCACCAGCTCGCGGTCGCGGCCCTTCAGCCACGGCATCTCCTCGGTGAACATCGTCACGCATTGCCGGTAGCTGCATGGCATGCGGGTGATGTCGGTGCCCCAGAAGCAGCGCTCGGGCCCGAATGCCTCGACGATGCGGCGCAGATAATCGTGAACGTTCTTGTACGGGTAGGGCTGGCTCGAAGTGCTCGGCGCGCCCGAGAGCTTGACGGCGACGTTGGGGAGCTTCGCGAGCGCGAGCATCTCGCCCAGGTTGGCGTAGGCCGCGTCGTCCTTGAGGTCGGCCCGTCCGCCGCCGCGCCCGATGTGATCGATGTGGAGCTTCAGGCCGGGATGGCGCTCGGCGATCTTCCCCATCACCCCGATATTGGGACCGCTTGCGAGGAGCCCCACCGGCAGCTTCGCCTTCTCACACGCTTTCCAGAACCAGTCGAGCGAGCCGTCGGTCCACCACGTCTTCTCGTTCGGCTGGTTGAACGTGAAGCGGAATCCGAGCATGCCCGGGCGCTCGCGCCAGCGCGCGACGATTTTCTCGCGGTCGGCGCTCTGCAGGTCGAAGTTGCCGAGGATGCAGAACTTGTCCGGGTGATCGCGCACCGCCTGGACGGCGAGCGCATTGGCGGGCTCACCCATCGCGCTCGGCGGGTGGATGACCGCGCAATCGACGCCGGCCGTCGCCATCTCCTTCAGCGCATCCTCGGCGGAATAGGTCGGGATCTGGCGGTGGTGCGGGCTCATCTTCCCATTGCGCCAGAGGTGGATCTGCGAGTCGACGATCAGCATGGGCTCCTCCCTTCACCGTGTAGGATAGCGCAATGGAAAACGAACGAGAGTCCGGATCGTGAGCAGCGCTGCATTGCGAACGATCCTGCCGGTTGCCGGTTGGCCGGAGGCGCGCGCGCGGGAGGTTGAGATTTCCGGCGCCGCCGATCCCATACTGCAGACGCCGTTCCGTATCGGCGAGGCGGCGAGCGCCGCGCTGGCCGCGACCGGTCTTGCCGCGGCCGACCTGTGGGAACTTCGCACCGGGCGGCGCCAGGAGATTGCGGTGGACACCCGTCAGGCGGCCGCCTCGCTCCGCAGCGGGCGTCACCTGAAATTGAACGGCTCGGCCGTATCGACCGAGTTCAACGCGGTGATGGGCTTCTATCCGGCGAAGAACGGGCGCTGGAGCTACGTCCACGCCAATTTCCCGAACCATCG
>DATICE010000251.1:0-2155 GCA_035456985.1 Burkholderiales bacterium | reverse complement strand
CGTCGCGCTCCCGTCTACCTCGGCGAGTACGTGACGCTCGACACCGGGACCGGCATCGTGCACTCGGCGCCTGCGTACGGCGTGGAGGACTTCGATTCCTGCCGCCGCTACGGCATGAAAGACGAGGAGATGCTGACGCCGGTGATGGGCGATGGCAAGTTCGTGCCCGGCCTTCCGCTCTTCGGCGGGATGATGATCTGGAAAGCCAATCCGCAGATCGTGCGCACGCTCGAGGAGCGCGGCGTCCTCTTCGCGCGGGACGACAAGCACGTGCACAGCTACATGCATTGCTGGCGCCACAAGACCCCGGTGATCCTGCGCGCCACCGTGCAGTGGTTTGCCGGCATGGACGACGTGCCGGGCTTCAACGGGGTGAAGCCGAAGGAGACGCTGCGCGCGACCGCGCTGCGCGGCATCGAAGCAACGGCGTTCTACCCGGCATGGGGGAAGGCGCGGCTCCACGGCATGATCGCCAATCGTCCCGACTGGACGCTGTCGCGCCAGCGCCAGTGGGGCGTGCCGATGCCGTTCTTCATCCACAGGGAAACGGGAGCGCTGCATCCGCGCGCGCTGGAAATCCTAGAGCTGGTCGCACAGCGGGTCGAGCGCGGCGGCATCGAGGCGTGGCAATCGGTCGAGCTGAAGGAGCTGATCGGAGAGGACGCGGCACACTACGAAAAGGTGAAGGATACGCTGGATGTCTGGTTCGACTCCGGCTCGACGCATTTCACTGTGATGCGCGGCTCGCACCGATCGGAGACGGCATTCCCGGCGGACCTCTATCTCGAGGGCTCGGACCAGCATCGGGGCTGGTTCCAGACCTCCCTCCTCGTGGCCTCCATGATGGACGGCGACCCGCCGTATCGCGCGCTGCTCACCCACGGCTTCGTCATCGACTTGGAGGGCCGCAAGATGTCGAAGTCGCGCGGCACCGGCATGTCGCCGCAGGAGATCATCGGCACCCTCGGCGCGGATATCCTCCGCCTGTGGGTCGCGAGCACGGATTACTCGGGCGAGCTGAATCTCTCGAATGAGATCCTCAAGCGGGTGGTCGAATCCTACCGCCGCATCCGCAACACGCTGCGCTTTCTCCTCGCCAACCTGGCCGATTTCGACCCGGCGCGCGACGCGCTACCGGTCCACGAATGGCTGGAGATCGACCGCTACGCCTGGCTGATGACCCATGACCTGCAGGGAATTCTTGCGCCGTCGGGGGATTACGAGGGGAAGGGGGATGTCCCTTTCCCCGGATGCTACGGCAGATACGAGTTTCATCTGGTCGCGCAGAGCCTGCAGACATTCTGCTCGGAGGACCTGGGCGGGTTCTATCTCGACATCATCAAGGACCGGCTCTACACCACGCCGGCGAACTCGCGCGCGCGCCGGTCGGCGCAGAACGCGCTCTATCACATCACGCAATCCCTGGTGCGCCTGATGGCCCCCATCCTGTCGTTTACTGCGGAGGAGGCGTGGGAAGTGCTATCGAAAGACGCGACGAGCGTGTTCGAGCAGACCTGGCACCAGCATCCGCTTCCAAGCGACGCAGCGCGGCTGCGAGACCGCTGGAAGAAGCTGCGCGATCTCCGCTCGGACGTGCTGAAACAACTCGAGGCGCTGCGCGCGGCCGGCAAGGTCGGATCGTCCCTGCAGGGGGAGGTAGAGATCTACGCCAACGGCGAAAGCGGCGAACTCCTGCGGTCGTTCGAGGACGACCTGCGGTTCGTGTTTATCACTTCGCAGGCGAGGGTCAAGGACGGACACCCCGCGGACGCGGTTGGGACCATGCTGCCCGACGTGAGCATCAAGGTCTATCCCAGCGCCCATGCCAAGTGCGAGCGCTGCTGGCACTACCGGGCGGAAGTGGGAAGGGACGCGAAGCATCCCGGGCTGTGCGGGCGCTGCGTCGCGAACCTGTTCGGAGCGGGCGAACCGCGCGTGCACGCATGATATGACGAAGTGGCTTGCACTCGCGGCGTTGCTCGTGGCGGCGGATCAGCTCGTCAAGCTCGCCGCCGTCCACTACCTCGTGGTCAACAAGGCGGTTGCGGTGACGCCGTTCTTCAACCTGGTCCTGGTCTACAACAGCGGCGCCGCCTTCAGCATCCTGTCGGATGAGGCGGGCTGGCAGCGCGCGCTTTTCATCGTGATCGCGATC
>DATICE010000250.1:0-10468 GCA_035456985.1 Burkholderiales bacterium | reverse complement strand
AAGAAGACCAACTCTGTGATCATGACCCACTCCGTTGATAAAGATGCCAGGCAATGTTCACGAGGCCTAACGTCCGCGTTGTGCCGCGCTGAAGAAGGCGCGCAGCGCCGCCGCGCAAGCGGAATCTTGCCGCGATCAATGACGAGTGAAGTCTAGCGCGGTTGTAGAAGGGCAAATACTGCTTCAACAACGAGCGGACGGTCCCGTCGTCGTCGAATCGGTTGCCGTGGAAGACGTCGGCCTTCATCGAGTGGAAGAAGGACTCGATGAAGGCGTTGTCGGTGATCTTGCCCGGGCGGTTCATGCTCAGGGTGATGCCGAGTTCGGCGGTGCGCTGCTTGAAGGCGCCGGCGGCGTACTCGATACCGCGATCGGTGTGGAACACCAGGCCGCGGTTCGGACGCCGCGAGCGAACGGCGCTGTTCAAGGCTGCAGCGTCAATCTCACATCCTTGCGTGGGCCATAGCTCCAGCCGAGGACCCGGCGGCTGTACTTGTCCATCACTACCGCGAGATAGCGGTAAACGGCGCCGACCTTGAGATAGGTGATGTCACCGACCCAGACCTGGTCGGGGTGCTCAAGCTCGAGTTCCAGGCTCTGGTTGGGGATCGATCCGAAGTAGCGCTGCAGACTCGGGCTCGTGTAGCGAATCGTGGCCACACGGGCCTTGATGCCGTGTCTGTGCATCAGCCGGGCGACGCGATGCCGTCCTACCCGGTGTCCGCGCCTTCTGAGCGCCTGGTGCACCCGAGGGCTGCCGTAGGTGCCACGGCTCTGGGCATGCACCGTGCGGATCTCGGCCGCCAAGGCCTCGTTCTGGCGCTCACGCGCGCTACGCTCGCGCGAGCGCAGCGACCTGGCCGAAGGCCTCGGCGAGGTCTGGCTGCCGTTCGCGCTCGCGCGCAAGTATCCGCGCGCGGGCCGCGAATGGGGATGGCAGTTCGTGTTTCCCTCGGCGCGGCGCTCGACCGACCCGCGCGGCGGCGCGGTGCGCCGCCACCATGTGCATCCCGACACGCTGTCGCGGATCGTGAAGCGCGCCGCCGCGGGCGCGGGCATCGTGAAGCCGGTGACCTGCCACACGCTGCGCCATTCCTTTGCCACGCATCTCCTGGAGGCGGGCCACGATATCCGCACGGTGCAGGAGCTGCTCGGGCACTCGGACGTGTCGACCACCATGATCTACACCCACGTGCTGAACCGCGGAGGCCACGCGGTGAGGAGCCCGCTCGACCGCCTCGAGGAGCCGCGCGCGGCTTACGCCTGACGGCCCCCGGCCGCGTTTTACAGCCAGGGCATGAGAGAGGCGTGGATCACGTCCGGCACGCCCTGTCCGCCGACCGACTTGATCGCGAGGTCGACGTCCTTCAGCGGGAAGCGGTGCGTCGTCACTTTTTCCAGAGCAAATCTTCTCGATGCCAGTTGCGCGAGCGCGAGCTCGCAGGCCTTGTAGCTGTGGCCGCGCGCGCTCTTGAGGGTGATCGCCTTGGTGGTGACGCGCTCGAGCGGGAAGTTGGGGAACTCTTTGAGCTCGCCCTGCACGACTATCGTGCCGGCCTTGCGCTTCAGGGCTTCTATTCCCAGGAGTATCGGAAGGGTCCCCGCGCCGGCGGTGCAGTCGAGCACGACGTCGACGCCCTTGCCGCCGGTGACCTCCTTGATGCGGGCGAGCGGGTCTTCCTTGTTGACGTCGATGACGTGATCGGCGCCGAGCGCTTTCGCAACTTCCAATCTGGCTGAATCCTTGGACGTGCCGGTGACGATGATGAGCGAGGCTCCCGCCTGCCTGCAGATCACGGTCTGCGACAGGCCTTGCTGCCCCGGGCCCTGGATCAGGACGCTCGAGTCGTAGCCCACGCCGCCGTCGAAGAGCGACCACTCGACGCCGTTCGCCATCGGGGTCACCAATCCCGCCAGCTCCGGGGTGACGCCCTTCGGCACATGGTGCACGACCGCGTTCCACGGCAGGTATACATACTGTGCAAATCCTCCCCACAGGTGGGGCGCCTTCTCCGCCGAGGTATAGCCGTAGCGGATGGCATCGGGGTTCTTGCGCCAGTCGGTGTTCTCGCAGTGGCGGTACTGGCCGAGGTGGCACCACTCGCACTTTCCGCACATGACGTAGTGCTCGACGAACACCAGATCGCCTTCCTTGAAGCCCTTGCGGCGGGTAAATTCGCGGCCGGCCTTCGCGATAGTGCCGATGTTCTCGTGGCCCATGATCACCGGGCTGGCAGTCGGCGGATGGGCGTAGAGCTTGACGTCGGTGCCGCAGATCCCGGCGACCTCCATCTTGAGAAGCGCGCCGTCCGCCGGGATGTCCGGCATCGGGAATTCGCGGAACTCGGTCCTGCTCGGGCCGGTCCGCACGGCCGCCTGCACTTTCTCTGCCACTGCAGTTACCTCCTCGCTCCTGATTTTCGCACGTCTTGACCGCCGGCCGCAGGGGGGCCATCCTAAGGTGCGGCATCCATCAACAGTCAAGGGGGAGATCACAATGAAACGACTGCCTTTCATCATTTCAGCGCTGCTGGTCGTGACGCTCACCGGTTTCGGCTGCGCGCAAATGTCCACTATGTATGACTCGATGACCGGGTGGACCACGCTCATCGACGGCGAGAAGGGCCTCGAAAACTGGAACCGCGTCGGCGATGCCAACTGGCGGGCCGAGGACGGCGCCATCGTGGCGGACAAGGGAAAAGGCGGCTTTCTCATGTCGAAGAACTCCTACAAGGATTTTGAGCTGAAGATCGAGTTCTGGGCCGCTCACGATGCCAATAGCGGCATCTACATGCGCTGCCAGGACGGCAACAAGCCCACCGACAAGACCTGCTACGAAGCAAACATCTTCGATCAGCGTCCCGACCAGACGTATGCCACCGGCGGCATCGTGCACATCGCGCCGGTATCGTCCCCGCCCAAAGCGGGCGGCAAATGGAATACGTACGACATCACGGTCAAGGGCGCGAAACTGACCGTCGTGCTCAACGGCGTGCGCACCGCCGAGGCGACGGACACCAAGTTTGCGAGCGGGCCGTTCGGGCTTCAGTTTGGAAACCGCGGCAAGGAGCCCGGCGGCGCCATCAAGTTCCGCAAAGTGCAGGTCAAGTCGCTGTAGCGCGTCGTTGACAGCCCAACGGGTCGACCGGAACATTTTCGGCGACCCGTTACCGCAGGAGGATGCGTCATGACCACTGTGGCATCCAAGACAAGACCCCGGCTCGCAATCATGAACGCGGTCCATGACCTTCCGGTGCTGGTCGCCCGCGACAAGGGATACTTCAAGGACGAGGGGCTCGACATCGAGTTCGTGACCACGCCCGGTATGGCGCAGGTCACGACCTCCCACTCCGTCAAGTTCGATTCCGTCTTCGACCGCCCGCTCGATTCGGTCTACAACGAGGGCGGCATCGACCAGTACCGCATGTGCGAGTGGGGCATCATGAAGCGCGCGGTGGAGGCCGAGTGCTCGGGGCTGCGCCGGCGGAAAATCGTCGCCCTCGGCGCTTCCATGTCGAAGTTCGCGATCGCGGTCGCGCCGGACTCGAAGATTTACGAGCCCGAGATGCTCAAGAACAAGGAGATCGCGGTCACGCCGAACAACGGCTCGCACTTCACCACGCTCAAGATGATGGAGGGTTTCCTCAAGCCGGAGCACGTGAAGACGACAACCGCCGGCTCGATGCCGAAGCGCATCGAGGCGCTCAAGCAGGGCAAGGTCGCGGCGGCGAGCCTGATGGAGCCCTGGATCAGTGTCGCGCAGAAGATGGGCCTGCGCATCCTGATCGAGTCGCACTCGACCCGGAGCGAAGCGGCAAGCGACGACCTCGACGGGAAAACCCTCGCGGGGATGTTCCGGGCGCAGGCGCGGGCGGTGAAGGAAATCGAGAGGGACCCGACGCCGTACGTCCATTACTTCATCCGCGAGACCGGGGGGCTGCTCGAGCCGAAAGACTTCCAGACCTGGCGCCTGCTGCACGCCGCCCCGCAGCCCTACACGCGCGAGCGCTGGGACGACACCTACAACTGGTCGGTCAAGTGGAACATGGTGGTGCCGGGCGCCACCTACGAGAGCATCGTCGACAATCGCGCCTGGCAATAGCGCGATCCGCTCGCGGATGGACAGGCTACCGCTGGTCAAGGTCGTCGCGACCGGCGGCACCATCGCCAACACGCCGTCCGGCCGCCTGCACGCGGGCGAGGTGGCCGACGCCATTCCCGGGCTCAAGAAGATCGCGCGGCTGGAGGTGGAAGAGCTCGTCCGCGTGGCGAGCAGCGCCATCACCGTGGAGCACTGGCTCGCGCTCGCGCGCCGGATCAACGAAATCCTCGCCCGGGAAGCGGACGTTGCAGGCGTAGTCGTCACCCACGGTTCGAACGCTGTGGAGGAGACCGCTTACTTCCTGAGCCTGACGGTGAAGAGTGACAAGCCGGTGGTGCTCACCGCCGCTCAACGCCAATTCACGACCTTGAGCTCGGATAGTCCCGGAAATTTCCTGCAGGCGGTGCGGGTCGCCGCCAGCGACGAGGCCCGCGGCAAAGGGGCGCTGGTCGTCACCAATGACGTGATCAACGCCGCGCGCGACGTCTCCAAGAACATCTCCTCCCGCGTCGAGACTTACAGCAGCCGGGACATCGGTGCGCTGGGTTTCGTCGATGACGACCGGATCACCTGGTATCGCCAGCCGGTGAAGCCGCACGGGGCGGCGACGCCGTTCGACGTCGCGCGCCTCGCGAAACTTCCGCGCGTCGATATCGTGTACACCTATGCGGGGGCAGATGGCGCGCTGATCGAAGCAGCGGTCGCAGCCGGCGCCGCAGGCATCGTGATCGCGGGATTCCCGACCGGTTCCGGCACGCCCGCCATGGAAGAGGCGGTCACGCGGGTAGCAACAAAGGGTATACCCGTGGTGATGACCAATCGCGGCGGCATGGGCCGGGTGTGGGACAAGCGCGCGAAGGAGGCGCGCCCGCTCATCTTTGGCGACAACCTCACGCCGGTGAAAGCGCGGGTCCTGCTGATGCTGGCCCTGACTACGACCCGCGATCGCGCGGAAATCCAGCAGCTTTTCCTGAAGTACTAAGCGAACCTGCTCAGCGCGGAACGGTGAGGATCGAGCCCCACAGGCCCGAAGACCGGCACGAGCCGTCCGGGTCGCAGAAGGTGCGGGTGCTCGAGCCACCACCACCGCCCCCGCCTCGGGTCTGCCCGCCCCCACACAGCGCCAGGTTGAAGGAAGGAGGGGCGCCCTCGAAGCCGCCGATTCCGTAGGCGTTGACCCAATAGCGTGCCGGGCGCACCGGCGTCTGGCACGACTGCTCGAGATACGCCTTCTCACCGAGGGTGAGTTGGCGCCCGTTGATGTATACCCCGGAGGTGCCGCGCGAGGCATCGGCACGCAGGGGGCCGCCGAGCCGCAGCCCCGGCATCATCTGCCCGGCGATCGGTCCGCCCTCCTGCCCCCACGCGCCCGAAAAGGCGTCATACCAGTAACGGCCCGGCCGGATCGGCACCGGATAGATGCGCTGGAGCGCCTGCACCGTCTCCACCGTGAGGGGAACGGTGTTGACGACGATCTGCGTCTCGCCTTCGGCCGCCCGGGCGCCGGCAGCGCTCAAGCCGACCGCCATGAGGAATGATCCGAACAGCCCCCAGAAATATTCTCGCCACCGAACCATGGAACGCTCCTCGAGGATTTCAGCCAGGACCCGATTGAATTCCCCCGTCAATCGTCGACGGTCACCCGCCCCTGCGCCCTCCTCTCCTACTGGATCGACACGCCAGAGGCCTTCACCAGCTCGGTGATCCGCTTGCGCTCCGAGCGCCGGAACGCGTCCAGCTCCGCGCGATTGCCGCCGACGATTCCGATACCCAGCACCTTGAGCCTCTCGCCGAACGCAGGCTCCTTGGCCGCTTTCACCACTTCGGCACTCACCTTGTTCAGGATGGTGGCGGGAGCGCCGCCGGGGGCCACGATGCTGTACCAGCCGAACATCGCATAACCGGGGACGAATTCCGCGATGGCCGGCACGTCGGGCAGCGCCGGCGAGCGCTTGGGCGTGGTGACGCCGATCGCCCGGAGCCTGCCGCTCTCGACGTGGGGCCGCGCGGCCGGATAGACCGCGTAGGTGAGCTGCACCTCGTTTGCCAGCGTGTCAACGATCGCCTGGGCGATGCCCTTGTAGGGCACGTGCAGCATGTCGGTGCCGGTTCGCTGGGTGAACAGGACCCCGGAGAGATGCTCCGAGGCGCCGGTTCCGGCGGAGCCGTAGCGGAGCTTGCCGGGGGATTTCTTCGCGAGCGCGATCAGCTCGGGTATGGACTTCGCCGGCACATTCGGGTTGACCATCTGGACGAACGGCACCGTTCCGATCAGGCTGACCGAGTCAAAATCCTTGTCCAGGTTGAACTTGAGATTGGAATAGACCGACGTCGCGACGAAAAGCTGCGAGGTCAGCATCATCCACGTGTAGCCGTCACGCTCCGCGCGCAGCGCCAGCTCGGCGCTGATGATGCCAGCAACGCCGGGGCGCGAATCCACCACGACCCGCTGGTTCCACACACCGTACAGGTGATCGGCCACCAGCCGCGAAATGATGTCGGGACCCGAGCCCGGCGCGCTGCCGATGATGAGCCGTATCGGCTTGTCCGGGTATACCGGCTGCGCGGCATGCGCTGCCGATGCCAGTGCCGCACCTGCGATGACTATCCAACTGAGAATTCTAGTTTTCATACAGCCTCCTCGATTTGTGGGCAATTCGCCACTGCATTACTGACGTTGCGACACGCGCAGGCGCTCCGTCTTGCGCTTGGCTGTCCAGACGCCGGTCGCGCTGCCCTTCAGGTCCCCGCTCATCCTATTGCCTGTCACGCGCCCGCTATACTCGACTCCGGAAACGGTGAAGCGGATCGTGTCACCGTGCAGCCGGCCATTCGCAATCGGCGAGGTGGTGCCATTCGCGGTCAGCGTGCCGGTGATTTGCTGGAATTTCTGCTCGAGCACGAGCCGCCCTCCGCGAAGCCGCCACGTTCCCGCCACCTTGGCCGGGACGATGTAGAGATAGGCGGTGCACCAGCTATCGCACTCGCCCTCCGCCCTGCCGGTCTCGTCGAATTTCCATTCGTCGATCTCGAAGCCGTTCACGACGATGCGTGAGCCCGGCTTCATTTCCAGGAACTTCGGAACCATCTTGTTGAGGTTCTCGGTCAGCAGGAAGAGCGCCAGCACCGTGGCCTGCGAGACATCGGCCTCGTACATGTCGCCCTGCACGAACGCGGCCCTGTCGGCGACCCCCTCTTTCGCCGCGACGCGGCGCGAGAGCTCGACCATGTCGTGGTTCCATTCCACCCCCAGCGCGCGCGCGCCGCGCTTCGCCGCGGCGATGATGTTGCGGCCATCGCCAGAGCCGAGATCCATGACGTAGTCGCGCGGCGTTACGCGCGCCATGTCCAGCATCTTCTCGACCAGGACGGGCGGCGTCGGCACCCATACGACGTCCTTGCCGGCCTGGCCTTCGACGGGCTCGTAGGATTCCTTGACGGTCTGGGCCAGCGCGGCGCTTGCGGCAACCGTGACAAAGTACGACGCCAGCAACAGGCGGGAAATGGGATGCGAATGCTTCAAGCGGGGCTCCTCCGTGTCGAGCTTCGGGGTAGGAATACTAGCAGGAAATCCGAATTGCGAGCGCGGCTCCGAGCCGACCACCTCGTAGCGTGTCTTGATGCCGTCATTGACCGCGGTTGGCATGACTTCAGCCCTTGATCTGCCGGCCGGCGCGCACATCGGCGATGAGCGCCGTGAATGCCTGGAGGCTCAGCTTCGCGGTGTTCGCATAGGTTTCCGTGGTGGAGTCGATCCATTTCGCACCGTAGCCGATCGCGGTGTGCGCGAGGCGCATCCGCCCGTCGAGCCAGGGCCCGCCGCCGAGCCCGCCGATCACCGGAATGGAAACGGCCTTCGCCACCGCCGCGCCCGCCTCCGGTCCGGAGTGCCGGAAATCAAGCAGCACCGCGCCGGCCTCCTCCAGCCGCTTCGCCTCCTCCACAAGCTTCGCGACAGCTTTCTCCTTCCCCCCGTGAAACTCGGCGAACACCGGCACACCCGCGCGGACGATCGTGCCAACGGTCTCCGGACCGCCCGGGATCTTCACCATTCCCGCGCCGCCGTCTTTGGCGATGCGGAGGGCGGCGCTCACCGCGGCCTGGATCCCCGCCTGCACCGGACCGTGCGGGATGTCGCAGCTCACCAGCGCCCGCTGCGCGCCGCGGCTGACCGCCTTGCAAGCGAGAAGGATTTCTTCCATCGTGACTTCCGTCTCCGTGGGCTGGCCCCACAGGTTGGCGCCCACGGAATCGCCCACGGAAATAAGGTCCACCCCCGCGCGGTCCGCGATCTGCGCGGTGGGGTAATCATAGGCGACCACTCCGACGATCTTGCGTCCCTCGCGCTTCATTTGCTGAAGCGCCGCGACGGTCATCCGCTCCATCGTCAGGTTCGACCGGCGAGCGAGCGCGCTTTTTCGAGAGTCGCGAAACTGCGCGGCGCGGCGCACATCAGGTAGCGATAGCCTTCCTTGATGATGCGCTCGGCGTTCGCGGCCTCGACGTGCGGGTGGCCGACGACGACGTTGTGCTTCTTGCAGGTGGCGACGACCTGCGCCATCGCATCGAGGACGACCTTGTGCTCGTACTGCCGCGGATAGCCCAATTCCTGGCTCAAATCGCCCTCGCCGATCAGGATCGCGCCGATCCCCGGCACGTTCTTGAGCATCTGGTCGAGATTGGCGATGCCCGTGGTGTCCTCGATCATGAGGATGACGAAGATCTCGCCCTGGGGATTCAACGGCCAGACGTCGGCGCGCTCGTAGTATTCCTGCTGGGTCACGCCCCAGTAGCGCACCGCCTGGCCCGGCCCGTCGCCGCGGATGCCCGCCGGCTCGTAGAGCGGTTTCCCCTTCAGGCGCGGATAGCGGCAGGCGGCGACCGCGTTGTAGGCCTCCTCCACCGTGCTGACATGCGGCCAGATAATGCCGTAGTAGCCGAGGTCGAGCGCCTGCTTGGCGAAGAACTGGTTCTTCTCGTTGCCGTTGGGCGGGATGCGCACCGTCGGCGTCACGGCGGGCGCAATCGACCCGGACTTCGCAATCTGCGCGCGGTTGAGCAGGTACTGCAGGCAATCCCTGAGGGTGCGGATGTCCCACCCGTTGTGCTCGCCCTCGAACACGACGCCGTCGTATTTCGAGGCTTGCAGCGCGATCGCCGCTTCGAGGTCCGGCGGCATGAAGGTCGTGAATGCGTGCTGGCCGGATTCGAGCGCGCGGATGATTCCATTCAAACGAGGCAAAGGCATTTCAATTCTCCTACCTGGGATGCGTGATCATGGGGAATGCCTGAAGGATGAGGGATGAGGGATGAGGGATGACCCCCGCAGCGCGGACGCACAAAAAACAGGTCATCCTTCATCCTTCCGCCTTCATCCTTGGCGGTGACGGGTCACCGCGCCGGCTTACCGCGCTTCTTGAGCAGTGCATCAAGCCGGGGGTAAACGCGGCGGGCATTGCCCTCGAAGATCTTGTGGAGGTCCTTTTCGCTCATGCCCTTCAACTGGTCGATGTAGCGCTTGGTGTCGTCGTAATAATGCCCGGTCTCCGGATCGATGCCCTTCACTGCGCCGACCATCTCGGAGGCGAACAGGATGTTGTCCACCGGGATCACCTTGGCGAGCAACTCGATGCCCGGCAGGTGGTAGACGCAGGTGTCAAAGAACACGTTCTTCAGCAAGTGCTCGGTGAGCAGCGGCTTCTTCATGTCCTGCGCGAGCCCGCGGTAGCGCCCCCAGTGGTACGGCACAGCCCCTCCGCCATGGGGGATGATGAACCGCAATGTCGGAAAATCCTTGAAGAGATTGCCCTGGATCAACTGCATGAAAGCGGTGGTGTCGCCGTTGATGTAGTGTGCGCCGGTGTGATGGAAGTTCGGGTTGCACGACGAGGACACGTGGATCATGGCGGGCACGTCGAGCTCGCACAGCTTCTCGTAGAGCGGGTACCAGTACCTGTCGATGAGCGGCGGATCGGTCCAGTAACCGCCCGAAGGATCCGGGTTCAGGTTGACGCCGACGAAACCGAGCTTCGTCACGATGCGCTCGAGCTCCGGTATGCAGTTCTTCGGCGATACGCCCGGCGACTGCGGCAGCTGACCGACCCCGACGAAACTGTCGGGCAGGAGCGTGCAAATGCGGTGGATGAGATCGTTGCAGAGGGTCGTCCACTCGATGCTGACCGCTTCGGTGCCGACGTGGTGCGCCATGCCGCCCGCCCGCGGGGAGAATATCGTGAGATCGCCACCGCGCTCCTTCTGGAACTTGAGCTGGGGCGCGACGCTCTTCACCAGCACCTCGTCGCTGATGCCAAGGTCGGTCGTGGCCGGCTTGCGCGCCGGATCGGCGAGCCCCGCGAGCTGCTTGTC
>DATICE010000249.1:0-3466 GCA_035456985.1 Burkholderiales bacterium | reverse complement strand
GGAGAGCCACCATGCTGATGTTCCGGGAACTCAACCGCGGCAAGTGCAAGACTTACCTCATCGCCTGCGCGCGCACCCGCAAGGCGCTCCTCGTCGACCCGGTGCGCGAGAACATCAGCCGCTACCTGGCGTTCCTCGCCTACCATCAGTTGACGCTCGACGCGATCGTCGACACCCATACCCACGCCGACCATCCCACGGGCTCGTTCCAGTTGCGCGATCTGGTGGATGCGCGCCTCATCATGCACCGGCGCGCGCCGGCGCCCGGGGTGACGCATCACGTCGAGGACGGAGACGAGATCGCGGTCGGAGAAGCGCGGATCGGGGTTCTTTACACGCCCGGCCACACGCCGGACAGCATCAGCCTCTACACGGACGATCGCGTTCTCACCGGAGACGTGTTGCTGATCGGAGGGACCGGGCGTGCGGATTTTGCCGGCGGCGACGCGGGCGCCCAGTACGATTCCATCACCAAGAAGCTATTTTCATTGCCCGACCCGACGCTGGTGTTTCCCGCGCACGACTACCGCGGCAACGTGAGCTCCACCATCGGCCAGGAGAAGCAGCGCAATCCGCGCATCGCCGGCCGCAGCCGGGCGCAGTACGTCGAGCTGATGGCGAGCCTCAAGTTTCCGATGCCCGAGAAGATCCAGGAAGTGCTGCAGCCCAACCAGAGCGCGATCGACGACGACAAGGCAAAGTTCCCGGATCTCGCGGAGCTGAATCGCGTGCGGCAGCTTCCCGCCGACGAGGTGAGCGCCATGCTCGAGGTGTCCGACTTGCTGTTGGTGCTCGACGTGCGCGAGCCGACCGAGTACCACGGCCCGCTCGGCCACATTCCCGGCAGTATTCTCATCCCGCTGCGCGAGCTCGCGGCCCGTGCCTCGGAGCTCGAGGAGCACCGTGAGCGGCCAATCATCGCGGTCTGCCGCTCTGGCGTGCGCAGCACGACCGCCGCAGCCATCCTTATCGGCATGGGCTTCGAGCGCGTCTACAACCTCAAGGACGGGATGGTGGACTGGAACGACCGCAAGCTTCCCGTTGAACGGTAAGTGGGTGGGCCGAGAGAGGCAGTCGCCAGACCGGTTCGAGTGGAGTGCCCGGCAGTCGCCGAGCGGCGAGCATTCGTGCGATAGTACGCCATCTTGACGAGATGCCGCCCGGACGGCGGGACACTACAGTAAGGAGCGAGCCATGGCGCCAGCTGCCAAGCCAGTCGTGAAGATTGCCCCCAATAACCCGGTGTTTGATCTGCCGGTGATCGTCGGCATCGAGGAGCGCCTGTTCGAGCGGGCCGGGCTCGATGTCAGCTTCTCGGCGACCTATGCGGATCGCGAGCGGGACAGCGCGGAGAAGCCGGTCCTGTCGCGCCTGAAGGAGCAGCTCTTCGAGTGCGGCTCGGCCGACAGCTACAACGTGTGCGAGTGGGCGAGCATCGACCGGCTCGAGCGTGGCAAGCGCGGCGGCAACATTGCGGCCTTGCGCGCCGCGGTCGCCGCACAGGCGATCCTGACGTTTGACGACGCTTTGCAGACGCCGCGCGACATGTCCGATGTCCCGGTGGTGGTGCAGGAGCTGACCGGCTCGCATTACACGACGCTGCAGATGCTGGAGAGCGCGGTCGGCCGCGAGCACGTCAACATCGTGAACGGGGGGCTCCCGCAAATGCGCTGGGCGGGGCTCAAGAACGGCACCTATCGCGCGGTGACGGTCATGGAGCCGTTCATCAGCCTCGGCCTCAAGGAAGGCGCCCACATCATCGCCTGCTCGTTCTACCGGGGCGGGGAAGTGGTGGCGCCGGAGCTGACGCCGGAGCAGCGCAAGGCGTACTACGACGCCGAAAATCAGGCCGTGGATCTCATCAACGCGGATTTCTACAAGTATGCCCACCACGTGGCGGCGCACACCAAGGGCGCGCTGAAGCCACACGAGCTGCTGCGCGTCTTCGTTCACTACAAGCACGTGGACTACTACGATCCCGCACTCTTCGACCGCGCCTATGACTGGATGAAGGCCAGAGGAATGACCGAGGGGCAGAGCGAGCACGCCGCGCTGGTGGTGGGCTGAGCCCGCGGGATCGAAACCACCCACTTCATCACCTCGACCTCGGGCGGATGTTCTGGTTGTGGTGGAAGACGTTGTCGGGGTCGTACGTGGTCTTCACGTCTACCAGCCGGTCGTAGACGCGATCGCCGTACGCCTCGCGGACCCGGTCGGGATCTTCGTCGCCGCCGAGGAAGTTGACGTACACGCCTTTGCGGAAGCGGCCGAGGGCGGCGAAGAAGCGTTTCGTCCAAGCGGTGTCCCGGTCGCCGAAGGTCTCGCCGGGCCGCCACACACTATCGAGGGTGATCGCGTGTGACGCCTGCCGATTCCCGAATGCCGTCCCGCCCTCGGCCACCCGGCTCACCGCCCCCTTCAGATGGAACATCGCCGCGTATGACCGTGGCGACGAGCAGGAAAACGCGTGCTCGACGATCACGTCGATGAGATCGTCGCGCAGCTCCGGGAGGTGGGTAGACTTCCAGTAGTAGTTCCAACCGTGGACGACGGTCGAGTCGAGCGCGCTCTGGAATCCCACGTACGGCGCGGGCCCGACCAGGTCGAGGAGGGGGCGCCGGGATGCGCGGAGCGGGCGGAGCCTTCGCTCACCGTCCTCAATCGGCCCGGCGTAGCAGGTACCCACCATCACCACCGGGCGCCAGTGCAGTTTCTCCGGGATGACCGGTAGCGGTGGCGCCGTGCCGAACCTCACGACCGTGCCGAGCTCGTCGGGAGCGTCACGGACGAAGTCGCGGTAGAAGCGGAGGACATCCCCGGCGTCGGCTGCGTCCCAGAGGATGGGTCCGGCCAGGACGGCGGGCCCGACGGGGTGGAGGCGGAACTCGAACGAGGTGACTACGCCGAAGTTGCCGCCGCCGCCTCGCAACGCCCAGAACAGGTCGGGGTGCTCATCCTCGGACACGCGCAGCAGCTCGCCCTCGGCCGTTACGACGTCGACGGCGAGGAGGTTGTCGATCGTGAGGCCGTGCTTGCGCATCAGCCAGCCGACGCCGCCGCCGAGGGTGAGTCCGGCGACGCCGGTGTGGCTCACGATTCCGCCGGTGGTGGCCAGACCGTGCGCCTGCGTCTCGTGGTCGACGTCGCCCCACAGCGCACCACCCTGCACCCAGGCCCTGCGGCCGGGGGGATCGACCCGCACGGCCCGCATGGCCGAAAGGTCAATGACAATCCCATCGTCGCAAGCAGCGGTGCCCGCCACGTTGTGGCCTCCGCCCCGTATGGCGATCTCCAGATCGTGGTCGCGGGCGAATCGCACGGCCGCGACCACGTCGGTGGTTCCGATGCATCGGGCGATCAGGCGTGGGCGCCGGTTAATGGCACCGTTCCAGACCGCTCGGGCGATGTCGTAGTCGGCGTCGCCGGCACTGATCAGCCGGCCCCGGAACCCGTCAATCCCTACGAC
>DATICE010000248.1:0-38845 GCA_035456985.1 Burkholderiales bacterium | reverse complement strand
ATCTCGATGCCCGGGTTCTGCGCGTAGAAGCCCTGCTCGTAGGCCTTGAGCTGATCGGTCTCAAGCGCGGTGTAGACGAGCAACTGGGTCTTGCCCTGCGCGAGCGCGGCGCCCGCGGCAAACAACGCGGCGAGCATGGTGACATAGCGAAACAGCGTGTTCATCGGGGTCTCCCTGTGGATTGAGGCGGAAAGCTTGTTGCAGCTTTATTGCATTTTGATGGTGCCCGGTGACCGAACGTCGTGCTGCGAGGGGGGTCGTTGACAATCTACAATTGCGCCGATTCAATGTCAATCGAGACCTGTCCACCAACCCCTGACCCCCCGAGAACGGAGCGAAGCGAGATGCCGGCAGCAAAGGCGTGGGTGGACGTGAACGGCGTAAAGTACCGCTGGCCGACGCGGCCGGTGGCGGTGGTGTGCATTGACGGCGGCGATCCCGCCTACCTGCGGCAGTATCTCGGGAACGGGTCGATTCCCAATATCGAGCGCTTCATGAAGGAGGGCTTCAGCGTCGTGGCAGAGGGCACGGTGCCGAGCTTCACCTGCCCGAACAACATGTCGATCATCACGGGCACACCAGCCTCCAGACACGGCATTTCCGGCAACTACTACCTCGAAACGAAAACCGGCGAGGCCGTGGTCATGACCGGACCCGAGCTGCTGCGCGGCGACACCATCCTTTCTCGGTTCGCCGACGCGGGTGCGAAAGTCGTTTCGATCACCGCCAAGGACAAGCTGAGAAAGCAGCTGGGCAAGAACCTCGACGTCTCGAAGGGGAACGTTTCCTTTTCTTCCGAGTTCGCAAGCCGCTGCACGTTGAAGGAAAACGGCATCGAGAACGTGCTCGAGCTCGTGGGCATGCCGCAGCCGGGCATGTACTCGATGGAGCTCTCCTGGTTCGTGCTGGAGGCGGGGATCAAGCTGCTGGAACGGGACCGGCCGGACCTGCTCTACCTGTCGCTGACCGACTACGTGCAGCACAAGTACGCGCCGGAGGAGTCCGAGGCGAGGCGCTTCTACGAAAGACTTGACGACTGCTTCGGGCGGCTGGCCGATCTCGGAGCGATCGTTGCGCTGACCGCCGACCATGGCATGAACGACAAGTCAAACGCCGCGGGCGAGCCCAACGTGATCTGGCTGCAGGACATCCTGGATGCGAAATTCGGCAAGGGCGACACGACGGTGATCTGTCCCATCACGGACGCCTTCGTCGCTCACCATGGCGCGCTCGGAGGCTTCGTGCGCGTCTGGTGCCGTGGAAGAGCGACGCCGGCGCAGGTGATCGATGCGATCAAGGGGCTTGCGGGCCTGGAATCGGTGCTCGACAAGGAAACCGCATGCCGGCTGCACGACCTGCCTGCCGACCGCGAAGCCGACGTCGTCGTCATTGCTACGGCGGACGTCTGCATCGGCGCCGCCGAGAAGGACCACGACCTCTCGGGACTGAAAGGGCACCGCCTGCGCACCCACGGCGGGGTGTCCGAGGCGAAAGTCCCCTTCATACTGAGCACGCCGCTGAGCGACGAATACAAGTTGAAGGCCGGTGCCGCGACGCTGAAGAGCTACCAGATCTTTGATTACGCGATCAATGGCGCACAGTAGTAGGGGTGGCATGCGAAAATCACGACCGATGGCAAAAGCGAGATTTCGGAGTATCCACGGAGAGCCGACATGAACTTCAACTACAGGCGCAGCTACTGTGGACCGATCGAGGCGGTGCTGCTCGACTGGGCGGGCACCACCATGGACTTCGGCTGCATGGCGCCGGCGGTGGTATTCGTCGAGGTATTCAAGCGCAAGAAGGTGCCGATCACCGTCGAGGAGGCGCGCGCGCCCATGGGGGCACACAAGCGCGTGCACATCCAGCGCATCACCGAGCTCGAATCGGTGCGCCGGCGCTGGCAGGAATCCCATGGGCGGCTTCCGGACGAGAACGACGTGAATGCCATGTTCTCCGAATTCGTCCCGCTGCAGCTCGAATGCCTTTCCACCTACTCGACCCTCATCCCGGGCACGCTGGAGGCGGTCGCGGCGCTGCGTTCCCGCGGCATCAAGATCGGTTCGACCACCGGGTATCTCACGGACATGATGAAGATCAACCTCAGGGACGCGAAGCGCCAGGGCTACGAGCCGGACTCCACGGTTTGCGCGGCCGATGTGCCGGCCGGCCGCCCGTATCCCTACATGTGCTTGCAGAACGTGATCAAGCTCGGCGTGAGCGCGGTGCAGGCCTGCGTGAAGATCGACGACACCATCCCGGGCGTGGAGGAAGGTCTGAATGCCGGGATGTGGACTGTTGGGCTCGCCGTAAGCGGCAACGAGGTGGGAATGTTGCTCGACGATTGGCGGGCGCTTGCAAAGGCGGATCAGGAAGCCAAGCGCGAGCGCGCCTACACGCGCATGGCGCAATGCGGCGCACACTACGTGGTCGATACCATTGCCGATATCCTGCCCTGCATCGAGGATATTCAGGCGCGCATCCGGCGCGGTGAAACGCCCTGATACCGCGCGCGATCGGGAAATGAGCAAGGACGATGCCTCCGAGGGCGACGTCAACCTGACGCCGCGCAGGAAGCGCTGGGAGGAGGAAAACCTCGGGCCGCGGACGCGTTCGCTACTCGCGGAGGACGCGAAGCATTTCCTGCACCAATCGCTTTCGACACCGTGCTTCAATGCGCTCAAGTCCGCCTCCGGCATCTGGCTGGAGGACCTGGAGGGCCGGCGCATCATGGACTTTCACGGCAACAGCCTGCACCAGATCGGCCACGGGCATCCGCGCGTCATCGAGGCGGTAAAGCGCGCGCTCGACACGCTCCCGTTCTCGCCGCGCCGCTTCACCAACGAGTATGCGGTCTCGCTTGCCGCGAAGCTCGCCGCGCTCGCCCCGGGCGATCTTGGCAAGACGCTCTTCGCACCGGGCGGCGCCGAGGCGATCGGCATGGCGCTCAAGCTCGCGCGCATCGCCACCGGCCGGCACAAGACGGTGTCGATGTGGGACGCGTTCCACGGCGCTTCGCTCGATGCGATCTCGGTCGGCGGCGAGGCGATCTTTCGCCGCGCCGTGGGGCCGCTCCTGTCCGGCACCGAACATGTTCAGCCCTGCGCTCCGCGCGGTTGTCACTTCGGCTGTGGCGGCGAGTGCAATGCGCGCTGCGCCGATTACGTCGAGTACGTACTGGCAAAAGAGGAGGACGTGGCCGCGGTCATCGTCGAGACTGTACGCTCGACCGACGTGCAAGTGCCGCCACGCGCCTACTACGAGCGGCTGCGTGCGGCGTGCGACCGGCATGGCGCGCTGCTCGTGCTCGACGAGATCCCGATCTGCCTCGGCCGAACGGGGACGATGTTCGCCTTCGAGCGCTACGGCATCGTTCCAGACATGGTGGTGCTGGGTAAGGGCCTGGGCGGCGGCGTCTTCCCGATGGGGGCGCTCCTCACGCGCGAGGGGCTGGACGTGGCGGCCGACCGCGCCCTCGGGCATTACACGCACGAGAAGACCCCCCTCGGCTGCGCCGCGGCGCTCGCTACGCTCGAGGTGATCGAATCCGAGCGCCTGCTCGAGCGTGCGAACCGGCTCGGCGCGCACGCGCTCACGCGGCTTCGCCAGATGCGCCAGCGCCGGCCGGCAGTAGTGGAGGTTCGCGGCGTCGGGTTGCTGCTTGGCGTCGAGCTGGCGCAGGCGGCGCTGGCCGAGGACGTGATGTATCGCTGTCTTGCACGCGGCCTGTCGTTCAAGGTCGGGCAGGGCAACGTGATCGTGCTCGCGCCGCCGCTCGTGATCGAGGAAAGCGACCTCGACCAGGCGCTCGCGATCCTGGATCAGGCCATAGGAGAGGCAGCGGCATGAGCGGCGGAGCAGGGCCCCCGTTTACGGGGATGCGACCCGCGAAGGACGCTGGGCTGCCGACACGATGGACTCGATATCCCGAATATCTGCCGGAGGCAGCGGCGTGCTAATCGGGATGGCCGGCCACGCTTTTGTAGAGCCGGACAAATGCCTGAGCTGAGCCTGGGCGTGACGCTCGCGGTGCTCGGCGCGGCGCTCTTGCACGCGACCTGGAACGCCATGATCAAGTCGAGCGACGACGTGCTGCTCGACACGACGATCTTCATCGTGGGTGCCGGCGCCGCCGCGGCGCCTTTAATTTTCTGGGTGGCGCCCCCAGCCCGCGCGGCGTGGCCGTATCTCGCCGCGTCGGTCGCGATTCACATCGCCTACTACATCGCGTTGGTGGGCGCGTACCGGGCGGGTGACCTCTCGCACGGCTACCCCATCATGCGCGGGGTCGCGCCGCTCATCGTCGCGGTCTGTGCGCTGGCGTGGCTCGGCGAAGCGCCGAAGCCGGCGATCTGGGCGGGCGTGCTCCTCATCGGCGGCGGCGTACTCTCGCTCGGACTCACGAGGTTTCATTGGCGCACATCGCGCGTCTCGACCGGCTGGGCGCTTACCAACGCGGTGATCATTGCCACCTACACGCTCGTGGACGCGGCGGGCGTGCGGCTCTCGGGCAGCCCCGCGGGCTACGTGCTATGGATTTTCGTGCTCGACTGCCTGCCGTTTCCCCTGGTCGTATTTGCGCTCCGTGGCAGGCAGTTCGTCGAATACGGACGTCGCTACTGGGCGCGCGGCTTGACCGGCGGCGTGCTTTCCGCGGCGGCCTACGGAATCGCGCTCTGGGCGATGACGCGCGCCCCGGTCGCGGCAGTTGCCGCCTTGCGCGAAACGTCGGTCGTCTTTGCGGCGCTGATCGGCGCCTACATCCTGAAGGAAGGTCAAGCGCGGGTCCGGCTGGGCGGCGCGGTCGCCGTGCTCGCCGGCGTGATCGCGCTCAAGCTATGAGCGTTATTTCACCGCACGCGGAGATCGTCGTCGTCGGCGGCGGCATTGCCGGGGCGAGCGTCGCCTATCACCTCGCGAAGCTTGGCAAGCGCGACGTGCTGCTGCTCGAGCAGGGCAGCCTTACTTGCGGCACTACCTGGCACGCGGCAGGGCTCATCGGCCAGATGCGCCCCAACCGCTCGATGACCCGCATGAGCCAGTACGGCATCGGGCTCTACGCCTCCCTCGAAACCGAAACCGGGCTCGCCACCGGATGGTTGCAGTGCGGCAGCGTGAACGTGGCGAAGACGCCCGAGCGCTGGATCGTCTACCAGCGCCAGGCGGCGATGGCGCGCAGCTTCGGCATCGAAGTGCACCTGATTACGCCGCGCGAGGCGGCCGACAAGTGGCCGCTGTTGCGCGTGGACGACCTGCAGGGCGCGCTCTGGTTTCCGCAGGATGGCAAGGCGAACCCTGCCGATCTTACCCAGTCGCTTGCCAGGGGCGCACGCAACCTGGGCGTGAAGATCGTGCAGGGCGTGAAGGTGACGGGCGTGAAGCTCGCCAATGGCGCCGTGAGGGGCGTCACGACCTCGGCGGGGGAGGTGGCCTGCGAAGTGCTGGTGAACTGCACCGGCCAGTGGGCGCGTGCTTTCGGCGCGCTCGCCGGAGTGAACGTGCCGCTGCATTCGGCCGAGCACTTCTACATCGTCACCGATCGCATCGCGGGCGTGCGCCCGATGCTGCCGGTGATGCGCGACCCCGACGGTTACATCTACTTCAAGGAGGAGGTCGGCGGCCTCCTCATGGGCGGCTTCGAGTTGCAGGCGAAGCCCTGGGGCATGGACGGCATCCCGGAGAAGTTCGAGTTCCAGCGTCTGCCCGAGGACTGGGAGCAGTTCCAGCCGCTGATGGACGCGGCCATCCACCGCGTCCCCGCGCTTGAGGCGGCAGGCGTCAAGATGCTGCTTAACGGCCCCGAGAGCTTCACGCCGGACGGCAACTTCATTCTCGGCGAGGCGCCCGAGGTGCGGAACTATTTTGTTGCCGCGGGCTTCAACTCCGCCGGCATCGCGAATGGCGGCGGCGCCGGCAAGCTTCTCGCCGAATGGATCATCGGGGGCGAGGCGCCGATGGATCTCTTCGAGGTGGACATCCGGCGTTTCGGTGCCTACGCCGCCGGCGCGGACTGGCTGAGGGCGCGCACCGTCGAGACGCTGGGGCTTCATTACGCCATGCGCTGGCCGCGGCACGAGCTGGAATCGGGGCGCCCACTGCGCACCTCGCCTCTCTACGCGCGTCTGAAATCGAAGGGGGCGTGCTTTGGATCCAAGATGGGCTGGGAACGTGCCAACTGGTTCGCGCGGGCCGGCGAAAAGCCCGAAATGCAGTATACGCTCGGCAGGCCCGGCTGGCTCGATGCGGTGATCGAGGAGCAGCGTGCCGTGCGCAGTGCTGTAGGCGTTTTCGACCAGACGTCCTTCGGGAAGCTCCTCGTGCGCGGGCGCGACGCGCACACAGTGTTGGAGCGCTTGTGCGCGAACCGCGTCGACGTGCCCGTGGGTCGCGTTGTCTATACGGCAATGCTCAACGCGAAAGGCGGCTTCGAATCCGACTTCACCGTGCACCGGCTCGGGGCGGAGGATTTCTTCATCGTCACGGGCACGGCACAGCCGGTGCGCGACGCGGCCTGGATCAGGCGGCATCTGCGCGAAGGGGAAGATGTGAAGGTCGAGGACGTGACCGATGCCTGGTCGGTGCTCTCGGTCATGGGACCGCGCGCGCCGGCGCTGCTTGGTCGGCTCGATGCGGCGCGGCTCGGCTTCCGGAAAGTGGAGGTGTCCTATGTCGGCGGGCCTGGCTGCGAGCTCTACGTGCCCGTGGAGCGGGCGGACGCGCTCTACGAAGCGTTGCACTCCGCCGGGCGCGATCTGGGCCTGCGCGATTGCGGCTACTACGCGCTCGATGCGTTGCGCCTGGAGGCGGGACGGCGCGCGTTTCCGGTCGAGCTTTCGCCCGATTTCACGCCCTGGGAAGCGGGCCTGGGTTTCGCCGTGAGGCTCGATAAGGGCGCTTTCACCGGTTGCGAGGTGCTCGCTCGCGCCCCGCGCGACGCGCTCGAGAAGCGTCTCGTGATCTTCGTCTTTCCGGAGACGAAGCTCTTCGCGTGGGGCGGCGAGCCGATCCTCAGGAACGGCGCGCCGGTGGGCGAGATCAACTCGGTGGGCTACAGCGCGGCGCTCGCGGCCATGGTTGGAATGGGCTACGTGCATAGCCCGAAGCCAGAGACACGCGATGAGGTCCTTCGCGGACGCTACGAGATCGAGGTTTCGGGAGAGCGTGTTTCCGCGCGAGCGATGCTGAAGGCGCCGTGGCCAGGATAGTCCGCACCGACCGCGAGCTCGAAGTCCCGCGGGTGGACGCGGCGCTGCGCGCGGCAGGACACGAGCTCACGCTCCTGCCGGACGGGGTGTCTGAGGACGAGCTCGTGCGCGCGGCGGGGAGGGCGGAGCTTCTCCTCATGTGCTACACGCCGATCACGGCGCGCGTCATCGCGTCGGCGCCGCTGCTCAAGGGCATCGTCAAGTACGGTGTGGGGATCGACGCGATCGACATCGAGGCCGCACGAGCGCACGGCATTCCCGTGGTCAACGTTCCCGAATACGCCGAGGAGACGGTGGCCGAGGGCACGATGGCGTTGATGCTCGCGCTCGCGAAGAAGTTGAAACCCCTCCAACGTGCGATGGGCGACAAGGGCTGGATCTGGCCGTCGGCGCAGTGGCTGGGCCTCGATCTCGCCGGGAAGACGCTCGGCCTTGTGGGGATTGGCCGCATCGGCACGATGGTGGCGCGCATGGCAGGCCCGGGCTTTCGCATGCGTATCCTCGCGTTCGATCCGCATGCCGACGCAGCGCGCTTCGCCGAGGCCGGGGCGGCACGGCGTAACGAGTTGCGCGCACTCCTCTCGGAGAGCGATTTCGTGTCGGTGCACTGTGTGCTGAGCGCCGCGACGCGCGGCCTCATCGGCGAACGCGAGTTCGCTGCGATGAAGCCCTCGGCGTTCCTCGTCAACGTCTCGCGCGGCGCGATCGTGGACGAGGCGGCGCTCCTGCGGGCATTGCAGGAACGGCGCATCGCCGGGGCGGCGCTTGACGTCTATTCGCAGGAGCCGCTGGCCAAAGTGGCGCACCCCTTGGGCGCGCTCTACGCCATGGACAACGTCATTCTTTCGCCGCACCTGACCTTCTACACCCATGAGGCGATGGCGCGCCTCGAGGCGGAGACGCTCGAGCGCTGCAGCGAGATGCTGGAGGGGCGGCCGGTGACGGTAAAATCCCGTGACCCGCGCCTGCGCGCCCAGACGGGCGGCGTTCGCTTTGTTGACTGAGCGTCAGGTGAGCCAGCGCGCGAGGCCCGCGTAGCGCGGATCGGTCGGCGAAATCTCGCGATTGCGCAGGAAGTGATCGAGCGTCGCCAGGGCCGCATCGAGCGTGAATTCCTCGGTGTCGCGAACGAGCGCGAGAACCTCCGCTGCCGGCGCGAGGCGGAATTCCTCCACCTCGTCATCCTGGTTTCGCGGCTCGAAGTCCGGCGGCAGCACCAGGTCGTGGACGAGGATCGTCTCCGACTGCACGCCCTCGGTTACCTCGCGCAGGATGCGAACCGTTCCGCCGGGCACCGCCCTGCGCGCGAGCGACGCTTCTACGCCAGCTTCCTCCCAGGCTTCCTTGACCAGGACCTCCTGCGCGCTGAACCCCGCGCCCACGCCGCCACCGACCAGATTGTCGAGCATCCCCGGGTCGGTGGGCTTGGTGCGGTTGCGGCGCGCGATCCAGAGGCTCTTCCGGTCGCCGCCGGTGATGCCGTTGACGTGCACGGCGAGCGAAGGCAGGCCGAACGGGCGTACCGCCGCACGCTCGATGCAAAACAGCGTCGGCCCGGTCGGCACGGTCGAGATCGCGTAGGTCTCGCCGCGCCATCCGGCGACAAACCCTTCGTCGGTGAGCTCCCGCACGATGCCCGCCAGCGTTTCGCTGCGTGTATCGATCGTCGCCAGCCGGCGGGCGAGGTGCACCTCGCCAACGCGCGATTCGAACAGGTCGGGCCAGCGCGCCAGACGCGCGCCCAGCGCCGGCCGCAGCCAGCCTACCGGTTCGCCAGCGACGAAAAAGCGCAGGAAACGCGACCGGTCGAACCGGCCCTCACGCGCAAGCCGTTGCGCGAGGACGCTCACGCCTGACGCAGGTGCCAGGCTTTGGGTCGCGTCATTGCCTGGATGCCGTAGGTGGACAGGGTTAGCCCGATCCCGGAGTGCCCGATACCCGACCAGGGCAGGCGCGGACTGACGCGGTCGCAGCAATTCCAGTAAACCGAGCCCGAGCGGATCTGCGCGAGAATGCGCCGGGCGCGCGCTTCATCCGGCGTGTAGACGCCCGCAGTCAGCCCGTACTCGGTGTCGTTCATGAGCCGCACGGCCTCCGCGTCGTCCGCGACCTTCTGAATGCCGATCACAGGGCCGAAGGTTTCCTCCCGCATCAGCTCCATCGTGTGGTCCGCGCGGGAGAGCACAGTCGCCTCGAACCAGTTGCCGGGCCGCGCAATGCGCTTGCCGCCCAGCAGCAGCTTCGCACCCTTGGCGACGGCGTCCGCAATCTGGCGCTCGAGCACGGCCAACTGCGGCGCACGCGCGAGCGGCCCGAGGTAGGTCGCCTCGTCCATCGGATCGCCGCACCGGTAGCCCTTCACGGTGGCGACGAAAGCATCCACGAACCGGTCGTGAAGGCGCTCGTGCACGTAGATGCGTTCCACCGAGCAGCAGCTCTGCCCCGCGTTGTACATCGCGCCGTCGGCGAGGGATTCGGCGGCGGTCTGGACGCTGGCGTCCTCGCAGACGTAGACGGGGTCCTTGCCGCCCAATTCGAGTTGCAGCTTCACCATGCGCGGCGCACAGGCCGCGGCAATCCGCGTGCCCGTCGCGTAGGAGCCGGTGAAGAACACGCCGTCCACTGCCTGTGCGACGAGCGCCGCGCCCGACGCGCCCGCGCCGCTCACCACCGTGAAGATGTCCCCGGGGATGCCCGCCGTCCGCATCATCTCGCCGATCGCAAGGCCCGTGAGCGAAGCGAATTCCGAAGGCTTGTAGAGCACGGCGTTTCCCGCAAGGAGTGCGGGAACGAAAACGTTCGAGCCGACGAAGTAGGGGTAGTTCCAGGCCGAAACATTCGCCACGACGCCGAGCGGCTCGTGCGTGATGCGCTCGCGCAGTGTCGGCTCCTCGAGCACCGTTTCGGACGCGAGTGCGCGCGCCGCGTGCTCGAGGAAGAAATCGAGTCGGCCGGCGAGCGCGTCGAGCTCGTTGCGCGACTGGCGGATCGGCTTGCCCGTCTCGCGCGTAAGCGTGCGCGCGAGATCGGGCTTGCGGCGCGTGACCTCGTCTTTGAAGCGCCGGATCGCGTGGAGGCGCGCGTCAAGTGACGTCGCCGCCCAGGCAGGCTGCGCCGCGCGCGTCCGGGAATATTTTTCCGCAATCGCTGCTGCCGAGTCCTCGGCGATCTCGGCGAGCGGGGAGCCGTCAGCCGGATTGAGAATTTTCACGCGCAGCCTGGAGAAAATCGCCCAGCAGTGGCGCGGAATCGAGCACGCCGTCGCCGCGGCCGTGCAGGAACTCGGGGTGCCACTGTACGCCCGCGACGTATTGCGGACCCGCGAGCCGCGCCGCCTCGATCACGTCGTCCTCGAGTGAGCGCGCCTCGATCGCGAGGCCCGCGCCGAGTCCTTTCACTGCCTGGTGGTGGATCGAGTTTACTTTCACCCGCGACACGCCCGGGTAGAGCGCGGCGAGCCTCGTTCCGGGAAGGATCTCGACGTAATGGTACTTGTCGTCGTACACCGCGGCGTCGCGGTGCGCCTGGGCACCGGGCTTCTGCGTCTCGGTGTCCTGGTAGAGCGTGCCGCCGAGCGCGACGCTGATGAGCTGCAGGCCGCGGCAGATGCCCAGCACGGGCTTTTTCGCGTCGAGAAACCGATTGAGGAGTTCGAGCTCGTAACGGTCGCGCTCGGGGTCGCCGCCCCACTCGCGCCTGAGCGGCGCCTCGCCATATGTCTGCGGCGAGATGTCGGATCCGCCCTGCAACACGAACCCGTCCAGCTCCTGCGCGTAGTCGGCCAGCGTGAGCGCGCTCGAAGCGCGGTCCACGACGTCGGGGACGAGGTAGACCAGCACGCCCGCCGATTGCAGCCAGCGCGCGAAGGCCTGCTCGAGGAAATAGAGGTTCTTCTTGAGGTATCCGAGCTTCGACGCATCGCCGTACTGGATGCGCGCCGAGACGCCGATCCGAAGCCGCCGCTTCATAACGCGTCGGCGAAGAGGGTCTGGAAGTCCTGCTTCGTGCAGGAGCGCGGGTTGGTCTGGTGGCAGATATCGGCGAGCGCGATCTCGACCAGCCGCGGCAGATGCTCCTTCTTGACGCCGAGGGCCCCGAGCCTTGCCGGGATGCCGAGGTCCGCCTTGAGCTCGGTGAGCCACGCGACGAGGTCCGCCACGCCGGCGACCCGCGCGAGTTCGTCCATCTTCGACGCGGCGGCTTCACGATTGAAGCGCATGACGTGGTCGATCATCACGCCATTCGCGAGCCCGTGGTGCAGGCCGGCGACGGTGGAGAGCGCGTGGGCGCAGGAGTGAACCGCGCCGAGATCTTTCTGGAATGCGATCGCGCCCATCATCGAGGCCATGAGCATGTCGCTGCGCGCCTGCAGGTTCCGCGGTTGCTTTACGGCCAGCGGCAGCGCGTGTGCGGCAATGCGCGTGCCTTCGAGCGCGATGCCGTCGCACACCGGATGGTACGCCGAGGAGAGATACGACTCGATATTGTGGGTGAGGGCATCCATCCCGGTCGCCGCGGTGACGGGTGCGGGGAGGCCGAGCGTCAGCTCCGGGTCAGCGAACACGGCCTTCGCAAGGAGTGCGGGTGAGAATACGATGCGCTTTACGTGCGTCGCGTCCTCCGAAATGACCGAGGAGCGTCCGACCTCGCTGCCGGTGCCTGCAGTCGTGGGCAACGCGACGAAGTGCGGCAGCGGCTTCTCGATCGGCCGCACCCCGGGGTGGTCCCACGCGTACTCGAGCACGTCGCCCGGGTGCACCGCCATGAGCGCGACCATCTTCGCCACGTCGAGCGCGGCCCCGCCGCCGAAGCCCACCACCGCGTCGGCGCGGTGTGCCCGATATGCATCCACGCCCGCGCGCACCTGCGCGGCGACCGGGTTGCCTTCCACGCCCGAGTACACGCTCGCGTCGAGCCCCTCGAGCGTGGCGACGAAGTCGGCCAGCATCGGGAGCGCGGCGATGCCCCTGTCGGTGACGACAACGGGTCGCTTGCAACCCGCTTTCTTGAGATGCGCTGCGACGAGCTTCCTTGCACCCGGCCCGAAGTGGATCGCGGTCGGAAATGCGAACGTGTGGACCGCCATCAGATGATCTCGAAATAGCGCTTCAGCTCCCAGTCGGTCACCGCGTCTTGGAACTGGCGCCACTCCCACTCGCGCGTGCGCACGAAGTGGTCCACGAAGGACTCGCCGAAAAGCTCGCGCGCGGCCGCCGAGCGTTTGAGGTTTGCAGTCGCCTCCATCAGGTTGCGCGGCAGGCGCGGGATCTTCGCCGCCTTCGCCGCGTCGCCCGTGAGCGGCGCGTCCTTGAGCCTGAGTTTCTTCTCGATGCCCCACAATCCCGCGCCGACACAAGCCGCGAGCGCGATGTAGGGATTGATATCCGCGCCGGGGCAGCGCGACTCGAGCCGCGTGGACTTGGGCGAGCCGGGAATGACACGCAGCGTCGCGGTGCGGTTGTCCACGCCCCAGCTGCGCTTCACCGGTGCCCACATGCCGTCGACCAGCCGCTTGTAGCTGTTCACCGTCGGCGCATACATCGCCTGGATGTCCTCCAGCAGCGCGAGCTGCCCCGCGAGGTAGCTCTCGAAGAGCTTCGACATACGGTGCGGATGGCGCGCGTCGTAGAACAGGTTGCGCTTGCCATCCGACAGGCTCTGGTGAAGGTGGCCGGAGCACCCCGGATACTGCGTGTTCCACTTCGCCATGAAGCTCGGCATGATGCCGAAGCGGCTGCCGATCTCTTTCGCCGCCTGCTTGAAGAGGATGCCGCGGTCGCCCGCTTCGATCCCGGGCGCATAGAGCATCGCTGCCTCGTAGACGCCCGGACCGGTCTCCGTGTGCAGGCCTTCGACCGGTACCCCGAACGCCGGCATCTCCTCCATGAGAGCGCGGAAGAACGGCTGGTTCTGTCCCGCGCGGATGAGCGAATAGCCGAACATGCCCGGGGTGATCGGCTCGGGGCGGACATAGCCCTTGGCGGCGAAACTTTGCGGCGTTTCGCGAAAATTGAACCACTCGTATTCCACGCCCGCGAGCACCTGGAAGCCCATCTTTTCCGCGCGCGCGAGCACGCGCTTGTAGAGCTGGCGCGGGCAGACGGGGAGCGGCCTGCCGTCGGCCTCGACGAATTCGCCGAGGAAGAACGCCACGTTGTCGTCCCAGGGCACGCGCCGGAAGGTGGAAAGGTCGAGCTGCACGAGCGCGTCGGGAAAGCCCGTGTGCCAGCCGGTCCAGGTGGTGTTGTCGTAGCACTGGTCGTTCGCGTCCCAGCCGAAGACCACGTTGCAGAAGCCGAAGCCCGACTCGACGGCCGAGAGGAACTTTTCCTTGTGGAGGTACTTGCCGCGCAGCACGCCATCAGTGTCGGAGACCGCCACCTTGACGCGCGTCGCAGGCGATCGGCGCACTTGCTCGACGATGCGGCGCGCCTCCGCTCGAGAAATCCCCGCCATCGAATTTCCTTCCCCGAAAGGCTTGCCGTCAGACTATATCAGGAACGCTTCTGGCGGAGAGGGCGGGATTGTGCGCATCTCGCGTTGCATCCGCGATCTGCGCATCCCTCGCCAAACTCCGGCTCGGGACCGCCCGACCTCAAAACGGTCCGGCGTCCAACGCGACGTCCCCCGGACCTCGCGTTGTCGAACCGAAAGGTTCTCATCCGTCCCTCTTGCCAAGATGTCAGGCCTCGTGGAGGCCTCACATCTTGGCGGAGAGGGCGGGATTCGAACCCGCGGTACGGCTTTCGCCGTACTCACGCTTTCCAGGCGTGCGACTTAAACCACTCATCCACCTCTCCGCGGTGGGCGAATTTTAGCAGATCGACGGCATCATCCCGCCGGTCGGAGTTCGTCAGGGAGACCGCGATGACCTAGATAAATCTCGCCACGCCGGGAGCCGACAGCAACAGGGCTCCGCCCAGCCAGACCCACATTGACACGGTGCTCTCGGTGTCGGAATCGATGAGGCGCTCGTAGAGCGCCGCGGGCACACCGCTGAAAAGCAACGTCGCGCTCGAGAGCAATATCGAGCCCCAGAACAGCACCCATTCCGGCGTGCGTGGAAAGAGCTCCGGCATGAGCGCCGCGCTGACCGGGATGGTGATGTTAAGGTAGGGCGAGAATATCCCGTTGACGATACACAGGCCGATGATCATCAACAGCAGGGTCTGACGATCGAGCATGGCTTCCCCGACTCAATTTCCCGGCACGCGCGGCACGTGGCCCGCGGCAAAAAGGGCGACGAAAAACACGACACGGGCGATCGCGATCCAGAATGCGGCGATCGGCGACAACGCAAGGCGCGGAACGATTGCGGGGGTGATGAAGGCGACCGGCCGCATGAGCCAGTCCGTGAGTCGCCGGAACCAGCGGAAGATGTAGTTGGGCGAGTCCGGCGGCAGGAAGAGCTCGAACAGGAACCGCCCGATCAGCGTCCAGAACAGCAGCGCCAGGACGTAGTTCGGGAAGTGGAAATACCAGTACGGCCACCAGATGCCCTGGGCTGACATGGGATCGAGTTTACACTGCCGCACGCGCGTCTGCGCTACCATGCGAAGCGCGCCCTCAACCGGCGCTACGACTTCGAGCCAGGAAGCTGACTCATGACAGATTCACAGACCGCGACCGGCGGTCCCGCGGCCGCCGGCACCGTAGGACGGCTCTGGAAGCGACTGAAAGCGCGCCTGCGGCCGGCACCGATCGCAACGGCGGATGCGCTCCGGACGTTTCTTGCGGAGCGTGCCGCGCTCATCGCCCAGAAATGTGCCATCGACTACTGCCGCGGCAAGACCGGGCTGGCAAGCTACGCGCTGTTCACGGAAAAGCCGTTCCTCGATGCGCTCGACCGCTGTCGCTGGGATTCGTTCGCTGCCGTTCTGGGAGATCTGATGATTGTCGCCGAGGGAAAGTTGCGGCCCCACGTCGGGACCGGGGAACATTCCCGCCTGTGCGCTGGCCTCGCCGGCCTCTACCCGGAAATCCTTGCCACGCTGCCCCCGCCTGCACACCGGGCCGACGGCTGGACCGAGGCCCAGGCGTCGTTCACGTCGCGCTTCAGGGAGGCAAGTCTCGGTCCGCCGCGGCAGGCGCTCGACGTCGCCGACCACTCGGCCAGGCGGCTCTTCGACACGCTGCCCATCCACACCAGCTATCGGGAGCTCGACGAAGAGGTGGTGTACGGCGCCGTGCGGTTCCGGATGATCGCGGTGAGCCAGGAGCTGAGCGGGCGGCTGCGCGCCACCGAACTCGTCAAAGAGCTACTTGCCCAGAGCCCATCTCAAAACGTGACCTTGTAGGTGCCGTCGGGCTGTTTCTCGGCGATGCACTGGTACAGCCCCGTCTTGCCTTCGAGCTGGTAGGGAATGTTGACCCGGATGCCGGCGTCGCCCGTCGAGCCCTGGATATTCGTTTTTTCCCGGGCGGCGAACTCCGCTTTCGCGTATTTCGGGTCTTTCTTCGCTGCCGCCAGACAGATGTCGTAGGCCGCCTGGTCGTCCTTGCCGCGGGCGCAACCGCCGAGGGCAAACGCAAGGGCCAGCGCGCATGCCACGGAAATGAATTGACGGGCTGTCACGGGCATGGAGGAACCATTATTCCAGAAAACGAAAAGGCCCGCAGCACGCGGGCCTTTCGCAAACGCGGACCGTGCAATTTTTATTCGTGCTGCTGGCCCTTGAGCCAGGCGAGCTCGCCCTTGGGTGTGCGTATCGAATCCACGAAGTCCTGCATCTCTTTCGAGGGTGCCTGCGTCATCAGGCTGACCGCCCAAGTGACGATGAACGCCACCGGCAGCCCGAACAAAGCGCTCGAGATATTGCGGATGCCGAACCAGAGCGGCATGTCGAAATAGCGCGTGCCGACGAGATAGAAGACGCACACGAGGAAGCCGCTCATCATGCCGACGATCGCGCCCGCCGCGGTGGTGCGTTTCCACCAGATGCCGAGCACCAGCGGTGCGAACAACCCTGCCGCAGCGAGCGAGAATGCCCACGCCACCATCTGGATGATCCCCGCGGGCCGCGTACCGGCGACCGCTGCACCGATGATCGCGACGCCGACGAGCAGGACGCGCGCCACGACCAGGCGGCGCACCGTCGTGGCCTTCGGATCGATCAGCTTGTAATAGACGTCGTGGCTGAGGGCGTTGGCGATGGCGAGCAGCAGCCCGTCGGCGGTGGAAAGCGCCGCCGCCAGGCCGCCGGCCGCGACCAGCCCGGAGACCACGTACGGCAGGCCCGCGATCTCCGGCATCGACAGCACGATGATGTCCTGGTTGATGATGAACTCGGACAGCTGCAGGATACCGTCCCCATTGGCGTCCTTAATCGTAAGCAGCCCGCCGACCTGCGACCAGTTCTGCACCCACGCCGGCAGCTGTGAAATCTGCTGGCCGATCACGTCGCGATACACCTCGCGCTTCGCGAACGCGGCATAGGCCGGCGCGGTGAAGTAGAGCAGGAAGATGAAGAAGATGCTCCAGCCCACCGAGGTGCGCGCATCGCGGACGTTGGGCGTGGTGAAGTAGCGCATCAGGATGTGCGGCAGCGAGGCCGTGCCGACCATTAGGGTAAAGGTGAGCGCCCAGAAGTTGTTGAACTCCACCCAGCTGAACTGGCCCTTGGCGTCGACGTAGGCCCCGACGTGCGGCTTGAGGATGCCGAGCTTCTTCTCGAGTTCGGCGATCTCGTTCAATGCCTGCCCGTAGGTGAGCTCGGGAATCGGGAAACCGTAGAGCTGAGTCGACAGCCAGACGACGGGCGTCAGGTAGGCGATGATGAGGATGATGTATTGCGCGACCTGGGTCCAGGTCACCGCGCGCATGCCGCCAAGCATCGAGCACACCAGGATGCCGAGCAGGCCGACGAAGATCGCGACCTCGAACGGAATGCCGAGGAAACGCGAGGTGATGATGCCGATCCCGAAGGTCTGCGCGACGATGTAGGTGAACGACGCGCTGAACAGCACGATCACGCCGCAGATGCGCGCGGCGTTGCCTTCGTAGCGCACGCCGAGGAAGTCGGGCACCGTGAACTGACCGAACTTGCGCAGGTAGGGCGCGAGCAGCACGCCGACCAGGACGTAGCCGCCTGTCCAGCCCAGCACGTAGCCCAGTCCGCCGTAGCCCTGCAGGTACAGGCCCCCGGCCATCGAGATGAACGAGGCGGCGCTCATCCAGTCGGCGCCGGTCGCCATACCGTTGAAGAACGGCGGCACCACCCGTCCGGCCACGTAGTATTCCGAGAGCACGGAGGTGCGCGAGAGAATACCGATGTATGCGTATACGCCGATGGTGAGGAACACGAAGCAGTAGCCGATGATCCTGTTCGGCACGCCCATCTGCTCCAGGATCGCGAGCAGGATGACGAAGCCGATGAAGCCCCCGGCGTAGCCGCCGTAGATCTTGGGGAGATTGTCGACGAAGCTCTTGCTGGTTTGCATGCCCATAGTCTGGTCGCTCCCGTTCAATCTTCGGCAACGCCGAATTCTTGGTCAATCTTGTTCTGGGCGCTCGCGTTCCAGAAGCACAGCACGACGTACGAGATCAGCGAGCCCTGCGCGGCAAAGTAGAAACCGAGCGGGAAGCCGGCGATCGTGATCGTATTGAGCTGGACGGCGAAGGCGGGAATCACAAAACTGAAGAAGACCCACCACGCCATGATGGTCCACATCAGGCGCGATGTCTTCGCCCAGTAAGCGTCGCGTTGCGCGGGCGTCATTTGAGCCATGGCCCCTCCCGGTAGAGTGGTGCGGACGAGGCGCCGACGAAGGCCACGGCCGCAATAGTATTACCGTATTACGGTTCTTTTTTCGTATTCCGAGCAATCCTATTGAAAAAACCTTACAAAATCCTGAATCGGGGAATTAAAATGTACGCGCCAGGGGGAGGGGGGAAGCGGGATGAGGATACTCATCACCGAGGATGACGCGCCGCTCGCTGAAGCGCTGCAGTTTTCGCTGGCGCAGTCGGGCTATGCGGTGGACTGGGTGGCGAATGGCGCAGCTGCCGACGAGGCGCTGAAGGGGGACGTCTTCGGTCTGCTCATCCTCGACCTAGGGCTCCCCAAGCTCGACGGGTTCGAGGTCTTGCGGCGCTTGCGGCGGCGCAACACGACGTTGCCCGTGCTCATCCTGTCCGGCCGGGAAAAGCCCGAGGAAAAGGTGCTCGGTCTCGACTTGGGGGCCGATGACTACCTGGCGAAGCCGTTCAGCCTGAATGAGCTGCAGGCGCGAGTGCGGGCCCTGCTGCGCCGCGGGCAGCAGGGCGGGGCGGCCCCCACGATTCTTTTCGGCGGATTGGGATTCGACACGGTGACGCGCTCGGCCTCGATCCAGGGTCGGACGCTGCCCCTGTCGACGCACGAGGCGGGCGTGCTGGAGGTGCTGTTGCGCCGCTTCGGGCGGGTCGTGAGCAAGGAGCAAATCCTCGAGCAGCTCTACAGCTACGACAAGGGCGTCAGCCATAACGCGATCGAGGTCTACGTGCACCGGCTGCGCAGGAAGATCATCGGCGGCGGGGTGACGTTGCGAACGCAATACGGGCAGGGCTACATCCTCGACTACGTCAATCACTGAGGATGCAGGCTGCCCTTCAGATCTGGTAATCCAGCGCGACCCGCTGCTGCAACGAGCGCGAACGCTGCAGCGCGGTTCCGAGCACTGCGCGGTCGAAATCGTTGAGGGCGCGGGGGTCGACACGATTGTCCGGCACGAGTCCCTGTGCCAGGCACTCGGCCTGGCGTTTGAGTCGGTAGCCTTGGATGTGGTGGAAGGCGGCGATCCACGCCTCGAGTTCCGTCGCGGGCACTTTCAGCACCGGCGCCGCCGCCCGCAGCCGGTGCTCGGTGTTGCATGCGTCGATGCCGAAGGCGAGGCTGAAGATGCGGGCGGCGTCGACGAACAGCGCCGCCCCGTTCAGCTTGAGATCGATCCGCCCGTCGGGGCCGGCGCGCAATTTCCCGAGCCAGTTGAGGGGCGCGCGGTTCTTGAGCGCGTTGCCCGCCATCTGGTGCAGGAACCGCCGGTTCTTCGGCGCGTGGACGGCGAGCCACGAACGCAGCTCGCGGCCGAGAGCAAGCTCCCCCGCCAGCGGCCGCAAGTCGAAGAATATGGCCCCGTGCAGGAGCGCCTCGGGACTGCCGCTGTCGATCCAGCGCTCGAAGCGTGCACGCCATTCGTCGAGGGAGAGGCACCACTGCGGATTGCCGGCCATGATGTCCCCCGGGCACAGGCGGTAGCCAGCCTGGTCGAGCGCCTGGTTGATGTGCTGCGCGACCGGCAGTAGCGCCGCGCGGGCCTCCGGCACGCTCTGCCCCGGTGCGGGCTCGAAAATGAGACCGTTATCCTGATCGGTGCGGAGCGTCTGCTCGGAGCGACCTTCGCTACCCATGACCACCCAGCACCAGCGCAGACCGCGGGTGCCCGCAGCCTGCAACTCGAGCTCCACGATGCGTTCGGTCAGCAGGTCGTTGAGCGACGCGATAAATGCCGTCAGCGGACCCACAGCGGCACCCTGCACAACCATGCGGCAGGCGAGGTCGCGGATGTCCGTCCCGAACTGGGTGATGGCCGAAAGGTCGCGGGCGCCCCGGATCGCGGTCGAGAGGCGTCTCACCCCGGTGCTCTGCAGTCCGAAAAGGTCGCGCTCCGACACCACCCCCGCGAGGCGGCCGCCGTCCACAAGCACGATGTGCCGCACGCCGTGCCGGATCATGGCCAGCGCAGCCGCGTATGCGGTGTCCTGCACCGGCAGGGTAACCGGATGGGGTGTCATCACTTGCGCGATGGGAGCGTCCAGCGCTCCGGGTTCCAGTGCAACGCGATCCACCACGTCGCGCAGCGTCAGGATGCCAAGCGGAGCGTTTGCCGCGTCGACCACGATCATGGAGCCGATAGCCTCGCTTCTCATCTTCGCGATCGCGGCGGAGACGCGCTCCGCCGGTCCGCACGCGACCGGATCGCGCCGTACGACGCGCGACAAAGGCGAGGCCATCGAGTCAATAGCGGATTCGGGCATGGAAGGTCCGTTGCGATGCCTCGCGCGCCTGGCGCAGGGTGACGATGCCGCGCTCGGCGAGCAACGGTATCATGCGCAGGAAGATCTCGCCGGTGAGCATGGCGTCCCCCAGCGCGGTGTGGCGGCCCGTCACGCTGACGCCAAGGCGTGCGGCGATGGTTTCCAGCTGGTGTTCGCCGAGGTCGCGATGCAGCACTGCGGAAAGCAGCAGTGTGTCGAGCACCGGCTGGGTGAAATGCAGCCCGGTTGCTGCTTCCTTCAGCTGCAGGAAGCGCATATCGAAGGCGGCGTTGTGGCCGACGAGTACCGTGTCCTCGCAGAACTGGTGGAACGCGGGCAGTACTTTGTCGATCGTAGGCTGGCCCGCCAGCATTTCGGCGCTGATCCCGTGAATTTTCGCGGAAGCGGCGTTGAGCGGGCGCCGCGGGTCCACCAGCCGGTCGAACGTTTCCGCGGCGAGCACCCGTCCGTTCAGCAGGCGCACCGCCCCGATCGAGATGATCTCGTCGCCGGATCCGGGCTCGAGCCCGGTCGTTTCGGTGTCGAAGGCGGTATAGGCGAGCTCGGTCAACTTGCGATCGTCCAGTTCGCGTTCGGAACCGGGCTGGCTGAAGAGGTCGAAGTCGTAATATTCGGGCCGACTCGGCTGCAACGGAGCGTGAAACGCGCGTACCGGTTCCATCAGCGGCAGCAACATGCGGAACCGGCCCCCGGCACCTCCGGCGCCGTCCTCGCACCACGCCTCGGCGCGGTGGCGTCCGAGCACCTCGCGAAGCGTGAGCGGGCTTGCCTCACCGCCGGTGGTAAGCGGATCCGTTTCCCAATCCGTCGTGCCTGCCCCCGGCGAGCGGCCTCGCATCCACTGCACGTCGATGCGCGCGTAACGGCCGCTTTGGGTAGCGTGAAAATACACGTCGCTTCCGTCGAGCTCGTCCCGGACCCGGCGCACCACGTAGGAGAGTGCCTGCACCATCGCGTAGCTGTCGGCGCTTACCCACAGCGACTCATCGATTTCGCCCGTCGCAGTTGCAAGTCCCAAATGCTCCTGGATGCGGCGGCGGGCGACTGCCACGAGGTCCGCTGCCCGCATATGCTCGGGGGACCACAGGCTTCGCACCAGGTCGGAGTGTCCACGCGTCGCGCGTTCGAGGTGCGCGGTGAGCCGGTGCGCCTCCGCGCTGATGATCGCGGCGAACTGGGCCTGCCGCTCCGGACCCATCTGCGGGAAGCTCTCGAGATTCTCCGCCGCGGCGCGGATGCTGCCGAGTGCAGCCCGGGCGCTCTGGATCAGTTGCTCGAGCAGGAGGTCGCGCTGTTCGAACAACGCCACCTCGCCGCCGACGTCATCCATCAACAGCAGGAAACCGCTCGGCTCGCCCGGTCCGCCCGTGGCTCCCATCACCGGCGCCATACGCACGCGCAGGAGAAGCTCCGGGCCCGGGGACGCAAGGAAAACCGATACCGGTCGCAGCTCACCGTCGGCGACGCGGTGGCGCAATTGATCCAGCGCGTGCACGACGAGGTGCCGGTCGAGAAGCGAGAACAGTGATCGCCCGAGCCCGATGAATCCGGGCACGTCGGTGCCGGAGAAGATCTGCCGGGCGTGCTCGTTGTAGAGCAGTATGCGTCCCTCGACTGTGCACACGACTACCCCGCTCGCCAGCTCGGACATCAGCGCGGCGAGACGGCTTTTCTCGTCATCGAGATCGGCGCGCGCCTGGCGGATCTGTTCCTGCACGTTGTTCGCCGATATCTCGTGCCGGTCGGCCAGCGCGTTTACTGCGAGGGCGAGCGCGCGGACTTCGGCGGGCCCCTCGAATGCGGCGCGGTACGCGGGGTTGCCGGCGGCGATGAGGCGGGTGGACTCGGCGAGCCGGCCCACCGGCACGAGGAACACGCGCACGAGTCCGGCCGCCACAAAACCGCTCACCACGAGGAGGATCACGCCCAGCACGAAGAGATCATTCCCGCCCGCTTCCAGCATGCGGGCGAATGCTCGCTTCTGGTCCGGAGCGAGCGCTGCGTGCACGAGGAATAGTGCGCCGGCCGCGGCGGCCGCGAGCAGCGCAAAGCACGCGAACCAGACCGCGACGAACCGGGCCCGTGGCACCGCGATCATAACCGGGTCACTCGCCGAGCAGGCGCTTCACCGTATCGAGCAGCTCGCGCGTGGCAAAGGGCTTGGTGATGTAGGCGTCGGCGCCGAGCGCAAGTCCCTTCGCGACTTCGGTCTCGCGGCCCTTGGCGGTCAGCATGATGATCTTGATCTTTCGCAACGCCTCGTTTCCGCGCAACGTCTGGCAGACCTCGAAACCGCTCTTGAGCGGCAGCATGACGTCGAGCAGCATCAGGTCCGGGCGGAAATCGGCAGCCGCCCGCAGTGCCTCCTCGCCGTTGACGGCAGTCTGGTAATCGCAGCCGATCTGGCCCATCAGGAACTCGAGCGAGGTCACGATGTTCGGCTCGTCTTCCGCGATCAGCACCCGTTTAGCCATGCGTTCCGTTCCCCTCAGGCGGCGGCGCGTGCTTGCGGCAGCGCCGGATTGAACGGCAGCGTGAAGCTGAACGTCGCCCCTTCGCCGGGCTGGCTTTGCACCCACAGGCGGCCGCCGAAATGGTTGATGATCTGGCGACAGATGGGAAGCCCGAGTCCGGTGCCCTGGGGCCGGTTGGTCAGGGTATCGCCGACCTGGCGGAACTTCTCGAAGATGATCTCCTTGTCGGATTCGCTGACGCCGATTCCGTTATCGGTGACGTCCACTCGGAGGAAGCCGTCCTGGCGCGCCAGCGCGATGCTGACCCGGCCCCCGGGGCGCTTGCAGAACTTCGCCGCGTTTGACAGCAGGTTCAGCATCACCTGCATCAGGCGGTCGCGGTCCGCGACGATGGATGGAAGCTCCTGCGGCAGACGGACGTCGAGCTGGACGCCGTTCTCCTTGAACATCTGGCTCACTGCGGACACCGAGTCGTCCACCACCTCGCGCATGTCGATCTCGCTCGAATGCCATTCCGCGTTTCCAGATTCGATCTTGGAGAGGTCGAGCACCTGATTGATGAGGCGCGTCAGCCGCTCGGACTCCTTGATGACGGTTCCCAGGAACTGGGCGCGCTGGGCGTCGTCGAGGCGGGGGTTGTCGCGGAGAATCTCGGAAAACGCGCGAATCGAGGTGAGGGGGGTGCGCAACTCGTGCGTCACGGTCGAGATGAAGTCGTCCTTCAGCCGGTCGAGCTCCTGCAGGCGCTGGTTGGCGTCGCGCAAATTCTGGCTTGCAGCCTCGAGCTCGCGCGACTTCTGTTCGAGCTGGCGGCTGTAGGCGAGCACCTGGGAGGCTTCGTCGATGATGTTCATCACCTCGTCGAGCCCCAACGGCTCTTCCTCCACCACCGACGCCACCATTACCCGCGCCGAGGCGCTGCCGATCGCCCCGGCGAGGAGCGACTCGGCGTGATGCCCGAGGCTCGCGTCCGCGGCGAGCGACTCGACCGATCGCGCGCCCCGGCTGCGCGCGTAGGACTCGAAGGTCTCGCGCGCGCGTTCCGGTCCCAGGAAGCGGCCGAGCAGCGCGAGGAGATCGTTCACCGATGCGCTGCCGCGCCACAAGCGCGGCCCCGCCGTCGCGCCGGACTGCCTGAAGGCGTCGACGAACACCGTCGCCTGCCCGTGCTCCGCGGCACTGGGTCGCTGGGCGAGCGAAACGGCGATATAACCGCCGATGTTGGCGAGCATGCTCCAGAACAGGCAGTGCGTGACGGCGTCGAAACCCTCGAGCCCGAAGAGCTGTTGCGGACGGAGAAGGTCGATGCCGAACAGCCCTTGCTCGAGGTAGTCGATCGGGAGCCAGCCCGATTTCGCGAAGGAGGGGAGCAGCAGCGTGTAGGTCCAGACCAGAAAGCCGGCCGCGAGGCCGCACACCGCGCCGTCGCGCGTGCCGCCTCTCCAGAAAATGCCGGCGATGATCGCGGGCGCGAATTGCGCTACGGCGGAGAACGAGATCAGGCCGATCGATACCAGCGCGTACGCTTCGCCCGCCAGGTAGAAATAAAGGTAACCCAGCATCAGGATCAGCACGATCGCGCCTCGGCGGATGCCGAGCAGCAGGCCCGAGAGGTCGCGCCTCTCGGTGAGCCGCAGCGATCTCGCGCGCAGCGCCACCGGCATGACGAGGTCGTTGCACACCATGGTCGAGAGCGCTATGGTTTCCACGATCACCATCCCGGTCGCCGCGGAAAGTCCTCCGACGAAGGCGAACAGCGTTAGCCAGGGCACTCGCTCGGATATGGGAAGTGTGAGCACGAATGTATCGGCATCAACCGTGCCGCTGGGAAAGTGCATGAGTCCGCCGAGCGCAATCGGCAGCACGAAGATGTTGATTGCCAGCAGGTAAAGGGGAAACAGCCAGATCGCCTTGTTGAGATGCCGCTCATCCACGTTTTCCACCACCGACACCTGGAACTGGCGCGGCAGGAACATGATCGCGGCCATCGACAGCAAGGTCAGCGAGGCAAAGGTCGCGTAATTGCCGACTTCCCCTCCGAACGTGAGGAGAGCGCTCAGTTCCGCAGTCTGTGCTGCGCGATCGAAGATGTCGCCAAAGCCGTCATAGAGCCAGTAGGTCACAAACAGCCCCACGGCGATGAATGCGAGCAGCTTGACGAGCGACTCGAACGCGACTGCCGCTACCAGCCCCTCGTGGCGCTCCGTGGCGTCGAGATGGCGGGTGCCAAAGAGAATGGTGAAGGCGGCGAGCAGCATTGCGATATAGAAGGTGTTGTCGCCCAGAAACAGCGGCGTGCCCACGTGCTCGGCGGGCGCCAGGTTCGGGTACTGCAGGATGATCGTAAAGGTGTTGGAGATCGCCTTAAGCTGGAGCGCGATGTACGGGATGATCCCGATCACCGCGATGATCGTCACCAGCCCCCCGAGCATCTGGCTTTTGCCGTAGCGCGAGGCGATGAAGTCGGCGATGGAGGTGATGCGGTTCTGCTTGCTGATGCGGATGATCTTCAGCATCACATACCACCACAGCGCCGCCATCAGGGTGGGGCCGAGATAGATCGGCAGAAACCCGATGCCGCTCGTTGCCGCGCGGCCGACGCTGCCATAGAAGGTCCAGGAGGTACAGTAAACCGCGAGCGAGAGGGCGTAGATGTAGGGATTCGCGATGATGCTGCGTCCCGCGTCCGCCCGCTTATCCCCGTAGTACGCAATTGCGAACAGCAGTCCAACGTAGGCAAACGAGGCGATGACGATGAGGGGGGCGGTGAGCATGGCCGGCGCGAGGGGCCTGTCGGGCGGGTGCTAGTCCTCGCCTTTTTCGACGACGAGGGCCATGAGACCGATCAGCAGCGCCCACACCGCGAATACGTAGGCGTAAAGGATCGGGATGCCGAATATCCGGACCGGCCCGGCGAACAGGTTGAGCAGGGGGTAGTTAAGCAGCAGGAAGCCCAGCAGGAACAGCGCCACGAGGCGTTGTCCCTTGATGCTTGGTCGGATCATGCGTGCCCCGCGCGGTGAGGCACCATCTTACTCGATGTCGGCTCCAAAACCGACTGGTCGCAGTCGGACCGGAGCTACTTGCCGAGGTCCTTGATCTTGTCGACAACCTCGGGATTGGCAAGCGTCGAAACGTCGCCCGGATCCTGGCGGTTCGAGATTGCCGCGAGCACCCGCCGCATGATCTTGCCCGACCGCGTCTTGGGCATGTCGGGAACGATTACCACGTGGCGCGGCCGTGCGATCGGTCCAATCTCCGACACGACCGCGCCCGAGATCCGGTCCGCGAGCTCCTTGGATGCCTGCAGGCCCGGCTTCAGGGAAACGTAGAGGTCGGGAACCTTGCCCTTGATCTGATCGGCGACCGGCACGACCGCCGCCTCCGCCACTTCGGCGACTGTCAGCGCTGCAGATTCAATTTCCTTGGTGCCCAGCCGGTGTCCCGCGACGTTGATCACGTCGTCGATGCGGCCGAGGATGCGGTAGTAGCCGTCCTTGGCTTCCACCGCGCCGTCGCCCGCCATGTAGGGCCAGTCGCGCCAGTCCTTGCTCTTGGGGTTCTTGCAGTAGCGGGAGTAATACTGCTTGACGAAGCGGTCCGGATCCTTCCAGATGGTCTGCATGATGCCGGGCCAGGGATTGCGGATGCAAATGTTGCCCGCCCGGTTCGATCCGGCAGGCAGTTCGTCGCCCTCGTCGTCGTAGATCACCGGGTGTATGCCGGGGATTCCCGGCCCCGCGCTGCCGGGCTTCATCTTGTGGATGCCCGGCATCGTGCTGCACAGGAAACCTCCGGTCTCGGTCTGCCACCAGGTGTCAACGATTACCGCCTCGCCCTTGCCGACGACCTTGTGGTACCACCGCCAGACCTCGGGCTCGATCGGCTCCCCCACCGTGGTCATGTGCTTGAAATGGTAGTCGTACTTCGCCGGCTCATCCGGCCCGGCGCGCCGCAGCGCGCGGATCGCCGTGGGTGAGGTATGGAAGATGTTGACGTCCAGGTCCTTCGCGATGCGCCAGGGCCGTCCCGCGTCGGGATGGGTCGGCACGCCCTCGAAAACGACTGAGGAGGCGGCGAGCGCCAGTGGGCCGTAGACGATGTAGGAATGGCCGGTGATCCAGCCGATGTCCGCCATGCACCAGTAGACATCCTCCGGGTGGATGTCCTGCACGTACTTCGAGGTCCACGCGGCATAGGCGAGGTAGCCGCCGGTAGAATGCTGCACGCCCTTGGGTCGGCCGGTGGTGCCGCTCGTGTACATGAGGAAAAGCGGCGCCTCGGCCGGCAGGCGCGCCGGTTCCACTCGCTTGCCGCGGAACTGCTTGAGGAGTTCGTTGACGACGAAGTCGCGTCCCTGCACGAGGGGAGTCGGGCTCGAGTACTTGCCGGGGTAGCGCTGCCAGACGAGCACCTTGTCCACCTTGTGCCCGTCCTTGGCGGCTTCGGCGACCGCGATGTCTGCTTTTTCCTTGTGGTCGAGGAGCGTGCCCGCCCGGTAGTAGCCGTCCATCGTGATCAGCACGTGGCTCTCGGAATCCGAGACGCGGTCTGCGCAGGCCTTGCCGCTGAAGCCGCTGAATACCTGGGAGTGAATGACACCGAGCCGCGCGCACGCGAGCATGGTAATCGGGAGCTCCGCTACCATCGGCATGTGCAGAGTTACCCGGTCGCCCGACTTGAGACCGCAGAAGTCACGCAGCAGGGCTGCGAACTCGTTGACGCGGACGTAGAGTTCCTGGTAGGTGACGTGCTCGGTCGCCTCGTTCTCCGGCTCCGGCACGAAATGAATCGCTGTCTTGTTCTTGTGCTTGGCGAGGTGCCGGTCCACGCAGTTGTAGCAGGCATTGATCTCGCCGCCGACAAACCACCGCCAGAAGGGGGGGGTGCTGGTGTCGAGGGTCTTCTTCCAGCGTTTATACCAGTCGAGCAGGTCCGCAAATTCCTTGTAGCACTCGGGGAACTTGTCGAGCGAGAAGCGCTTGAAGATGCCGGCGTCGGCCAGGTTGGCCTGGGCAACGAAGCTCGCCGGCGGCGGGAAATAGCCCTCCTCGCGCCAATGCACCGCGATCTGCGCCTCGGAAACGTCGGCGCCCTGCTGCGGCTGGGCCCGGCGGAGCGGTTGTTTCTTGCTTGCCATTGCGATCCCCCTTTGAAAAGCGCGACCTGCGATGCGGCGGACGCCCCGACAGCGGGCGCCACAAAACCAGTGGACACCGGAATCGACTAAAATGGAATCATTTTACGGCGCGCTTGTAAAGGCGCAGGGGTCGCGGGGGCGCACGCAACGGCCGTCATGCGATAATACTTACGATTTGCTTACGGCGGGCCTCCCCGCATTGCATGGTAGTGAACCTGGTCAGGTCCGGAAGGAAGCAGCCACAGCTATTCTTTGCAAGTGCCGGGGGTAAGGCTCGCCTCCCTATTTAGATGACCCAGGTTCTCGCCCGCAAGTGGCGCCCCCGGACGTTTGCCGAGCTGGTGGGCCAGGAGCACGTGGTGCGGGCGCTCGAGAACGCGCTCGCGCAGCAGCGGCTTCACCACGCCTATCTCTTCACGGGCACGCGCGGCGTGGGCAAGACCACGCTCGCGCGCATCATCGCCAAGGCGCTCAATTGCGAAACCGGGGTGACCCCGACTCCGTGCGGCCGCTGCACTGCATGCACGGAGATCGACGGCGGCCGCTTCGTCGACCTGCTCGAGCTCGATGCCGCCTCCAACACCCAGGTGGACAACATGCGCGAGCTCCTGGAGAACGCGCTCTACGCGCCGACCGCGGGCCGCTACAAGGTCTACATCATCGATGAAGTGCACATGCTCTCGCGCAGCGCCTTCAACGCCATGCTGAAGACGCTGGAGGAGCCGCCGCAGCACGTCAAGTTCATCCTCGCCACCACCGAGCCCCAGCGAGTGCCAGTGACCGTGCTGTCGCGCTGTCTGCAGTTCAGCCTGAAGCGGATCCCGCAGCAGCAGATCGCGAGCCGACTGCAGCATATCCTGGAAGCGGAAGGTATCCGCTGCGAGCCCGCAGCGTTGCCGTTGATCGCGCGTTCCGCCCAGGGCAGCTTGCGCGACGCCCTCTCACTGCTCGATCAGGCGATCGCGCATGGCGGGGGAGCCGTGGCGCAGGACTCGGTGCGAGCCATGCTCGGTGTGATCGGACAGGACCACCTCTATTCGATCCTGAGGGCGCTGGCGGCGCGCGATGGCGCCACCCTGGTGGCGGAAGCGGAGCGCATGGCAGAGCGCAGCCTGTCCTTCGATGCGGCGCTGCAGGACCTCGCGTCGTTGCTGCACCGGTTGTCGCTTGCGCAGGCGGTGCCGGAGACGATCGGCGCGGATGATCCGGATCGCGACACGTTGAACGAGCTGGCCGGTTGCTTTCCCGCGGACGACCTCCAGCTTCATTACCAGATCGCGATCCAGGGACGGGGCGACATCGGCCTCGCGCCGGACGAGCAGGCCGGCTTCACCATGACGCTGCTGAGGATGCTGGCGTTCGCTCCCGCCGGGCAGGGGACCGCGGTGGAGGGTTCCAGCGCGGCGCGCGCGTCGGGCGTGCCGGCACCGGCCGCCGGCCCAAAAAAAAACCGCGATGACGGGGACTGGCAGCAAACAGTCGAGCAGCTCGGACTGACCGGCATGGCACGCGTGCTTGCGCAGCATTGCGAGCTGGTTAACCGCGACGCGGGGCGCGTCGAACTGCGGATCGCGCAAGCCCACCAGCATCTGCTCGACGGGCCCTTCCAGCAGCGGCTGAAGGCGGCGCTCCAGCAGCACGTTGGCGCCCCCCTGAGGGTCGCGATCCAGGTCGTGCCGGATGCCGGTGGTGCGCCCGCCGCCATTGCCGACAGGCACCGCCAGCAGCGCCAGGAGCAAGCCATTGCCGGAATCGAGCGCGACCCCTTCGTGCGCGAGCTTGTGGAAGGGTTCGACGCGCGTGTGATCGAATCCACGATCAAGCCGGCACCACAATCGTCAGACGGTAAACAGTAATTACGGAGCCCGGAATGAAAGGCGGAATCGGCAACCTGATGAGGCAGGCGCAGCAGATGCAGGACAACATGAAGAAGCTGCAGGGCGAGCTCGCAGCCATGGAAATCGAGGGCCAGGCGGGATCCGGCATGGTGAAGGTCGTCATGACCGGCCGCCACGAAGTGCGGCGCGTCGTGATCGACCCCCGCCTGCTCGCGGACGACCGGGAAATGCTGGAGGACCTGGTTGCCGCCGCGGTCAACGACGCCGCCCGGCGCGTCGAGGCGATGACCCAGGAAAAGATGGCGGGGGTGACCGCGGGCCTGCCGTTGCCGCCAGGGATGAAGCTGCCGTTCTAGGATGAAGACCTCGTCATCGCTCGAGGCGCTGATATCCGCTCTTCGCTGCCTGCCCGGTATGGGGCCGAAGTCGGCGCAGCGCACGGCATTCCATCTGATGCAGCGCGACCAGGCCGGCGCGGCGCGCCTGGCGGCCGCGCTCACGCAGGCGCTCGCGAAGATCCGCCAGTGCGAGCAGTGCAACAGCTACGCCGAGGCCACGGTATGCGAGTTGTGCAGCTCGCCGCGGCGCAACCGGGCGCTGCTGTGCGTGGTGGAGACGCCCGGCGACCTGCTCATGATGGAGCAGGCGCAGTGCTACCAGGGGCTGTATTTCGTGCTGATGGGCGCGCTCTCGCCGCTCGATGGCATCGGCCCCAGGGAAATCCATGTCGACCGCCTGATCCGGCGCGCGACCGATGGCGAGGTGCGCGAAGTCGTCCTTGCCACCAATTTCACGGTGGAGGGCGAGGCGACCGCGCATTTCCTGGGAGAAGCGCTGCGCGCCCGGGGCCTCACCGTGAGCCGCATCGCCCGGGGGCTTCCGGTCGGCGGCGAGCTCGAGCACGTCGACAGCGGAACGCTGGCGCAGGCCGTGCTCGAGCGGCGCGAGGTGTGAGAGAGGCTGCGCTCAGCAGGATGGCGAGCAGGAGTAGAGCTGCACGCCCGCGGCGGTCGCACTGCCGGCGGTCGCGCCGAACGCCATGCCCACATCATTGCCCTTCATACCGAAGAAGGTGCCCGAGACGCCAAGCGTGATCGCGGTCGGGACACTCACGCCGCACCCGGTGCCCGTGCAGCCCCCGCCCGTGTATGAGCCCTGGATTCCGGCGCCTTGCGCCTTGATGACGACGTTGGCACTACCCGGCGAAAAGCTCCAGTTATTGGACGGGAATATCCAGTTGAATCCACCCAGACTTGCGGCCCTCGAAGTGAAGTTGATGCTGAGCGTGGGATAGTTGAACGAGGAGGCCGTCTCGCCCAGATTGTTCGTCGGAGTCGTGCCTCCAATCGGGTTGAATGAAAAAGTGCCGGTCTTCGACGCGACAACGTCCGGGGGCGCGAGATCACCCAGCATGTAGTGCATTCCCGTCCCCCCGGGCCCGAGCGTGAAGGCTCCGTTCAGATCGGTGAAGTTGCCGCTTGTCCACCGGCCCCAGTGCGTGTTGATGGAGGGCACGGAGCCTGTGTCCACCACCGTTCCGGTGAGAACGCCGGTTTCCGCGACCGGGAACGAATTCGGGCTTTGGTACGTCAACGTGGTGCCCGCTGGAATGTTGTATGCGGTGAGCGTCGCCCCCGACCGACCGCCCGACAAGCTCAGCATGGAGGGTGAGACGTAGAATCCGATGTCGAGCCCACTCCCTTTATAATCATAGGCTTGGATAAAACCGAAGGCCGCCGAGACCTGGGGTGTCTGCATCTTCGCCGTGCCCGTGACGCTCGTCACCGGGTCGAGGAAGCCGTCGGTAGCCGGTTTCGTGCCCGTCAGGGTTAGCGGCAGGACGTCCCGTGGGCCAGGGCGCGACCTGCCCCGGGGATCTTGCTGAGCTCCCCCGGCAGCGGGCTGCTCGATTCCGGTCCCGGCGGGGGGCTTGGAAACGCCGCCTACCGCCACGCCGACGAACGAAGGCGGCACGAGCAGCCGTTGCGGTTCCGTCGAAGAGTCCGCGGCGAAAAAGCTCTCGCCGATGCCGAATTCGCGCTCGGGCATCTGATTGGAATAGGTCACCCGGTTAGTGCCGTGGGAGGCGCCGATAACGCGCGTGTACTGGCCGTCCCTGGCGAGCGTTCCGTCGGGATTGCGACAATCCTGCTGGCAGAGCGTGGTGGCGAAGTCGGTGCCGCGGATCCCGATCGTGCCAACGATCGAGTCCATCCGGTAGTTCTTGTGGTTGGTGCGGCCGACGAGTCCGGTTACCTGGCGCAGTCCGCCCTTCAGCAGGCTGAAGAACCCGCGCTCGCTTCCATCCTCCTTGCCGGAAAAGCGGAACTCGTCGATGCGCATCTCGCTGTTCTCGCGCATCGAGAGCATGCTCTCGTCGATGAAGCGCACCTGGAGCGTGCTGGCGGGGCCGGTGCGCAGCACGTCCCGGTCCCGGATGGCGGAGTTGTGCACCAGCCTGAAGAGCTGCTTGTCGCGCACCACCACCGCCTCGCCGGTGGCGAGCAGCACGCGCCCGATGTCGGCCGCTGCCGCCGGGCCGGCGGCGATGATGAGCAGGATCGTGACCGTGCGAAATAGTCCTCGCACCATGGGCTTCTCCTTACTTGAAGTCGTAACGGAACTTGAGCGCCCCCACGTTGCGCCGGTACTCGAACAGATCGATGTTGCTGTCGTTTTTTGACCATAGCCCCTCCAGGCGCGCGCTGAAGCTGCGCGTGAAGGCGTAGCTCGCGACAACGTCCGCGGCGTAGTACGTGTCGCGCCGGGTCGTCGCCAGCAGGGGAATCTCGGCTTCATAAGCACTGTACTGATAGGTGGCGCCCAGGCTCAGGGCCCACTTGGGCGCAGGCGTTACGCCAACAGCGGCGCGCGCGCTCCAGATGTCGCGCGAGAGCTCGTCAAAGTCCTTGCGGTTGTCCTCCTTCGCGTAGCTTGCGCTCAGGCTGAGCAGGGGCGCGGCGGGTGCGATGAAAGCGCGACGGTAGCCGGCGCCGACGCCATAGAGACTCGAGTCGCGCACATTGTTCACACCGTCGTAATCCAGATCAGCGTACTGCACGAAGCCGGTGAGCGCCTGCAGCTCGTCGAGTTGGCGCGTCCATTCGCCGGTGCCGGCGGTCACATTGCGAAAGCGGTCGTTGTCCACGTCCAAAGTATTGTAGGAAGCGCTGACCCGGAATAGGTCGTTTTCCCTCAAATAGGACACTCCACCCAGGATGCCGTAGTTGTTTTGGTTGAGATCGCTGTTATTGTTGTAAGCCCTGTAGTCGGCGCCGAGCGAGCCGAACAGCGCGAAACCCGGGGCGACGGGATGCACCAGGTTGACTCCGACCGTCGCCTGGCCGAAGCTCGCACCGGTTTCGACTCCGCCGGGAGCCACCGTGATCTGGCCGAGGTTGGGCACGAAGACGTTGGCACTCCCGACGCCGCCATTGATGTTGCTGTCGTAGCCTCCGCCAATTTCGATGAACGCGCCGGCAGTGGTGCGGTAAGCCGATTCGCGCGCCCGGATCGCATCGAGGTAGCGATCGATATTCGCAACTACCTGCGTCGGGGGCTTGGCTTTGAGTACCTCGTTGAACTCCTCGCGCGCGCGCAGATCCTCGCCCAGGATGAAATAGCCGCGTGCGAGCTCGAGCCGCGCCTCGAGGTTGGCGGGAAAATTCGCAACGTAGCGTTCGAGCGCGAGCACGCCTTCCCCGGCGCGACCACTGTCGATCGCTGCGACCCCGAAATAGAAATCGAACACGGGATTGCCGAGTTCCTCCGGATGCTTCCTGCCCAGCTCATATGCTGCCCTGGAATCGCCTTTTTCGAGCAGAGCCTTGATATCATCGGCGGGCGCGGCGAGCAGCGTTCCCGCGAACACCAGCCCGCAAAATGCAAGAGTTATCTCCCTGTACGCGTACATATTGTTGGGGGGCGGAGGATCAAGCACTCAGGGCGTAACTCGCGCAATTTGCTACGTTAGTTCCACCCACGGCAGCACCGTTTGCGCTGCATATCCTATATGACAAGATACCAGATAAACAATACGTTGCGGCTTTTATTTAAACAACAACCTCGTAACCGCCGCGAGCGCTGCAGGTTCTGAGATGGCTTCAGGGCGACCGCGGGCAGACGGGCACCACGAGGGCGCGACCCAGAAGCTGCAAAAGGTGCTGGCGCAGGCGGGGTTGGGGTCGCGGCGGGACATGGAGCAGTGGATCCTCGACGGGCGCGTGTCCGTCAACGGAGCGAAAGCGCTGATTGGCGCGCGCGTGGGGCCGCGCGACGTCATCGAGGTCGACGGCCGCCCGGTGCGGGGCATGGACAGCGGGAGCCCGCCCCGGGTGCTGCTCTACCACAAGCCGGAAGGCGAAATCGTGAGCCGCGAGGATCCGGCGGGACGGCCGAGCGTGTTCGACCGTCTGCCTGCGGTGCGCGGCGCGAAATGGCTCGCGGTGGGCCGCCTCGACTACAACACCAGCGGGCTGCTCGTTGTCACCACCGCCGGCGAGTTGGCCGAACGCATGATGCATCCGCGCTACGGGCTCGAGCGCGAATACGCCGTGCGCGTGCGCGGCAGCCTCACCGAGGCGCAGCTTGCGCGATTGCGCTCCGGTGTCGAACTGGAGGACGGCGCGGTGCATTGCGATGCGGTCGAGGACGCCGGCGGGGAGGGCACGAATCACTGGTACCACATCGTTATTCGCGAGGGCCGCAATCGCGTCGTGCGCCGTCTGTTCGAGGCATTGGGGCTGAGCGTGAGCCGGCTTATGCGCGTGCGCTTCGGCCCGGTGGTGCTGCCGCCGCGTCTGAGGCGCGGCCAATACGTCGAGCTACCGCCACGCGAGGTGCGAGACCTGCTTACGTCGCTGGGATTGTCGGCAAAGTCTAATCCCGATCCGGTCGCCGGGGCGTCGGGTGGGGCAACTGCTCGCGGCCGAGGACGAACACGGAATCGCCCGCGGCCGTTTCGGGCCAAGTGAATGGCATACGCGGAAACGCGCGCTCGAGACGCCGGCGCCCGGCGCCGATTTCCACCACCAACACGCCTCCGGGGTTGAGATGGGCGGCCGCGTCGGAGAGGATCCGGCGCACCACGTCCAGTCCATCGCGGCCGCCGGCAAGCGCGCGGCGCGGCTCATGCCGGTATTCACGCGGCAAACTCCGCATTGCGGTCGTGGTGACGTAAGGCGGATTGGAGACGATGAGATCGTAGCGTTTTCCGCGCAACGCGGAGAACAGATCGGACCGAAGCAGGCGGATGCGGCGGCCCAGGCGGTAGTCCCGGACATTGGCGCGGGCGACGGCCAGGGCTGCGGGCGAGATATCGGTGGCGTCGATCCGCGCGCGGGGAAAGCCGCGCGCAAGGAGCACGGCGAGGCAGCCCGAGCCGGTGCAGAGATCGAGCGCGGTCTTTATTGCGCGGCGACCGGCGACCCAGGGCGCCAGGTTCTCGCGCAACAGGCCGGCGATGTGCGAGCGCGGCACCACGACGCGCTCGTCCACGCGGAAGCGGAAATCGCCAAGCCAGGCCTCGCCCGTCAGGTAGGCAGCGGGCTTGCGGCTGCGGACGCGGCGCTCGAACAGGGCGAGCGCGCGCCGCGCTCCGCGCGGCTCGACCGGCCGTCCCGCGCCGGCGGCCGCAGCATCGGGCCGCAGGTTGAGTGCGTGCAGAACGAGCCACGCCGCCTCATCGCGCGCGCTTGTTGTCCCGTGGCCGAATGCGATTCCCGCCTGCCGGAAGCGCCGGGTGCCGTAGCGCACCAGCGCGCCCACGGTCCACGGCCTTGCCGCCATCACTGGCTCAACCGAGGGCGTCGAGATTGAGCTTGATGCTGGTGATGTCGTCGCCCGGCTGCTTGCCCGTGGTGAGCTGCTGGGGCGCCGCCGCCTCCGTCCCCTGCGGCGCGTTCGTGAGCAGCCAGTGCAGGTTGGTGGGTGAATCCGAATTCGCCATGGCCTCGTCGATTGCCACCTTGCCGCTCGTGATGAGGTGGAACAACGCTTGCTCGAAGGACTGCGAGCCGGGCGCCATGCTGCGCTCCAGCGCTTCCTTGATCTGGCCGATCTCCCCGGTCTTGATCAGCTCCTGGATATGCTTGGTGTTGAGCAGCACTTCCATGGCCGGGATGCGCCTGCCGTCCACGGTGCGCACGAGGCGCTGGGAGATCACCGCCCGCAGGGCGATCGCGAGGTCCGCGAGCAGCGCCTCGCGTGCCTCGCGCGGGAAGAAGCTGATGATGCGATTCAACGCGTTGTAGCTGTTGTTCGAGTGCAGCGTGGACATGCACAGGTGGCCGGTCTGGGCGAACAGCAGCGCGGTCTGCAGCGTCGGCCGATCGCGGATCTCGCCCAGCATCAGGAGATCGGGCGCCTCGCGCATGGCGTTGATGAGGGCGTTTTCATAGGACTGAGTGTCGGCCCGTACTTCGCGTTGATTGACGATCGATTTCTTGTGCTGGAACACGAACTCGATCGGGTCCTCGATGGTCAGGATGTGGCCGGAGCGCACGCTGTTGCGGTGGTCGATCATGGAAGCCATGGTGGTGGATTTTCCTGACCCGGTCGCGCCCACGACGAGGATCAGGCCCAGCTTCTCCATGATGAGTTCCTTGAGGATTGGCGGGAGCCCCAGGCTCTCGATCGGCGGCACTTCCGGTTGAATGAATCGGATCACCATCGCTACCGTGTTCTTCTGGTGAAAGATATTGACGCGGAAGTTGCCGAGGCTGCCGCCGCTCTGCGCGAAATTCATCTCGTGCACGGTCTCGAATTCTTTTACCTGTGCCTCGGTCATCATCTCGTAGCAGATTTTCTTGACCTGCTCCGGGTCGAGCACCTGGCTGCTGATCGGCATGACCTCGCCGTTGATCTTGATCTGAATCGGCGAGCCGGCGCTGAAAAAGAGGTCCGAGGCCTGTTTCTCGGCCATCAACTTGAAGAGCGGCGTCACGAACATGACCGTCTCCCTGCACTAGATGAGTGCGATTACCTGCCGCGTATTGAGCGTCGCCGTGCGTACGCTCGAATACGCGGAGTCAAACCGGCGCGGAGCGCCCGGATTTAACGCTAATTCTGCCAACTCCCCGCGGCATTGCCTAGGCATTAATCGCCGCGCAGGAGCTCGTTGATGCTGGTTTTCGCGCGGGTCCTCGCATCGACTTGCTTGACAATCACCGCGCAGTAAAGGCTGCAGCGCCCGTCGGCGGCGGGCAGGCTCCCCGGCACTACCACCGATCCCGCCGGCACGCGCCCGTAGAGGATTTCCCCGGTCTGCCGATGAAAAATGCGGGTGCTTGCCCCGATAAATACACCCATCGAAATGACGCTTCCTTCCTCGACCACCACGCCTTCGACGATTTCGGAGCGCGCGCCGATGAAGCAGCCGTCCTCGATAATGGTGGGGCCAGCCTGCAAGGGCTCCAGCACGCCGCCGATGCCCACGCCCCCCGAGAGGTGCACATTCTTGCCGATCTGCGCGCACGACCCGACCGTTGCCCAGGTGTCCACCATGGTGCCTTCGTCGACGTAGGCCCCGATGTTGACGAAGGAGGGCATCAGGACCACGTTACGCGCGATATAGGCGCCGCGGCGCACCGTTGCCGGCGGTACGACGCGAAAGCCTCCTCGCCCGAAAGCCTGCCCGGTGTAGCGGGCGAACTTGGAGGGGACCTTGTCGAAGTAGCGGGTGGCGCCGCCTTTCATCACGAAGTTGTCCTCCAGCCGAAACGACAGCAGCACCGCCTTCTTGATCCACTGGTGCGTGACCCAAGCTCCCGCCGCCTTTTCCGCGACGCGCAGCCGTCCCTCATCGAGCCCGGCGATCGTCTGCGCGACGGCGCGTTTCAGCGCCGCGCTGGCCTTGCGCGGGCTGATTTCGGCGCGTCGTTCCCACGCCTGCTCGATGACGGCCTGCAATCCTTTCATCCGGCGATTCTCCCTCGGGTCAAAGCGTCACGCCGGCGATTAGCCACGAGTGCTCGGGAACGCAGGCAGCGGGTCGAGGCGCACGGTCGGCCCTGGGTTCCAGCCGGGTTCCACGCGCTCTGCGACGACCGTCGTGAAGATTCCGCCCCGAACGTAAAATTTCGCAGTGAGCCGCATGAAGCGCGGGCGCGTCGCCCGCACCAGGTCGTCGAGGATGCGGTTCGTCACGTCCTCGTGGTACGCGCCCTTGTTGCGGTAGGACCAGACATAGAGTTTGAGGCTCTTCAATTCGACGCAGCGCGCAGCCGGGACGTAATCCAGCACGAGGGTGGCGAAATCGGGCTGGCCCGTGCGCGGGCACAGGCAGGTAAACTCCGGTATTTCCATGTGAATCCGGTAGTCGCGCGCGGGACGGGGGTTGGCGAAGGTCGCGAGCTTCGCGCTCGGTCGTTGCGGCATTATCGCGGCGGCCTAAATCCGTTAGAATGTCATTCCCAAATAGCCTGCGGATTATAACCTCCACTCCAGACCGCTCAATTGCGACTCAAACAGATCAATCTCGCAGGCTTCAAGTCTTTCGTAGACCCCACCCACATACCCGTCCCCGGACAACTGGTAGGCATCGTCGGCCCCAACGGCTGCGGCAAGTCGAATGTCATCGACGCCGTGCGCTGGGTGCTCGGCGAGACCTCCGCGAAGCACCTGCGCGGGGACACCATGCAGGATATCCTCTTCAACGGCTCGGGCCAGCGCCAGCCGGTGAATCGCGCGAGCGTCGAGCTGATCTTCGATAACAGCCTCGGTCGCGCAGCGGGGCAGTGGTCGAGCTACGCAGAGATCGCCGTGAAGCGCGTGCTCGCGCGCGACGACGAGTCCACCGCCTACTACATCAACAATGTCCACGTGCGGCGCCGGGACGTGGCAGATATCTTCCTCGGCACCGGACTTGGCAGCCGCGCCTACGCCATCATCGAGCAGGGCATGATCTCGCGGGTGATCGAGGCGAGGCCCGAGGACCTGCGGGTCTTCCTCGAGGAGGCGGCCGGCGTTTCGAAGTATCGCGCGCGCCGCCACGAAACCGAGCTGCGTCTCCAGGATACGCGCGAGAACCTGCTGCGCGTAGAGGACGTCCGCGCCGAGCTCGAGAAGCAGCTCGAGCACCTGCAGTCGCAGGCGGAAGTAGCAACGCGCTACCACGCTCTCCAGGGAGAGCTGCGGGCGACCCAGAACCTGCT
>DATICE010000247.1:0-5871 GCA_035456985.1 Burkholderiales bacterium | reverse complement strand
CGGTCAGCCAAGCGCGTGAGCGAGGCTCACGACGAAGACCAGGAAAATCCAGAGCACCAGGGCGCGCCAGACGAGGCCGGCGGCCTGCTGCATGTGCTCCACTTCCGCCTCCTCGCCGGTGCCGAGCTCGGGACGAAAGCGCAGGGCTTCATCCTGGTGCAGCGGGTCGCCGAGACGCACGCCGAGCGCTCCCCCGCCGCTCGCGAGAATGATACCGTCCGCCGGCGGGTCCCAGCCCGAGGCCTGGGCACGCCAGCAGTAGACCGCGTCGGCGAAATCGCCGGCGACCGCGAAGCTCGCGGCAGTGAGCCGCACCGGGATCCAGTCGATCCAGTGGAACGCGCGCGCGGCGAAGTGCCCGAATGCTCTGAAATCCTGCTCGTTGCGGGCGCCCCAGAGTCCGGACAGCACCGCGCAAACGCGATAAAGCACGGCGCCCGCCGGGCCCAGCGCAATGAACCATGCGAGGGGGCCAAACATGCGGCGATGGGATACGATCAGCCCCCGCTCGATCGCCACCCGCGCGGCTTCCCCGGCTCCCAGCTCGGCGGCGCTCCCGCCGCGCCACTTACCCACCTGGTCACGCGCTGCCGCGAGCTCGCCCGCGCGCAACGCAGTCTCGACTTCGGTGAACTCGCGTCCGAGGCGGCGGAAACCCATGGCGGCGTAGAGCACCGCGATGTTCCACGCCAATTCGGCCAGCGGGCTGACCTCGCCGAGCAGCTTCTGGATGGCGGCCGTCGCCGCGATCGCCGGTCCCGCCGCCAGCGCCCAGGCGAACATCCCGTGCCGGTACTGCCCGCCGTTCAGTCTACTCTCGAGCGCCGCAGCGTAGCGCTCGAACCAGGCGAGCAGGCGGTTGTCTTCACGCAGCGGCCAGGTGTGCTCCGCCAGCAGCGCCGCCAACACCGACAGGAAGGTCATGGTGCGTGATTGAAACTGCGTTACTGAGACTGCGTGACGGGTACCACGTGACTCGTGATGCGTGACCGTTGGGTCATTAGTGACGCTTCACCCGTCACGCCTCATCAGTCACGCATTCTCGGGGTAAACGATCTCGGCGATCTCGACCTCGGCGTCTCCGGCCGGCCGGTGCCACTTCACGGTGTCGCCGACTTTCGCGCCAATCATCGCCTTCGCCAGGGGCGATGCCCAACTGATCCTTCCGGCCGTGACGTCGGCCTCATCGTCCCCGACCAGAGTAAAGCGGTGCTCTTTCCCGTCCTCGTCGAGCATCGTCACCGTGGCGCCGAAGTGCACCGCGTCGCGCGGCTGTCCGACCGGATCGACGACTTCGGCGCGCTCGAGCTGCGCCTTGAAGTAGCGCTGGTCGCGCTCAACCTCCCGCAATTTCTGCTTGGCGGCCGAATCGTCGGATGATTGCGCGGCGAGCGTCTCGTGCAATGCCTGCAGCTCGCGCGCCCGCGCCTGCAGCTGCTCGAGACCGTGGGGCGTGACGTAATTGGGGTGCACGGGCAACGGGCGCTCGGGCAGTTCACCCGCCGCCAGATCGTCGACGCTTTCCTTGGTGAAGGCTCGACTCATGACCCACCCGAGATTGAAGGGAAATGCGCCGAGTTCACCGGTATCCGGACTGCTGAGGTCCGGTGCAACTCGGCGGGTTAACCGGGCGCGAAGCGTCCCGGTTAACGGTAGTTATACCGGCACTCCGGACGCGAAGCAACAGCCGCGCTGCAGCCCGCCCCTGGCGTGCCATCACGCACCCGGTCTCAGTATCCGAGGAATGCCGTGAGCTCGTCCCTGCGCGCGATGGTGTCCTGGTAACCGAGCCGGATGAGCGCCCGGCAGTACGACCGCTCGAACAGCAGGTAGGACAGCAGGTTCGCCCCGCTGCGCCGCAATCCGCCCACCATGAAAAGCAGCGCGCGGATCGTGTACGGCAGTTCGTCCGCGTGCGTCACCGCGATGCGTTCCGGCTCCTCGCTCGGCGCGATGACCCGGATATCCACGTGGTGCAGGGGATAGTTGCTGCGCTCGAGCACCTCCCGGGGAATCATCTCGATCGTGCGGTTGATCCGCTGCAGTCGCTCGAGATCCACCTCGAGGCCGTCGAGGAAGATGCTGTTCAGCGCGTGTCCCGCAATCTGCGCGAGGGAAGGGTGCGTCTCGATCCGCACGCGCTCCGTCGGCGGCGGCTGCGCGCGTCCCACGCCGATCACGAACAGGCGGTCCGCCCCGAGGTGCAATGCCGGGCTGACGGGCGCGATCTGGCGCATCGAGCCGTCGCCGAAGTACTCGCGGTTGATGTGCACCGGCGGGAAGATGAACGGGAGCGCGCTGGAGGCGAGCAGGTGATCGAGCGTGATCGTCATCGGCACGCCGATGCGTCGCGCGCGCGCCCACGGCTGCAGGCCGGGAACGCCCTGGAAAAACGTCACCGACTGGCCCGAGGTATAGCCCGAGCAAGTGACGCTGAAGGCGTCCAGATGGCCGGCGTCGATCGCGCGCTGGATCGCCGAAAAGTCGAGGTAGCGCCCGAGCAGCGCCGCCAGCGGCGTGTTGTCGAGCAGCGACACCGGCCGGCGGCTGAATATGCCGCCCGTCAGCGCGGTGTAGATCCAGAGCGCGCTGTTGCCGATCGCACCCCGCGGGTCTGCCCGATAGACGTGGTGCACGCGGAAGTTTTTCCACACCATCATGAGCCGCCGCACGCCGCGCCGGAAGTCGCCCGCGTCCATCGCCAGCACCGCCGCGTTGATCGCGCCCGCGGAGGTTCCGCAGATGATGGAAAACGGCGTGCGCACCTCGTCCGGCAGCAGCTCCGTCAGCGCCCGCAGGACGCCGACCTGGTAGGCGGCCCGCGCGCCGCCACCGGTCATGATCAGCCCAACTTTCGGCCGCTGGCCCGTCATGTTCGCCGCGCCTCAGCGCTGCAGCAGGCGGCACAGGTTGTAGAGCATGCCCGCCGTCGCGCCCCAGATATAACGCCCCTCGAACGGGATCGCCAGGTAGTGTCGATGCCGGCCGCGGAATCGGAACTGCCGGCGCTGGTAGCGGGCGGCGTCGAGGAAGTGCTCAAGCGGCGCTTCGAATACCGCCGCCACTTCGAACGGGTCGAGATTGAGCGCAAACGGCGTCTCGATCCAGCCTACCACTGGCGTGATCCGGAATCCGGAGGGGATTTCATATTCGGGCAGCCTTCCGAGCACCGCGACCGATGCGGATGCGAGGCCGATTTCCTCCTCCAACTCGCGTAACGCGGTCTCCTCGCGGCTCGCGTCGCTCGCTTCCACCCGCCCGCCAGGAAAGCTGATCTGGCCCGCGTGATCGTCGAGGTGCGCCGTGCGCTGGGTGAACAACACCTGCACCCGGCCGGAGCGATCGATGAGTGGCACCAGCACAGCCGCCTCAGTGACGCGCGTGCCCTCCTGGAGAGCGATCACGTGCAGATCGTCGGGCTCCGGCGACGGCGCGGGCCGCGATAGCGCCTCGGCGATGCCCTCCTGTGTCAACGGGAATACCCGGCCGTGCGTTCGTGTTAACTGTTGGGAAGCCACGCTAAAATTGCCAATGTCCTGTTGTTGCAGGGAATCTTACCCGGGCCCGGCAGGCCATGCATCCGGTGGAATTCCCGGCACGTAGGTGGCAAGGCGCCGGCTTCCGGCCGGCAATCATTTTTCAACATGAAAGGGAGATCTGCATGAAATTCCGCACCATACTAGTTGCAACCTTGTTCGCTCTGACCAGCAGCGTCGCGTTCGCCAGTTCGTGCCCGAAGCACGTGAAGGCGATCGACGCGGCCCTGCCCAAGGCCAAGCTTTCCGACGCGCAGAAGGCGGATGTGAAGAAGTATCGCGATGAAGGCGAAAAGCTGCACAAGGCCGGCAAGCACTCCGAGTCGCTGGAAGCCCTGGCCAAGGCGGAAAAGATCCTCGGCATCAAGATGTAAGCTGGTTTTCACCCCGCAATCCCCGCCCGCGCGGCGGGGATTTTTTTGTACTGCTGTCGCCCTCGAAGGCGGCCTGATGCGCGTCCCGGGGCCGGACTCGCGCCGCGCCCGCTACTTCTTAAGCTTCAACGGCAGGTACGGCTCCGCGCACTTGATGATATCGGTGTTCGTCGATTGCTCCAGGCAGTGCCGGGCGTCCTCTCTGACGGCGGATTGTCCGGGACCCTGCACGATCGTTATGTCCTTCTGCGGCGCGGGCTTCATTTCCTCCTTCGCCCCGCCTGCCGGAGCGGCAGCAGGCGTGTCGGCCGGCGCCTGGCCGTAAACGGTCCCGGAGATCAGTATCGCTAACGCCGCCGCGATCACGACTCGGTTCATGATTCGGCTCCTTTCAACAAAACATTATAAAAATCAACTGCATAGCCGCTAATCCTCGGCCTGTTCCCAGATCGGATTTAAAACTCTACGCCGAATCAATGCGTTAGTCACTCCGGGGCTTGGCGTTTTCGCAACGCCTTGCGGCTGTGGGCTGCTCTTGCCACCCCCATCATTTCCTACGCCGCTCAAAGCTTGCCGACCATTTTTTCCGGCCGGACCCACTCGTCGAACTGCTTTTCCGTGACGTAGCCGAGCTTCACCGCCGCCTGCTTCAACGTCGTGCCTTCCTGGTGCGCCTTCTTGGCAATCGCCGCCGCCTTGTCGTAGCCGATGCGGGGATTCAGCGCGGTCACCAGCATCAGCGATTCGCGCAGGAGCTTCTCGATGCGGCGGCGGTTCGCCCGGATGCCGGACGCGCAATGCGCGTCGAAGTTCTCGCAAGCGCGGGCGATGAGCCGCGTGCTGTGGAGAAAATTGCGGATGACGAGCGGGCGGAAGACGTTGAGCTCGAAGTTGCCGGAAGCGCCGCCAAGGTTGATCGCGACGTCGTTGCCGAAAACCTGGCAGCACACCATCGTCATGGATTCGGACTGGGTGGGGTTGACCTTGCCCGGCATGATCGAGCTGCCCGGCTCGTTTTCCGGGAGCATGAGCTCGCCGATGCCGCTGCGCGGCCCCGAGGCGAGCCAGCGCACGTCGTTCGCGATCTTCATGAGCGAGCCGGCGAGCGTTTTCAGGGCACCGTGCGCGTGCACCACCGCATCGCAGGAGGCGAGCGCCTCGAACTTGTTGGGGGCGGTGACGAAAGGCAGCTTCGTCAGCCGCGCCAATTCGGCCGCCACCTTCACCGCGAAGTCGGGATGAGTATTGAGGCCGGTACCGACAGCCGTGCCACCGAGCGCAAGCTCGCACAGATGCGGCAGGGCCTCATCCACGTGAGCGAGCCCGTGATCGAGCTGCGAGACGTAGCCCGAGAACTCCTGTCCGAGCGTGAGCGGCGTTGCGTCCTGCAGGTGCGTGCGGCCGATTTTGACGATCTTCGCGAACGACGCGGTCTTCTTCGCCAGCGTGCCGCGCAGTTTCCTCACCGCAGGCTTCACATCGAGCTCGAGCGCCGTCACCGCCGCGACGTGCATCGCGGTAGGAAAGGTGTCGTTGGAGGATTGTCCTTTGTTGACATCGTCGTTGGGATGCACCAGGCGCTTCGCGCCGCGCCTGCCGCCCAGGATCTCGGAGGCGCGGTTCGCGAGCACCTCGTTGACGTTCATGTTGGTCTGCGTGCCCGATCCGCTCTGCCAGATCGACAGCGGAAACTGGTCGGCGTGCGCGCCGGCGATCACCTCGTCCGCGGCCGCCACGATCGCGGCCGCCTTGCCGGCATCGATGATTCCGAGTTCGGAGTTCACCTCCGCCGCCGCGCGCTTGATCAGCACCAGCGCGAGGATCAGTTCGTGCGGCATGCGCTCGGTCGAAATCGAGAAGTGCTGCAGCGCGCGCTCCGTCTGCGCGCCCCAGAGACGGTCGGCGGCGACCTCGATTTCGCCGAAGGTGTCGCGCTCGATCCGGGTCGGACTCGGGTTATC
>DATICE010000246.1:0-3234 GCA_035456985.1 Burkholderiales bacterium | reverse complement strand
TGCGCTCGCGAGCGCATAGCCGGCGGCGCGGATCATGCCGTGCATCGGCGCGCGCGCCGCGTAGAGGCCTGCCATCGCGATGAGCACCAGGACCAGTACAGAAGCCACGATGTTGTCCGGCCAGATCAACCAGTTCTGCAGGTTCGTCATGGGAACCTCCTTCGGCTCGCCGAATGTGCCGGGTACGATAGACCAGCCCGGGAAAACTTTCCGGAAAAAATCGGGCGCTTCAGGACTTATTGCCCGAATCGGCGTGCTGTTTGACGCGTTTCACGCGAGAAATCGGGACCGGCGCAAACTCGAAGCCGCGAAAACACTGCCGCGTGTGCGCTTGTCGCCGTTTCCCGACACGAGGTTTGCCAGCCTCGTTGCATCGCGTCAGCGCTCGGCTCCCGGAATCTGCACCTTGATCCATTCGGCGACCGGCTTCGGCTCACCCTTGCGCAGCTTGACCTCGATCTTGCGGCCAAGCTGCAGATCCGCCATGGCGCCGCTTCGATTCGGCTGCTTCTGCAGGCTGCGATCGAGCCAGATCGACGTCCGCTCCGTGAATGCGACCGCTTGCGCCCCCGATGGACCCGAAATGGTCACCATCCTCTTTCCCTTGTCGACCGACTCGAGGGTTCCCATCAGGCTCGCCTTGCCCGAAAGCCCTGGAGACTGCCCGACGGGAATGTAGATTTCGGTCGCTTCCTGCCCGTAGGCGGCATGGGCGCCTCCCAGCGTGACGACCAGGATCGCCCATCCGAGATATCGGTTCAGCATGGCATGCCCTCCTTCCATTTCCGGATCGCCCTCTCCCGCGAGCCCGCTCAGGGCGCCTCGCTGAGCTGCGCGCGGGCTTTGCGTTGCTCGTCGATCGCCTGCCGGGCGAGCGCGTCGCGCCTGAAGAAGCTGCGGGCCGCCTTCCGCGCCAGCTTGCTCGCCTCCTGCAAATGCGCGACCGCCTCGGGATGTAGTCCCCCGCCGTCCAGCGCCTTGATGCTGTCCTGCGTCTCGCTCACGGCTCGCTTGAGCAGCTCGCGGGCATCCCTGCGATCCGCGAATCCCTTGCCAGCGGCCGACTCCAGCAGCTCGATGCTCTGCCGGATGTTCTCGAGGGCATTGAGGACGCGGAGAAACGCCGCCACCGCCACCACCTGCGTCGCATCGAGCCGGATCCCGATCCCCCGCGGATCCGCCTTGGCCAGGGCGAGCCCCGACGGCGACTTGTTGAAGGCATCACCGTTGTAAAAGGCAACCGCGCCCTCGATGGTCTCGACCGCGTTGTTGTGGAAGAACGGGCCGGTGTCGGCCGCCTCCACGAGCGGGGGCGTGTTGAAGGTGCCGTCGCCCGGCCTCCCGAAGCCGTCGTCGGGCGGATTCTTCTCGCCGGCGAGATCGGCCGGCTGGTCGGGCAGGTTCTCCACGCCTGTGTTGAAGTTCGCGTTTCCGATATTGCCGCCGCCGAAGTTCGCCGTCGCCCCGGCGTTGACGTGGCAGAGGTTGCACTTGCCCAGCCCGTTATCGAGGAAGATCGCCTGCCCGCGCTTCGCGACCGTCCCCTTGAGCGTCAGCGGCAGCGTGGGATCCTGCTGCCGGCCGAGCGAGAGCATGAAGGCCTCGAGAGCATCGAGCTCCTCCTCCGTCGGCAGGCGGAAGTCCACTCCCGGCACGCGATTCAGCGTCTTCGTGAAATGCTGGATGACGGCGCCGGTCGCGAACGAGCGCAGCGAGCCGTCCCCGGGCGCGCCGTCTCCCGACCAGCCCGTGCGCGGCCCCTGGTTGCTGTTGACGGAAGTCCGCTGCGCGAGCACGTGCGGCACGCCGCGCATGACGAACTTGTTCTCGAGATCGTCGAAGCCGTCAAGGTTTTCCAGGATGAGCCCGAACTGTCGCATCAGCTTCGGATTCTCGAAGTTTTTCGCGAGCGCGGGATTGAACTCGGCGACGAACAACGGATCGGTGGGCGGCAACGTGGCGATGAATGCGGGATCTATGGTGAAGTTGTTGCGGGCAGGATGGCAGGTGCCGCAGGTCCGACCGTTGCCGTCGAACGTCTGGTTGAAGAAGATCTCTTTCCCCCTCGAGACGGGATCGGCTGGAGAGGGCGGCGGCGCCGTGCAAGCCGGAAGCGCCGACAGAACGCCCGCCAGAGCACACGAGACCGCAAGGGGGGTTGCATTCCTGCTACGTCGAATCCGGCCAGGCCGCTTGCCCATGAGCGCCTCCTCGACAGGATACGGGTTTTGATTTTAGCCATTCCCTGCTCACGCCGTCGCCAATTCACGTAGTGTTTTTCCGCTAACGCCGTCGCCGGTTGGCGACAACGCGAATCGCAAGCGCGTGACCGGGTGACGACCGTTAGATACGAGTTACCTCCCGTCGTTCACCGAATTTTCTTGCCATCCGCTTTCGCCTCTCGCCGCACGCCTCTGGCGTTCCGCCTTGACATCCCTCCCCCCCGGGGCAACCATCATGGCCGGCATGCGGTCCCCGACACTGCGTTTCTTCTTTGCTTGCCTCGCCCTGGTGGCTGTCGCCGGCGCGATCGCGGACGAGGCGGCCGATTTCGCCGAATTGCGGCGCGCGCTCGCCGATGCCATCGAGCAGGGCGTGAACCGCATGCGCCAGCGCGCCGGAGCACCGGCGATCGATCCGCGCGTGATCGAGGCCATGGCCAAGGTGCCGCGCCACGAATTCGCGCCGCCCCCGCTCCGCCCCTATGCCTATCTCGACCGTCCGCTCCCGGTAGGATCCGACGCCACGATCTCGCAGCCCTCGCTGGTTGCGGTAATGACCGATCTCCTTAAGATCGAGCGCGGCCAGAAGGTACTGGAAGTCGGGGTCGGTGGCGGCTACCACACCGCGATCCTGGCGGAGATGACGCCCGAGGTCATGAGCGTTGAGTTCCACCCGAACGTCGCGGCGGCTGCGCGGAAGATTCTCGAGCGGCTCGGCTACGGCGCCGTGAAGGTCAACGTCGCCGACGGATACTACGGCTGGCGCCCGGGTGCACCCTACGACGCGATCCTGGTGCGCATGGCGATCCCCGACGTGTCATCCGCGCTGCTCGAGCAGCTGAAGCCCGGCGGGCGCCTGATCGCGCCGGTCGGCCCCGCCACCGGTCCCCAGCAGCTGATCGTGTTTCATAAGGGCGCCGACGGGCGCATCACCGAGACCTCGATTATGGAAGTGATCTTCCGCTCGCTGCCCGGAGGAACGCGGCTTTGAAGAACTGCACGTCCGGTATGC
>DATICE010000245.1:0-3169 GCA_035456985.1 Burkholderiales bacterium | reverse complement strand
CAAAGCATCGAGCCGCGCTACCTTCGGACGCTCGGCACCGATACCCTATTGATGGGCGCGGCGGTTGGTTTCCTGACCGGGTTGTTCACGGGTAGGGCGCTGCGCCGCCGCTGGCTCGCGCAGCCGGGCTACGTCGTCCCTTCTTCGCCGAAGTGATGAGTGATAAGTAATGAGTGACGAAAACCGAGAAACGACATTGCCATGTCCCTGATTCGCCCATTCGCCGGTCTGCGCCCCGCCGCCGGCCGCGCCGCCGAAGTCATCGCGCCCCCCTACGACGTGCTGTCGAGCGACGAAGCCCGCGCGCGCGCCGTGGGCAAGCCGTGGAGCTTCCTGCACATCTCCAAGCCGGAGATCGACCTGCCTGCCGGAACCGATCCCTACGCGCCGCAGGTCTACGCCAAGGCGGCGGAGAACCTGGGCCTCATGATTCGCAAGGGTATCCTCAGCCGCGACCCGGCACCCTGCTACTACGTCTACCGCCTGGTCATGGGCAAACACGTGCAGACCGGCCTGGTGGCGGCCGCCTCGCTCGCGGAGTACGAATCCAACCGCATTCGCAAGCACGAGCACACGCAAACGGACAAGGAAAACGATCGCGTGCGCCAGATCGACGCGCTGAACGCGCAGACCGGCCCGGTGATGGTCGCGTATCCCGACGCGCCGGAAGTGGACGCTATCCTCGCCCGCTGCTCGGCCGGCTCACCTGACGCGGACGCAACCGCCGACGGTGACGTCCGCCACTCGCTATGGGTGGTGCGCGACGCCGGAACACAAGCGCGGCTGACCCGCGCCTTCGACTCCCTGCCGGCCCTCTATATCGCCGACGGCCACCACCGCTCGGCAGCGGCCTCCCGCGTCGCCGCCGCGCGCCGGACCGCCAACCCGCGCCACACTGGCGAGGAAAGCTACAACTGGTTCCTGACGGTGATCTTCCCGCACGATCAGCTGCAGATCCTCGACTACAACCGAGTCGTCGCCGGCTTGAACGGATTGGACGTGGAGGCTTTCCTTGCGCGCTTGCGGCAGAGTTTTTCCGTCGAAATGAGTCCCACGCCTGTGAAGCCGGCCCGGCCCGCTGAATTCGGTCTGTACCTGGCCGGCCAGTGGTATCGCCTGGCGATTCACGGCAACCTCATCCCCGCCGACGATCCCGTGGCCCGCCTCGATGCGAGGCTCCTGTCCGATCACCTGCTCGGACCGGTCCTCGGCATCAAGGACTTGCGTAACGACAGGCGCATCGACTACATCGGCGGCATCCGTGGCCTCCGGGAGCTGGAGAAGCGCGTGGACAGCGGCGAGATGACCGCCGCCTTCTCCCTCTTTCCCACCTCGATGGAGGATACGATGGCGGTCGCCGAGGCTCGCAAGGTCATGCCGACGAAATCCACCTGGTTCGAGCCCAAGCTCGCGGACGGACTCGTGTCGCACGTGCTGGACTAAGCCAGGACGTTTCTAAGCGCGCACGACGTTAAGCGGGGTCCCGGACAGGAACCCCTCGACGTTTTCGATCGCCAGCAGCAGGCCGTCGCGCCTGACCTCCGGAGTCTGGCCCGCATTGTGGGGAGAGAGCACGGTATTGGGGCTCGACAGCAGCGGATCGCCAGGCTTCAGCGGTTCCTCGTGGAAGACATCGAGTCCGGCGCCGGCAATCCGGCGGCCGGCAAGAGCTTCGAGCAGCGCGTCCCGATCGACCAGCGCTCCCCGGCCGGTATTGACGAGGAACGCCTCTCGTTTCATCAGCGTAAACTCCCTGCGCCCGATGAATCCGCGCGTCTCCGGAGCCAGCCGCAGATGGAGCGTGATGAAGTCGGCGCGGCGCAGATACTCCTCCTTCGCGGCCACGGTATCGCCGCGCGCGCTCCACGTCAGCACCTCCATCCCGAATCCCTGCGCAAGTTGCGCCACGCGCGCCCCGATGGCGCCGGAGCCGAAGACGGCAAGCGTCTTGCCATGCAGCTGCACGAGCATGTCACGCGGCCATCCTCCATCTCTCATCTCGCGTTCGATTCCCGGAATCCTGCGCGCCACCGCGAGCATCAGCGCGACCGTGTGCTCGGCCACCGCGCCGGCGTTGACGCCCGGCGTGTTGCAGACGGTGACGCCGCTGCGCGCGGCTGCTGCGAGATCGATGTTGTCCGTGCCTGTGCCCCAGATCGAAATCATTTTCAGGCCGGGGCATGCGCGAAACACTGCTTCGGTGAAACGCGCGTAGGAACGGATGTTGACGGCGACGGCGGCGTTCCCGATGCGGCGCGCGAGCTCCGCTTCGTCTTCCGCGCCGCGCCCGGTGTGGACTCGCACTTCCCCCAGCGTCTGGGCGCGCTCGTGGGCGATCGAGCCCTCGAAGACAGAGGGGTAATCGTCGGGCACGACGATCACGTGGAGCCTGTCTCAGCGCTTGCGCGCGGCTTCGTAGAGCGGCATCACCCGCGCCGCGAATTCCTCGAGGTCCTTCTGGCGGTTCTTCGGGGAGGGGTGCGTCGAGAGAAACTGCGGCGGCGCTCCGCCGCCCGCCTGGCCCATCTTCTGCCACAGCGTGACGGCGGCGCGCGGATCGTAGCCTGCGCGCGCGGCAAGCTCGACACCGATGCGGTCGGCTTCGACTTCCGCCTCGCGCGAGTTAGGAAGGTTGATCGTGACGTCGGTGACGATCTGGGCGAGCTGCGTGCCGCCCTGGCCCAGGCCGAGCGCCGCCCCGACCACGCTCAGTCCGACCGCCTGGGCGTACATCTGCGACGCCCGCTCGCGCCCGTGCTCGCGCAACGCGTGCGCGATCTCGTGCCCCATCACTGCGGCGAGCTCGTCGTCGGTCACCTTGAGCTTCTCGATCAAGCCGCTGTTCACCGCCATCTTTCCTCCCGGCATGCACCAGGCGTTGACCTCGCCCGAGGAAATGACGTTGGTCTCCCAGGCCCATTTCGGCGCATCCGCACGGAACGCCGCGGTACTGGGAATCAGCCTCAGCGCAATGACCCGCACCCGCGCAACCTGCGCGGAATCGCGGTTGAGCGCGTTCTTCTTGGCTGCCTTCTTGAGCTCCTGCTGGTAGGCCATCGCCGCGCTCTTGTCCACCTCGGCGGAGGACAACAGGAACTGCTGCTTGCGGTCCACGCCCACGGCACCGGGCTGCGTGGTCTGCACCGTCTCGCACGAGGCGAGTGTCAGC
>DATICE010000244.1:0-2431 GCA_035456985.1 Burkholderiales bacterium | reverse complement strand
GCGTTTCTCGCCGGCCGCATGCCGAAGAAGCTCTACTCCGCCGCGCCGAGCTCGCCGACCTCCGGCCTCATCACGCCGTCCGCTTCGAAGTAACCGCTGGTCGCAACGGCGACCATCAGCTCCGCGCACGACCGCGCCTATGAACGCGCCCCGACGTCCGATCCGCAGCTACGTCCTGCGCCAGGGCCGGGTCACCGGCGCGCAGCAGCGGGCCCGCGAGACGCTGCTGCCGCGCTTCGGGATACCCTACTCGCGCGCGCCGCTCGACTTCGACCGCGTGTTCGGGCGCGCGGCGCCGCGCATCCTCGAGATCGGCTTCGGCATGGGCGAGACCACTGCCCGCATCGCCGCGCAGCATCCCGAGAACGATTACCTCGGCATCGAGGTCCACGGCCCCGGCGTCGGCGGCCTCCTCAAGCGCGTGGAGGAGCTCGGACTGACCAATGTCCGCGTCATCCAGCATGACGCAGCGGAGGTCGTCGATGCGATGATTCCCCCCGCCGGTCTCGACGGCGTGCACGTCTTCTTCCCGGACCCGTGGCCGAAGAAGCGCCACCACAAGCGGCGCCTGCTGCAGCCGCCATTCGTTGCGCTGCTTGCCTCGCGCATGAAGGCGGGTGCCTACGCGCACGCGGCGACAGACTGGGAGGACTACGCGCGGCAGATCCTGGAAGTATTTTCCGCGGAGCCCCTCCTCGAGAACTCCTGCGGCGGATTCGCGCCGCGCCCCGAATGGCGGCCGCAGACCAAGTTCGAGTCGCGCGGCTTACGGCTCGGCCACCGGGTGTGGGACGTGCTTTTCCGGCGCAAGGAATAACTGCAGCAGGTCGTTGAGAAACCGCCGTCCAAGCGCTGTCGGCGCAATGCGCGCGTGGTCGCGCTCGATCAACCCGCGGCGCTCCGCGTCCTCCAGATCGCGCAAGACCGCGGTCAGCGGCGAGCCCGTGCGCTCCTCGTACAGCGCCGCCGGGAAGCCGGCGTTCAACCGCAGGGCGTTCATCATGAACTCGAAGGGAATCTCCTCGGGAGGCACGTCGCGCTGTTCCTGAATCGGGTCGCCGGCTTCGGCGGCGGCCATGTATCGCTCGGGATGCTTGATCCGGGTCTGCCGCGCGATGCGTTCCGGAAACGACAGCTTGCCGTGCGCGCCCGCACCGATGCCGAGATAGTCGCCGAACATCCAGTAATTCAGATTATGACGGCACCGCGCGTCTGTCGTGACGACTGACGACTGACGAGCAGCCCCCTTTGCGAAGGCGGAGGTCTCGTAGTGGTCGTAGCCCGCTACGGAGAGCCGTGCTTCGATGGCGTCCTGCATCGCAGCGGTGGTGTCGTCATCGGGGAGTTTCGGCGGAAACCGGTGAAAGTAGGTGTTGGGCTCGATCGTCAGGTGGTAGCACGATAAGTGCAGCGGCGCGAATTCTAGCGCCTCCTCGATGTCGGCACGGGCCTCGTCGACGGTCTGGCCCGGGAGGCCATACATGAGATCGAGATTCACGTTGTCGAAGTTGCGCATCGCCATCTCGATCGCGCGCCGCGCCTCGCGCCCGTCATGGATGCGCCCGAGCGACTTCAGGTGGCGCGGATCGAAGCTCTGGATGCCGAGCGACAACCGGTTGATCCCGGTGGCGCGAAAGTCCCGGAATTTCCCGGCCTCGGCCGTTCCCGGATTGGCTTCGAGCGTGATCTCCGCGTCGGGGGCGAGGGCGAGCCGCGCCCGTACCGCTGCGAGGATTGCATCGATCGCGGGCGCGGAGAGAAGGCTCGGCGTTCCGCCGCCGAAGAATACGCTGTGCACGCGTCGCCCCCATACCTCCGGCAGGGCCCGCTCGAGGTCGGCGATGAGCGCGGCGACGTAGCGCTCCTCGGGCACGGCGCCGCGCGCCTCATGCGAATTGAAATCGCAGTACGGGCACTTGCGCGCGCACCAGGGTATGTGGATGTATAAGGAAAGCGGCGGAAGCGCCCGGAACGCCGGCTGCGACGCCAGCGATCCGGGTTTCACGGGGACCGCCTTACTCATGGCGCAGCATCTCAACCAGCCTCTGCAATGCCTTGCCGCGGTGGCTTACCGCATTCTTCTCTTCGGGCAGGAGCTCCGCCGCCGTGCGGCCGAGCTCAGGCACCAGGAAATGCGGGTCATAGCCGAATCCGCCGGTCCCCCGCGGTGATGCGATGACTTCGCCGTGCCAGCGGCCTTCCGCGATCAGCGGCTCAGGATCGCCAGGATGGCGTACGAGCACAATTACGCAGTAGTAGTGCGCGCGGGTGCTGGCCTGGCCGCGAAGGGCCGCCACCAGCTTCTCGTTATTGCACCGGTCCTGTCCCGCGCGCTCGACCTGCACACCCGCAGGCGCTCCATCCGCGTAGCGTGCGGAATGGACCCCGGGCTCGCCGCCGAGCGCCTCGGCGCAAATGCCGGAGTCGTCCG
>DATICE010000243.1:0-4353 GCA_035456985.1 Burkholderiales bacterium | reverse complement strand
GATGGCATCGCTGCGCGCATCGCCGAGGGCATCGGCGCCGCCGGCATCTATTTCTGGGTGCTGCAAGTGGCGCCGGGGGGCGTGCAAACCGGGCCGCTGGATACGCGATGGATGATATGGCTGACGTTCGCCACGGTCGTCGCTTGGCTCGTGATCACCCAGATGCTGAGAATCCAGGTCAAAAAAGAGGAACTGCGGGTCCCTGCGCGACCGGCAGCGACGCCGGAGATGGAGTGCGAACGCTTTCCCGATCAGTGCCCGTGCACTACCGAGCTCGGCAAGGGCATACCGTAAAATTCTGGCGGGAATACAAACCTTGCGGCTTCGCCGTGCTTCGGTAATTGCCGAAGATGGAGCCCTCCAGCTCGCTCACCTCGCCGCCTTCGACGGCGCCGTAGAAGACCCGCCCCTCCCAATCGTCCGAGCTTCATGATTTCCCCCTCAAGGCGGCAGGCGGTGGATGAGGAACGGGCGCGCGCCCACCTTCATTGCCCGAAGAACTGGTCGAGCCGGGCGGTGACCTCCTCGACCTTGATCAGATCCATGGCGTCGGGATCGCGCACGCGGACCCCCCACGGCAGCTCGTCCACGTCCGTGCCGAATTCCTTCTTCACGGCGTCGGGATAGTGATCGATGACCCAGCGCTGGCTCAGGTACGGCCCGGTGCGGAACCGGTTCGACGTCGCGTAGAGGCCCAAGACCGGCGTGCCCACGGCGGTCGCCATATGCGCCGGCCCGGAATCCGGGCAGACCAGCACATCCGCGCGATCGAGCAGGGCGAGCAGCTGCTTCAACGTCGTCGCTCCGACCAGGTTGATGGGCGCGCTCTTCCTGGCAAGGCGGCAGATGCCCTCGGCGTATTCTGCTTCGAGCTCCGTGGGGCCGCCGGTAATGACCACGCGCGCCCCGTGAACCTCTGCCGCGTGCACCGCAAGCGCGGCGTAGTTCTCGACGCGCCAGTTGCGGTAGTTGCGAAAGCGCTGGCTCGAGCACGGGCTGATGACCAGGGTGCGACCGCCGGACGGGATGTGATGTGACGCGAAAGCGCGATCCGCGTCGCTGACGGGTATGTCCCACTTCAGCAGACGCTCGCTCACTCCCAGCGCCTCCGCGAAACCGAACAGGCCGTCCATCACATGCTCGTGCGCGCGGGCGGCGATCGAAACGTTGGAGAACAGGTATTGGTAGTCGCGGGCGCGGGCGCGGTCGAATCCCAGTCGAACGCGGGCGCGGACCATCAGGCTGGTGAGATTCGCGCGGAGCGATGCGTGCATCATCAGCAGCAGGTCGAAACGGCGTCCGGCCAGGCGTTGACGCATGTCCAGGAACCCGCCCGCTCCCTTGGACTTGTCGAGCACGGCGAGCTCGACCCCGTCGATGCCGGACATCAGCGACGCTTCGGTCCTGCCGATGACCCAGGTGAATCGCGTCCGTGGCCATGCGCGCTGCAGCGTGCGCACGACCGGCAACGCGTGACAGGTGTCGCCGATCGCCGAGAGGCGCAGGATGCACACCTCCAGCGGCGGCTGGTTCCGGAACTGCTCGAGTCGCGCATTCACGTGCGCAGTGATCGTGGCGGAAAGGCCCCGCGCGCGAAAGTCCGTGCGAATGCGCGTCGGTGAATCAACCCGGCGACGTTCAGGCGGCCGAGAGGATACGGTAGGGCGCGAGATCCGGCAGCCGGCAATTGCGCAGACGCAGCAAGAACGTGTTGACCAGCGCGTACTGCCCGGACAGGCTGGCGTGGCTCACCATATCGGTCAACACCATCCACGCCGAAAACGGCGCGAAGCGGACTTCGACCTGGCTCGACATGTCGTCGCGGAACGCCGGTTCGTCCTTCATGAAATTGTGGAACTGCCGCATGGTCCGGTCGTATGGGCTGCTGTCGATCAGCATCGCCTGCGGCAGGCCGGCCGCGGCAACAGCGCGCAGAAATCCCGTGCGCAACCGGTCCAGCGCACCCGGCTCGAGCGATGCGCGACTGCGCGTATCCGGAGTGACGTGCGCCGCCCGCCCGAATCGCGCATACACCTCCGGAAAAGCGCCGCGGGTCGCCCAGACGCGGTCCTCGACGGGATTGACGTTGACGAAGAAGCGCAGGATGCGGTCACCGTTGGTTCGCCCGTACGCGCCGGCGTCGAAGTGCACCAGTTCGTTGCTCGCGTGCGGTGACAGGTCGCGCCCCTTCTCCTGGATGGGGCGAAAGCTCGAGGTGCCGACCGTCCAGTCTCGCGTGAGCGTCGGCATCGTGCGCGTGAGAAAGGCCTCGACGCGGCCGGCGTGCTGCTTGAGGATACGCTGCGCGCGCGCGACGAGGTCGGGTTCCGCCTTCAGGCCGGGGACACTGTCGGTCTCCGGGTGATAGCTGATGTTCTTGTTGCGCAGGCGCCCCGCGACGTCCTTGCGCAGGAACTCGAGATCGGGCTCGTCCGGAAGCGCGATCGGGCAGCGCGGGAAATTAACGATTTTGCCGCGCTCCAGCGCGTCGCCGAGCGCATCGGGCGCGAGCCGGGCCAATTCATCGACGGAATAGCTGGCGAGCATGCCGGCGAGTTTAGCTCCCTTGACCGCGACGTTCAAGGCAGGCCGCGGCCCGAGCCCCGCTTCCCGTCCCCGCCTACTGCAGCAGGGTGACGATCTCTAACTCGAGCCGCACGCTGCGGTTGCGGTTCTGCCGCGCGACGGCGAGCCGAGCCGCGAGCGCCACGCCGCGGTCCATCTGGCGCGCCACTGCGGCGTTGTCGCGGCGCGGCACGTAGCCCAACGTGACGCCGCGCCACTCGACGCGGACCGCGTTCGCATCGTACGGATTCGCCGGCTCGCGCACCAGTTCCAGGCGGTCGCCCGGCTTGAGCTCGCGCAGCACCTCCCCGCCGGCGTAGTGGCGAAAGCCGGCGAGAGGCGAGCGCTGCACGATGATGACCGCCTCCGCCGCCCTTGTGCAGGGCATCGCGAGCAGCGCGGTGAGGGCGATCGCGGCGGATGCCGTTCCGAAGGGGAGCATCCCCCTAGAACGGTTTGACCACCGTAAGGATGACAGCCACGATCAGGATGACGGTCGGGAACTCATTGAACCAGCGATACCACACGTGGCTGCGGGTATTACGGTCGTGCTTGAAATCCACCATGAGCCTGCCGCACCACAGGTGATATGCGATCAGCACTGCCACCAGCGCGAGCTTGGCGTGCAGCCACCCGCCGCTCCACTCATAGCCTAGCCACAGCCAGAGCCCGAACGCGACGGCAAGTATGCCCCCCGGCGCCATGATCCCGTAATAGAGCCTGCGCTCCATTACCTTGAGGCGCTCGCGGCCCGCCGCGTCCTCCGCCATCGCGTGGTAGACGAACAGCCGCGGCAGGTAGAACAGCCCCGCAAACCACGTCACCACGAAAATGATATGGAAGGCCTTGATCCAGAGCATGCAAACCTCCGTGACTCACCGCTCGTTTTTCGTTAATCGTGACCGCTGCGTTTCGCCCCTAATTTAGCTCATTTCAGGAGGCGGCGGCGGGTCAGCACCAGCGCGGCGTAGAAGCCCGCCACGGCGTAGGCCCCGAGCATGGCGAGATGGAGCGCAATGCCGGACGGGACCGTGCCGCTCATCAGCGGACGCACCAGCTCCACGGCGTGGGTGAGGGGCAGGGCCTGCGTCACCGCCTGGAGCGGAACGGGCAGCTGCGCCACCGGGAAGAATACGCCGCACACCAGCATCATGGGCGTGATCACCAGCGTGAAGTAGTACATGAAGAAGTCGTAGCTCGGAGAGAGCGCGGTCATGACGAGGCCCATGCCGGCAAAGGCGAGCCCGGTCAGGAACACGACCGGAATCGCCCACAGCGCCAGGGCCGAGTGCGTCAGCCCCAGCGCCCAGGCCACCAGCAACACCGCCATGCCCGACAGAAAGCTCTTGCTCGCGGCCCACACGGTCTCGCCCAGCACCACGTCGTCGAGAGTCACCGGAGCGTTCATGATCGCGTCCCACGTCTTCTGCACGTGCATGCGGGAGAAGCCGGAATACATGGCTTCGAACGAGGCGCTCATCATGGTGCTCGAGCACACCGTCCCGGCCGCGAGAAACGCGATATAGGGCATGCCGCCGACTTCCGGCAGCATGGCGCCGAGTCCGTATCCCAGGCCCAGCATGTAGAGCATCGGATCGGCAAGATTGCCGAGCATGGACGGCAGCGCAAGCTTGCGCCAGACCAGCCGGTTGCGGCGCCACACATGCACGAACCGCCCGCTCAACCGCGGCAGCGCGAGTTCCTTCGTTTTCATGTTCCCTTTTTGAGCCGGATTGCGGCCATCCTGTGCATCAGTCGCGCAGCTCGCGGCCGGTCAACTTTAGAAAT
>DATICE010000242.1:0-8004 GCA_035456985.1 Burkholderiales bacterium | reverse complement strand
CGGTGCGCTGACCTCCTGGCCGGTGGTCTCGTCGATCAGCCGCACGTCGTAGCCGTACAGCGCCACACCCGGGCTGCCGAACTTGCTCGGCGCCTTCTCGACACCGTTGGCGATCGTCAGGATCGGCCAGCCGGTCTCGGTCTGCCAGAAGTTGTCGATGATCGGCTTGCCGATGCCGTCGGCGATCCAGCGTGCGGTCGGCTCGTCGAGCGGCTCGCCGGCCAGGAACAGAAGCCGCAGGCTGGACAGGTTGTACTTCTTCAGGAACGCCGGGTCCTGCTTCTTCAGCACGCGGACCGCGGTCGGCGCCGAGAACATCGTCGTCACCTTGTACTTCTCGACGATCTTCCACCAGATGCCGGCGTCGGGCCGGATTGGCAGCCCTTCGTAGAGTATCGTAGTCATGCCGCGAATCAGCGGGCCGTAGACGATGTAGGAATGCCCCACCACCCAGCCGATGTCGGAGGTGGTGAACATCGTCTCGCCCGGCTCGCCGCAGTAGATGTGCTTGAGCGACGCTGCGAGCGCCACCGCGTAGCCGCCGGTATCGCGCTGCGCCCCTTTCGGGCGGCCGGTGGTGCCCGAGGTGTAGAGGATGTAGGACGGCGCGTTCGACTCGAGCCAGGCCACCGGGACCTGGTCCCCGAGATGCTTCTCCCGCAGCGCCGCGTAGTCGAGATCGCGTCCCGCCACGAGCTTGAGATTCGGGTCGAGCTTGCGATTGAAAACGACGACCTTCTCCGGCGGTGATTTCGCCAGACGGATCGCCTCGTTGAACATGGACTGATAAAGAATCGCGCGCCCGGCGCGCAGCCCTCCGTCGGCCGTGATCATCAGCTTCGGCCGCGCATCGTCGATGCGCGTGGCGAGGCTGTGGGACGCGAAGCCGCCGAACACCACGGAATGGATCGCGCCGATCCGCGCGCACGCGAGCATCGCAAACACCGCCTGCGGCACCATCGGCATGTAGATCAGCACGCGGTCACCGGCGCCGACCCCGAGCGACCGGATCATGCCCGCGCAGCGGTTCACCTCCGCGTGCAGCTCCTGGAAGGTGAAGGTTTTCTGTTCCCCGGTCTCGGTGGAAATATAGATGAGCGCCTTCTGGCCACCGCGCGCGGCGAGGTGGCGGTCCACCGCGTTATGGCAGAGGTTGGTGAGACCGCCCACGAACCATTTCGCGAACGGCGGCCGGCTGTAGTCGAGCACCTTGACGAAGGGCCGGTGCCAGTCGACGAGCTGTGCCTGCTCGCCCCAGAATTCTTCCTTGCGCTCGATGGAGCGCTTGTGGAAATCCTTATAGGCTCCCATTCTTATCGCCTCCAGCTGCGTAACTGATGAAACGTGACTGATAGGACGTGACTGGTACTGCGTGACTGATGGGGCGTGACTGGTAAGGCGTGTTCTAGACTTTTTCTGTAGCAAACGACGCTTTATCAGTCACGCATTTTCAGTCACGGGTCATCAGTCACGTCCTATCAGTCACGCATAGTCAAAGCTTGACGACCGCCCTGCCCCTGATCTGCCCCTTCAGCATCTTCTCGAAATAGGCGGGCAGTTCCCCGAGCGTGATGTCGTGCGCGATTTCCGTAAGGTGGCGCGGCTTGAGGTCGGTGGCGAGCCGACCCCAGACCTTGCGCCGCAGCGGCATCGGCGTCTCTCCCGAATTCACCCCGATCAGGCGCACGCCGCGCAGGATGAACGGCAGCACCGTGGTCTTCAACTCGATCCCCCCGGCATTGCCAAAGCTCGCGATGAGCCCCTCCGGCAGCATGGTGCGCGTGAGCCAGGCGAGGCTCTCACCGCCTACCGAGTCGAACGCCGCCGCCCACGTCCCTTTCTCCAGCGGGCGGTTTCCCATCTCGAGCTTTTGCCGCGACAGCACTTCCGCCGCGCCGAGCCCTTTCAGGTACTCGTGCTCGCCATCCTTGCCGGTCACCGCGACGACGTGATAGCCGAGCTTCGCCAGCATGTCGATCGCGAGGGTCGCAACGCCCCCGGTGGCGCCATTCACCAGCACCTTGCCCTTGCCGGGCGCCATGCCATTCAACTCGAGGAGCTCCACCGCCAGTCCCGCAGTGTATCCGGCGACACCGAGCGCCGCGGCCTCGTACAGCGCCAACCCTTTCGGCAGCGGCACCACCCAGTCCGCGGGCACCCTGCAGTATTGCGCGAAACCCCCGTCGTGGGAGACGCCGAACTCATAACTCGTGCAGATCACCTCTTCACCGGCGTGGAAGCGCGGATCGAACGATGACTCCACCGTGCCCGCGGCGTCAATTCCCCCGACGCGCGGGAACGACCGGATGATCTTGCCTGCTCCCGTGGCCGCCAGCGCATCCTTGTAGTTCACGCCGGCGTAGGCATTCCTGAACACGACCTCCCCTGCGGACAGCTCCTCCAGTTCCATCTCGGTCACCCGCCCGCTGACCTTTTCCCCTTCGCTGAAAATCCGCAGCGCGCTGAACTTTTTCATTCGGTGGACCCCTGCTCCTGCCGCACGAGCGGCTGTTCTAGATATTCGCGCGTTTGCATCTCGGCAAGCCTGCTCGCGGTGCGGTTGAACTGAAAAATCATCGCCTGCAGCTGCGCATCGCCGCTGCGCGTTCCGCGCAGTAGCAGCTGGTCGGGCTCGGCTTCCGCCGACAGCACGAGTTTTACGCGCTGGTCGTAGAACACGTCAACCAGCAGCGTGAAGCGGCGCGCCTCGGCGGCGCGGTCGAGCCCCATGCGCGGCACCCCCGAGACGACGACAGTATGGAAGCGCTTGGCGAGGTCGATGTAGTCGTTCTGCGAGCGTCCTCCGCCGCAGATCGCCTTGAAGTCGAACCACACCACTCCGCCGGCACGGTGCCGGTACGGGATGACACGCCCCTCGACGTCGAGCTCGTGGCGTTCCTCCTCCACTTCCGCGATGCTCCTGAACGCCTGCATCAACGCGCGGTCGGTGTCGGGCGCGAGCGGGGCGTGGTAGACCTTGAGCCTCTGCAGCGCGCGCTTGCGGTAATCCACGCCCCCGTCCACCCCGATCACATCGAGCCGCGACTTGATCAGCTCGATCGCCGGCAGGAAGTCCTCACGCTTCAAGCCGCCCTTGTAGAGCTCGTCCGGGTGGTAATTCGAAGTCATGCAGTAGACCACGCCTTTTTCCAGGGTACGCCTGAGCAGTCGCCCGAGTATCAGCGCATCCGCCACGTCCGAGAGCGCGATCTCGTCGAAGCAGATCAGGCGATAGCGTTTCGCAATCCGCCCCGCGAGGGCATCGAGCGGATCCACCGTGCCCTTCAGGTCGTCGAGCTCCCGGTGCACGTCGCGCATGAAATGGTGAAAATGTACGCGGCGCCGGCGCACGAGCGGCAGGCACCGGTAGAAGCTGTCCATGAGAAAGGTCTTGCCGCGCCCCACCGGGCCCCACAGGTAGACGCCGCGGGGCAGGGGCGGATGCACCACGAGGCGGCGGAGCGCGGTGCTGCGCTGGCGCTTGTAGTCGCTCCACTCGGCGTAGAGCTGCTGCAACCGCAGCACGGCTGCGTGCTGCGAAGCGTCCGGCTCGAACCCGCGCCGCCGCAGGGCCTCCCAGTAGAGATCCAGGACGGAGGCCGGTTCCCCCGGAGCGGGAGGGATAGGTTCCGCCGGTCTCACGCTAGGAGTTCAGGCTGCGGCCCGCGACGGCGAGCGCAGCTTCCTTCATCGCCTCGGCGAGCGAGGGGTGGGCGTGGCAGATCAACGCGATGTCCTCGGACGAGGCGCCGAACTCCATCGCGACCACCGCCTCCGAGATCAGCTCGGAGGCCATCGGCCCGATGATGTGCACGCCCAGGATGCGGTCGGTCTGCGCGTCCGCCACGAATTTCACGAACCCGCGCGTATCGCCCAGTGCGCGCGCGCGGCCGTTCGCCATGAACGGGAACTGTCCCGTTCGGCAAGGTACGCCTTCGCTCTTCAGCTGCCGCTCGGTCTTGCCGACCCAGGCGATCTCCGGAGCAGTGTAGATGACCCAGGGAATCGTGTTGAAGTCGACGTGCCCGTGGTGCCCGGCCACGCGCTCGGCCACCGCGACGCCCTCCTCCTCCGCCTTGTGCGCGAGCATGGGTCCGCGCACCACGTCCCCGATCGCCCACACGCCGGGGAGATTGGTGCGGCACTCTGCGTCGACCCCAACGAAACCGCGCTCATCGAGCTTGAGGCCGGCTGCCTCCGCGTTGAGTCCCTGCGTGTTCGGTACGCGACCGATGGAAACGATCAGGCGATCGCACTCGAGCCTGCGTTCGCCACCACCCTTCACCGAGTACTCGACGCTCACGCCCTTCTTTCCCGTCGTCACGCGCGTGATGTTGGCGCCGAGCACGATCTTCATCCCCTGCTCCCCGGTGAAGATCTTCCACGCCTCCTTCGCCACCGCCTCGTCCGCGGCCGGCAGGAATGCTTCCAGCATCTCGAGCAGCGTGACCTCGGCGCCGAGCCGCCGCCAGACGCTGCCCATCTCGAGCCCGATGACCCCCGCGCCGATAACGCCGAGCCGGCCGGGGACTTCCGGCAGCGCGAGCGCACCCGCGTTGTCGAGCACGAGCTTCCCGTCGAAGGCGGCCCCCGGCAGCGGGCGTGGGCTGGAGCCGGTCGCGATGATGACGTTGCGCGCAGTGATCTCCTCGTTTGAGGCGCCCGTCACCATGACCTTCCACGCGCCCGCCCCGCCTCCGGCGAGGCTTCCGCGGCCGTGGAAGAAGGTGACCTTGTTCTTGCGGAAGAGGTAAACGATGCCGTCGTTGTTCTGCCGGACCACCTTGTCCTTGCGCTTCTGCATTTGTGCCAGGTCGAGGGCCACGCCCTTCACCTGTATGCCGTGATCCGCGAACGCGTGGGCCGCGTGATGGTAGTTCTCTGAGGACTGCAGCAGCGCCTTCGACGGGATGCAGCCGACGTTGGTGCAGGTCCCGCCGAGCGCGGGCTTGCCCCCCGTCCCCTGCCAGTCGTCCACGCAGGCGGTGGCGAGCCCGAGTTGCGCGGCGCGGATGGCGGCAATATAGCCGCCGGGGCCGCCGCCGATCACCACCACGTCGAAGGACTTGCCCATTCAGACATCGAGCAGGATGCGGGCCGGATCCTCGAGGGCTTCCTTGATCGCCATCAGCGACAGCACGGCCTCGCGGCCGTCGATGATGCGGTGGTCGTAGGAAAGCGCGAGGTAGTTGACCGGCCGGATCACCACCTGGCCGTTCTCGGCGACCGGCCGCTCGCGGGTGGCATGCACGCCGAGTATGGCGCTCTGCGGCGGGTTGATGATCGGGGTGGACAGCATCGAACCGAAGACGCCACCGTTGGAGATCGAAAACGTGCCGCCGGTGAGCTCCTCAATCGTCAGCTTTCCCTCCTGCGCGCGCTTGCCAAAGTCCGCGATCCGTTTCTCGATCTCCGCCAGCGTCAGCTCGCCCGCGTCGCGCAGGATCGGGACCACCAGGCCCCGCGGGCTCGCGACCGCGATGCCGATGTCGTGATAGCCGTGGTAGACGATATCGGCGCCGTCGAGTGAGGCGTTGACGATGGGAAATTTCCTGAGCGCATGCACCGCGGCCTTCACAAAAAACGACATGAAGCCGAGCCGTACGCCGTGCTCCTTCTCGAAGCGCTCCTTGTAGCGGTTGCGGAGATCGATGACCGCCTGCATGTTGACTTCGTTGAAGGTGGTGAGGATCGCCGCCTCGTGCTGCGACTGCACCAGGCGCTCCGCGACGCGCGCACGCAGCCGGGACATCGGCACGCGCTGCTCGGGCCGCCCGCCGGGAACGCCCGGCTCCACGGGCGGAGCCGGTACCCGTTGCGGCGCAGGGACCGCTGGCGGGCGCGCTTTGCCTTCCGTCGCCTGCTGCACGTCCTCCTTGGTGACGCGCCCGCCGCGCCCGCTGCCTTCGATCGCGGCCGCGTCCACCCCCTTCTCTGCCGCGAGCTTGCGCGCTGCCGGCATCGCCGCAGGAGCCGCCGGCTTTGCAACGGGCTTCGGAGCAGCCTTCGCTTCGGCCCGGGGCGGGGCCGCCGGCGCTTCCGCCGTGGCCTCGGTATCGATCTGCGCGATCACCTCGTTGCTCACCACGGTGCCGCCGTCGCCTTTGATGATCTTGGTAATGACGCCGGACTCCGGCGCCGGCGTCTCGAGCACCACCTTGTCGGTCTCGATATCGACCAGGTTCTCGTCGCGCTTGACGCGCTCGCCCGGCTTCTTGTGCCAGGTAAGGAGCGTGGCCTCCGCCACGGACTCCGAGAGCTGTGGAACCTTGACTTCAACCAGCATGGCCGCCCCTCAGGTTACGCCGTCGGCGTCCGACAAGACGCCGACGGAGAGCGCGAGTTCCACCAGCGCCTTTTGCTGCCGGTCGTGCAGAGACTTGTAGCCCGCGGCGGGCGACGCCGATGAATCCCGCCCGGCGTATATCAACTTCTGGTGCGGCAGCATGTGGCGCTCGAGATAGTGCTGGATGCGGTGCCAGGCGCCCTGGTTGCGCGGCTCTTCCTGGCACCACACGATCTCGGTGGCCTTGCGGTAGCGCTCGATCTGGGCCCGGAAATCCTCGTGCGGGAACGGATAGAGCTGGGCGATGCGCGCGAGCGGCAAGTCCGTGAGGCCCTTGGCCTTGCGCTCGGCGCGCAGGTCGTAATAGACCTTCCCGCTGCAGAACACCACCCGCTTGACCTTGTCCGGGTCGATCTCCTTCGCGTCCCAGTCCTCGTTGACCGGCTTGAACTTGTCCTCGGCGAACTCCTCGAGCGGCGAGACAGACTCCTTGTGGCGCAGGATGCTCTTCGGTGTGAACAGGATGAGGGGCTTGCGGTACGGCCGGACCATCTGCCGCCGCAGCAGGTAGTAGAGCTGAACCGGGGTCGCGGGGATGCAGACCTGCATGTTGTGATCCGCGCACAACTGCAGGTAGCGCTCGATGCGCCCCGAGGAGTGCTCCGGACCCTGCCCCTCGTAGCCGTGCGGCAGCATGAGCGTCAACCCGCACAGCCGGCCCCATTTTGCTTCGCCTGCGGCGATGAACTGGTCGATCACCACCTGCGCGCCGTTGGCGAAGTCGCCAAACTGGGCTTCCCAGATGACCAGCTCGTTGGGCGCCGAGGTGGAGTAGCCGTATTCGAAGCCCATGACGGCTTCTTCGGACAGCAGCGAGTCGATGACGACAAAGTCACCCTGTTTCTCGCTCACGTGCTGCAAGGGCACGTAGGTGCCCTGGTCCCAGCGCTCGCGGTTCTGGTCGTGGAGCACGGCATGGCGGTGGAAGAAGGTGCCGCGCGCGGTGTCCTGCCCCGAGAGCCGGACCGAGTAGCCTTCATCGAGCAGCGTGGCGAAGGCGAGGTGCTCGGCCATGCCCCAGTCGAGGAGGAGCTTGCCCTGCGCCATCTGCCGCCGGTTCTCGATGATGCGGCTCACCGAGGGGTGGAGCTTGAAATTGTCGGGAACGGTGGTAATGCGCTCGCCGAGCCTCTTCAACGTCTCGAGCGGCAGCCGGGTGTCGTCGCGCTCGTTCCACTTGGATCCCTGGTAGCGGCTCCAGTCGATTTCGAACGGGGGCTTGTATTTCGACAGGATGGTCTGGTTGGTGTGATAGCCCCCGTCGAGCGCCTTGCGGCAGGTCGCGACCAGTTCATCGCCCGCGCCGTCCCCGACCACGCCCTCCTGCGCGAGGCGGTCCGCGTAGAGCTGGCGCGTGGTGGGCAGCTTCGCGATCGTCTTGTACATTAGCGGCTGGGTCACCATCGGCTCGTCCTGCTCGTTGTGACCGTGCCGGCGGAAGCACACCAGGTCGATCACCACATCGCGCTGAAACTGCATGCGGAAGTCGAGGCACCACCAAGCCGGTCGCCTCGACGAGGCAGGGAAACTCTACCGCCAGGTTCGCACCGCCGCGCCCGCGCTTTTCGACGCGCTCCACCTTTCCGGCGTCCTCGCGTACCAACAAAGACGTTACACCGAAGCCGTCGATCTCCTCACCCGCGCCCACCGCGCCAACC
>DATICE010000241.1:0-14907 GCA_035456985.1 Burkholderiales bacterium | reverse complement strand
CGTGGAGCTCGGCCGCTGGGATTCGACCCTGGTCATGACCTATTCGGAGTTCGGGCGCCGGCCGCGGGAAAACCTCTCGAGCGGAACCGACCACGGCACCGCCAGCGCCCATTTCCTGCTCGGCGGACGGGTGAAAGGCGGACTCTACGGAATGCCGCCGGCGCTCTCGCGCCTGGACGGCAACGGCAACCTGCCGTTCGCGGTGGATTTTCGCGATCTTTACGCCACCGTCCTGGAGAGGTGGTGGAGCGTGGACTCCGCGCGCGCGCTGAAGGCTCGCTTCGCCCCCCTGGACGTCGTCCGCGCCTGAGCGTCCCGGGCGGTCCCGGTGCCGCCGCGGCATGCATGAAAGCGCGGGTGCTGCCCGTGCGCGCGATGACGGTGGCATCGTATCGGCCGCCCGACCGTATGCCCGGCGCGGGGACGCGTCGTCCCCATGACGGGAAGGGTCCACATCGTATCCGTGCCGCCGGCCGGCGTCCTCGCTTCGACGCCTCCAAACCGCTAAAATGCTGCATTGCCGCCCGCTTGCATGCGGGCGGCCTCAGTTTGCCGGTCCGGGACCCATTACAGGACACAACATGGCCATGCTAGCCACGCGCATCCGCCAGAAGGACGGGACCTTCTATTTCGCGAGCTACCCGGCGAAGGACATCCTCGCCAAAGTGCGCTTCATCAGCCGCTTCTACGGCGAGGGGGAGCAGATCGCGCCGCAGGTGATCGCGCAGAGCGACGAGATCGCGCAGTTCATCGCCCGCATCGAGCACAGCGACGCGGCGTTCCAGCGCATGCTTTCGCGTGCCAAGGTGCGGGCGCTCAAGAACTTCTACGAGATGGCGGTGAACCAGCCGCCGATCCCCGGCACCGTGCTGCTGTTCACTCACGAGAGGCTCGCTTTCCAGCCGCTCGGATCCGAGCAGACCATCGGCCACCTGCAGGATCCCGCCTCCAAGTTCCTGATCATCGACGGGCAGCACCGCCTGGCGGCGCTGAATTTCTACTTGCGCGAGCGTCCCGGCGAGGGCAACAACATCCACGTGCCGTGCGTGATATTCGACGGCCGCACCGAGGATTTCGCGGCGGAAATGTTCGTCATCATCAATTCCACGCCGACCCGCATCAACAAGAGCCACCTGGTGGACCTCTACGAGCGGATTTCGTGGGCAGAGCCCGACCGGCGTTTTGCCGCGCGCCTGGTCGACAAGCTCTACCGCGAGGGCGACAGCCCCCTCAAGTACCGGATCAATCGCCTGGGCGGCCGCAGCCAGCAGGAGAAATGGATACTGCAGGCCGAGCTCTTCAACGAGCTCCACCGCTGGGTGGGCGGGGAGTGGCGCAAGATCCAGCGCTCCGGGCACGCCATGCGCGAAGCCGACCGCTACTACGCCATCGTGCGCGACTTCTTCAAGGCGTGCCAAAAAGTGTGGGGCACTGCCTGGGGGCACCCCAATTACATGGTGACCAAGCCGGTCACCCTCAAGGCGATGATCCGCGTGTGCGCCGATCTCGCGCGCAACGACGCCGACCCCGCCGAAGGCCGCCAGCTGCGGTGGGAGAAGCGGCTCGCGCCGTGGACCGAGCGGGCCCGCGAGTTCCGCGTCGAAGGCTTCTACGAGCGCTTTCCCGCGAAGGGCCAGATCGAGCGCGTCGCGCGTCTGCACCGCGACCTCGCCAAGATGGCCAATATCGAGGTTCAGTCGCGCCAGCGCGCCAGCGCCTGAGTCGATTTCAATCCCTGGATTCCTGACGGACCGGCGCGAGCGGTGCGGCACCGCGGAGCGCCTGCGTCATCTCGGCGAGGATCGACACCGCGATCTCGGCCGGGGACACCGCGCCGATGGCAAGCCCGACCGGGGCGCGAATGCGACCGAGTTCGGCATCGCCGAAGCCTTGTTCCCTCAAGCGCGTGAGCCGGGCAGCGTGCGTTTTGCGGCTGCCCAGCGCCCCGATATAGAACGCATCCGATCGCAACGCCGCGGCAAGCGCGGGGTCGTCGAGCTTGGGATCATGGGTGAGCGCGATAACCGCGCTGCGGCGGTCGGGAGCAAAGGCGGTGAGCGCGGGCCCGGGCCATTCCTGGCTCATCGCTACACCCGGAAAGCGGCTCTCGGCGGCGAAGGCGCGGCGCGGGTCGATGACCGTGATGTCGTAGCCCGCGGCAGCCGCCATCGGGATCAGCGTCTGGGCGATGTGCACTGCGCCGACGAGCGCTAGCCGCGGCGGCTGCGCGAAGACGCGCAGGAAATAGCGCCGGCCGTCGCGCTCGACGACGCGGCTGCGATCCTCCGTCAGCGCGCGCGTGACCTCGGCGGCGAGGGCAGCGCGCAGCGCCGCATCGCCGGCCGCTTCACCCTCGGCGAAGAGGGCGCTGCGCCCGTCGGCAAGGTCGATCGCGACGACCGCCGGCCTCCGGGCCGCCCGGACGCGTCGCAGGGCGCCAAGTAGCTCGTCCTGTCCGGCCAGAGAATGGACGAAGATCTCCACCTTGCCGCCGCAGGCGAGGCCGACGTCCCACGCCTGCTCATCTGAAACGCCGAAGCCAAGCAACTTTGCGGGCGCGCCCTTGAGGATCGCGCGAGCCTCGGAGATCACGGCGGATTCGACGCACCCGCCGGATACCGAGCCGACGAACTCGCCGGCGTCATCGGCGGCGAGCTGGCTTCCGGCGGGGCGGGGAGAGGACCCCCAGGTCGCCACGACGGTGGCAAGAGCGACCCGACGTCCTTCCTCGCGCCACCGGGCGGCGGTGTCCAGGATCGCGTCGGTGTCGTCGCGCGAGAAGCGTGTATCGGTCAGCGTCATGACAGTCCGCGGCCTCTGTCGAGACTTTAGCAAGTTTCGGGCGTTATCGCGTCGGCCGCTTGCCCACCTCCGGGGTCACATCCCCGCAAGCGGGGCGCGTCGAGGGGCGGAAGAGGGACCCTCTGGGATCTGACCCCCGAGACGCGCATGGGATCGGCATTAGACGACGCGCTCTCGATCGGCTCCACGGTCGCATCCCGCAAGCGGGCCCCTGCTCCACGTTGCGCCGATCCCTGTTCCGCCCTCCGGTGTGCTACTTCGCAGCGGTGACCATGATTTCCACCCGCGTGTCGGGGGTGGCGAGCCGCGCCTCGACACAGGCCCGCACCGGCTTGTTCCCGGGATCCACCCACGCCTTCCACGCCGCGTCCATCTGGTCCTTCTCGCGGATATCGGGCAGCCAGACCTGCGCCCACAGCAGCTTTGACTTGTCGCTGCCCGCGGCAGCGAGGGCGGCGTCGATCTTCTTCAGGACCTCCTCGGTCTGCGCCTTGCACGAGGCGCTCTTGTTGTCGGCGGTGGTTCCCGCGACGTAGACGAGGCCGCCGTGCTCGACGGCGCGGCTCAACACGGGTCCGGGGTTGTGGCGCTTGATGGTCATGAGTTTTCTCCAGTTGCAGTAAAGTGTGGCCTGAGCGCTAGAGCCTATCTCAACAATAGGCGCGTGATGCGTTGTGGCCAGGACGGGATGGATGCGAGGCGCACGGCGCAGGCCATATGTCGATATGGTCAAGCCGGGCAACAAAGCAGACGCCCGTCCTGGCCGCAACCCGGAGGGACGGGGCGATCTGGGCGCATTTTGTTGTCGGTAGCCCTTGCAATATCGACATATTGCTGCGGGCTATCCTCCTAAAACTGCATCCCACCTCGCCTCCGTCGCACACGTGCCTATTGTTGAGATAGGCTCTTACCATACAGGAGTAGCGTGCCATGCCCAAGCCGGGACTGCCGCTCGCGGGCATCCGCGTTGCGGAATTCTGCCACGTCGTGATGGGGCCGACGTGCGGGTTGGTGCTCGCCGATCTCGGCGCCGAGGTGATCAAGGTCGAGCCGCTCGAGGGCGACCATACGCGCAAGCTCGTCGCCTCCGGCGCGGGCTTCTTCCCGACCTACAACCGCAACAAGAAGAGCTTCGCCGTGGACCTGAAGGCGCCGGAAGGCCGCGAGGCGGTGCTGAAGCTCGTCGCCAGCGCCGATGTCCTCACCGAGAATTTCCGGCCCGGCGCGATGGACAAGCTCGGCTTCGGCTATGGAGCCCTCAGCAAACTCAGGCCGGAGCTCATCTACTGCTCGATGAAGGGCTTCCTTGCCGGCCCCTACGAGCACCGCACCGGCCTCGACGAAGTGGTGCAGATGATGGGCGGGCTTGCCTACATGACGGGGGGGCGCTACGGCCCGCTGCGCGCGGGCGCCTCGGTCAATGACGTGATGGGCGGCATGTTCGGGGCGATCGCGATCCTCGCCGCGCTCCACCAGAGAGCCGCCACGGGTAAAGGACAGCACGTGCAGAGCGCGTTGTTCGAGAACAACGCGTTCCTCGTGGCGCAGCACATGATGGAAGGCCTGGCGAGCGGCAAGCCCGTGCCGCCCATGCCCGACCGCACCCGTGCCTGGGCGGTCTACGACAACTTCAAGACCCGCGACGGCGAGCTGGTGTTCGTGGGCGTGGTGACGGATACCCAGTGGAAAATTTTCTGCGAGGCGTTCGGTCTCGCCGACTTCCTGGCCGATCCAGCGCTGAAAACCAATCCGCAGCGCGTGGAGGCGCGGCCGCGCATTCTGCCGGTCGTGAGCGGCATCTTCGCGAAGATGTCCAAGCAGGAGCTGATGGGTCGATGCGAGGCGTTGGGGTTGCCGTTCGCGCCGATCGCGAAGCCCGATGACCTGTTCGAAGACCCGCACCTCAATGCGTCAGGGGGCATGACGCCGATCACGCTGCCCGACGGGAGGAAGACCAGAGTACCGAGCCTGCCAATCGAGATGGACGGAGTGCGCTTCGGCACGCGGCTCGACTTGCCCCGGGTAGGGGAGCATACCCGCGAAGTGCTGGAAAATCTCGGTTACGGCGCGGACGCGGTGACACAGCTCGTCGCGCGGCGCATTGTTCATGCCGCTTGAGGTCGGGCCGCTAGAACGTGCCCACCCAGAAATAGCGGACGATGAAGACGAGCCCGGACGCCATCAAGGCATAAATGAAGTAGTCGGGAAGCTGGCTGGTGCGGCCGTGCGTGATCCGCGCGTCGTTCCACCTCCGGCCTAAATACACCGCGGCCACGATGACGGGCAGCGCGATGAGGGGATACTGGATGCTCACATCCCAGAGATTGCCGAGCACGGTTTCGACCCAGCCGTCGTCCCTGAACAGGTGATAGGAAAAGCCAGCGATCCCGAAGAGCACGAGCGTGATCACGCCGAAGGATTCAAGGTATTCGAGATAATGCTTCACGCGTTGTTTCCCCTTCGAGGGGTTGCTGCGGCTCCGACTACGCCGCCATTGTCATTGTAGCAGCGGGGGGCGCTCCCCGCGCGCTACAGGTTGTCGCATACCGCCTCCGTGACGATACCGGTGGTCGCCTCACCGCCGAGGTCCGGGGTGAGGATGCGCTTTGCTGTCACGGTTTCGACCGCGCGCATGAGGCGCCGCGCAGCGTCGCTCTCGCCCAGGTGCTCGAGCATCATGGACGCGGTCCAGAAGGTGGCTACGGGGTTGGCCACGCCCTTGCCCGCGATGTCGAAGGCCGAGCCGTGGATCGGCTCGAACATCGAGGGAAACCTGCGCTCGGGGTTCAGGTTGGCGGTGGGCGCGATGCCGAGGCTGCCGGAGAGCGCCGCGGCGAGGTCGGACAGGATATCGGCGTGCAGGTTGGTGGCGACGATGGTATCCAGCGTCTGCGGGCGTCCCACCATCAGCGTTGTCATTGCGTCCACCAGCACGCGCTGCGTCGCGACCTCCGGATAGCCGCGTGCCACTTCGTAGAAGATCTCGTCCCACATGACCATGCCGTGGCGCTGGGCGTTCGACTTGGTGACGAGCGTCAGATGCCTGCGCGGGCGGTTGCGCGCCAGCTCGAAGGCGTAGCGATGAATGCGCGTCACGCCGGTGCGGGTGAACACCGAGGTCTCGGTCGCGACCTCCTCCGGGAGCCCGCGGTGCGCGCGCCCGCCGCTGCCGGAGTACTCGCCCTCGGAGTTCTCCCGGATGATGACCCAGTCGATCGCCTCGCCGTTCGCGAGCGGGCTGCGGACGCCCGGCAGCACGCGCGCCGGGCGGACGTTGGCGTACTGGTCGAAGCCCTGGCAGATCGGCAGGCGCAGGCCCCACAACGAGATGTGATCGGGCACGTCCGGAGCGCCCACCGCGCCGAAAAAAATCGCGTCGCAGGCCTTGAGCTGCTCGAGGCCGCCCTCCGGGATGTAGTGCCCGTGTTTGAGGTAATGGGCACTGCTCCAGGGAAAGTGCTCGATCCTCAGCCGGAAGCCGCGGTCGCGCTGTGCGAGCACCTCCAGTACCTTGAGTCCGGCGGCGATCACCTCGACGCCGATGCCGTCGCCGGGGATCGCTGCGATCGTGTATTCGCGCATGGGGTGCGGATTATACGCTGGCGCGACGGCCGGGATAGAATTCTGCTGCCGCATGAAGATTCTCGCTCTCGACACCTCCACCGAATACTGCTCCGTCGCGCTCTGGCACGACGGGGCGCTCGACGCGCGGGACGCGCGTGCCGGGCAACGTCATTCCGAGCTGCTGCTGCCCATGGTGGACGAGCTGCTCAAGCGCCACGGCATCGTCGTCCGCGACCTCGACGGCATCGCTTTCGGGGAGGGGCCAGGATCGTTCACCGGGCTGCGCATCGGCTGCGGGGCAACGCAGGGCCTCGCCTTCGGGGCCGGCTTGCCGGTGGTGGGCGTGAGCACGCTGCTCGCGCTCGCCGAGGCGGCCCGTCCGGGGCGCGCGGTGTGCTGCCTCGATGCGCGAATGGGAGAGATCTACCATGCCGCTTACGCGCAATCCGCCACCGGTTGGGAGACGGTGCACGCGCCGAGCCTCTGCGCGCCGGCGGATGCGCCGCCACTGCCGGCGGGCTCCTGGACCGGCTGCGGGAGCGGATTCGTCGCGCACGAGACGGCGCTCAAGGGGCGCTACGGGGAGCGGCTCTCGGCTATCATGCCGGGGGTATTCCCGCACGCGCGAGACATCGCGCGGCTTGCGGCACGAGAATTCGAGGCGGGCCGCGCGGTCGCCGCGGAGCGGGCCGTTCCCGTGTACCTCCGCGACCGGGTGGCATTGAGGACCGATGAGCGCACAGCTTGATCTCATGCCGCGTTATCGGCGCATGACCGCTGCCGATCTCGATGCCGTGGTCGCGATCGAGGAGGCGATCTATCCCCATCCGTGGACGCGCAGCAACTTCAGCGACTCGCTGGCGGCGGGCTACCAATGCTGGATCGTGGAATGCGGTGGAGAGGTCGCCGGCTATAGCGTGCTCATGATCGCGCCGGAGGAGGCACACCTGCTCAACCTGAGCATCGCTGCCCCGTGGCAGCGCCGGGGCTTCGGGCGCGAAGTGCTCGGCTTCGTGCTGCGGGTCGCGCGCGAGTGCGGGGCGCACCAGGTCCTGCTCGAGGTGCGGCCGTCGAACGAGGCAGCGCGCGCGCTCTACGCGGCGGCGGGTTTTTCCGAGATCGCGACGCGCCGGGACTACTATCCGGCCGGCGCGGGGCGCGAGGACGCGATCGTCCTGCAGCTCGAATTGCGGTGACGAATGAAGTCTCGCCGGGAACTCATGCTGGAAGAAATGGGATTGACGCCGGTGTGGAAGCTGCGCGACCGACCTGACGCCGTTTCCGCCGAAGAGCCTGCGGTTCCCGAGGCTTCCGTCAGCCGTCAGCCGTCAGTCGTCATTGGCTCGGACGACCGCCGCGGAACGATCATGCGCATGGAATGGCCGGAGCTCAAAGCGCGAGTGGCCGGCTGCACCGACTGTCCGCTGCACGCGAAGCGCAACAAGACGGTGTTCGGCGTCGGCGACGAGAACGCCGAGTGGCTCTTCGTGGGCGAGGGCCCGGGCGCCGACGAGGACGCGCAAGGCGAGCCGTTCGTCGGCCAGGCCGGGAAGCTCCTCGACAACATGCTCGCTGCGATCCGCCTCAAGCGCGGCGCGAACGTCTACATAGCGAATCTGGTGAAATGCCGTCCTCCCGGCAACCGAAATCCCGAGCCGCACGAAGCCTTGCAGTGCGAGCCCTACCTGCACCGCCAGATCGAGCTGATACGGCCGAAGCTGATCATCGCGCTGGGCAAGGTCGCGGCTGCAAACCTGCTGGCGAGCGATGCCAGTGTCGCGAGCATGCGCGGGCGGATCCACCAGTACCGCGGCATTCCCCTGATCGTCACCTATCACCCGGCGTATCTGCTGCGCAACCTGGCGGACAAGTCCAAAGCCTGGGCGGATCTCCTTTTTGCCGTCCGCACCATGAGGGACTTGCAAACGGGCAAGACTGCCTCCACTTGAACCGCAACGACTCCAGAAAGGCAACCATGATGAAACGCCTCTTCCTTGCCGGCGCCCTGGCGTCGGCACTCCTGCTTCAGGGATGCGGCTACAACACCCTTCAGCAAGCGGACGAGCAGATCAAGGCGGCGTGGGCCGAGGTCATCAATCAATACCAGCGCCGCGCGGACCTGATTCCCAACCTGGTCAACACCGTCGCGGGCTTCGCCGCCCAGGAGCAGCAGGTGCTGCTCGGTGTCACCAGCGCGCGCGCCAAGGTGGGCTCAATCCAGGCGACGCCCGAGCTCATCAATGACCCCCAGGCGTTCACCCGCTTCCAGCAGGCCCAGGGCGAGCTCTCCTCGGCGCTGTCGCGGCTCCTGGTCGTGGTGGAGCGCTATCCCGAGCTCAAGTCCGACCAGAACTTCCGCGAACTGCAGGCGCAGCTCGAAGGCACCGAGAACCGGATTGCCGTGGCGCGTAACCGCTATATCAAGGCGGTGCAGGAATACAACGTGGTGGTGCGCTCGTTCCCCTCGAACCTGACCGCAATGCTTTTCAGCTTCCGGGAGAAGCCGCAGTTCACGGTCGGGAACCAGAAGGACATCATCACGGCGCCGAAGGTCGATTTCGGCGCGCCCGCACCGCGATCGCCGGGCGGAACGAAGTAACTCGCCCGCGATGTCGCACGCGCTGCCGCGGGCCCTGCTGGCCGCGGCATTGCTGTTGCCGCCGGCATACGCCGCGGCGGAGATCGCGGTGCCGCCGCTCAGGGCCCGCGTCACCGACCTTTCCGCGACCCTCACCTCCGAACAGCGCGCCGCGCTCGAGCAGAAGCTGGCGGCGCTGGAAGCGCGCAAGGGCAGCCAGGTCGCCGTGCTGCTGGTGCCGACGACCCAGCCCGAGGCCGTCGAGCAGTACGCAATCCGGGTGTTCGACCAGTGGAAGCTCGGGCGCAAGGGTGTGGACGACGGGGTCTTGCTGCTCGTCGCCAAGAACGACCGGAGGCTTCGCATCGAGGTCGGCTACGGGCTCGAAGGCGCGATCCCCGACGCGGTCGCCAGACGCGTCATAGAGGAGGACATCGTGCCGCTCTTCAAGCAGGGCAATTTCTACGGCGGGATCGACGCCGGCGCGGATCGAGTCATCAAGCTGATCGAAGGCGAATCCATGCCGCCGCCGCGCCGCGCCGCGGCGCCCCGGTCCGGCTGGAGCGCCGAAACGCTCTTCATCGGTTTCATCATCCTCGCGATGGTGAGCCAGCTGTTGCATTCGCTGCTCGGCCGTTTCCTCGGAGCGGGCGTTGCCGGCACCGCCGCCGGGATTATCGGCTACGTGCTGGCGGGCCTTGCGGCCGCGGTGATCATCGGCCTCATTGCTTTCGTGATCAGCCTGTTCATCGGCGCGACCGGCCGCCAGGGCCGCGGCTGGTCGTCCGGCGGCAACTGGTCCTCGGGCAGAGGCAGCTGGTCCTCCGGCGGTGGCGGCTTCGGCGGTGGCGGTTTCAGCGGGGGTGGCGGCAGCTCCGGCGGCGGCGGTGCATCGGGGAGCTGGTGATGGATCTCGGGCGCGTGTTCAGGCACTTGTTCGCTCCGGACTGGCTGGTGTATCGCGCGTTTTCGCGCGCGACGCTAACGCGCATCGAGGCCGCGATCAGGCAATCCGAAGCGACTCACCGCGGCGAGCTGCGCTTCGCCGTGGAGCCGGGGCTCGACCTGTTGCCTGTGCTGAGCGGGCTCACGCCAAGGCAGCGCGCGCTCGACGTGTTCTCGCGCCTGCGCACTTGGGATACCGAGGAGAACAGCGGCGTGCTGATCTACGTGCAGCTGGTGGACCGCGACATCGAGATCGTCGCCGACCGCGGCATCAGCGCGAAGGTCGGGCAGGCGCAGTGGGACGCCATCTGCCGTCGCATGGAGGAAGCATTCCGCGCGCGCCGCTTCGAGGCCGGAGCGCTCGAGGGCATTGCGGAAATCACGGAGCTGCTGACGACCCACTTTCCCGCCCGCCGCGACAATCCCGACGAGCTGCCGGACCGGCCGGTCGTGCTGTGACGCGGGAAGCGGGCCCGCGCGTCGGCGCGCGTACCAGCGCATCCCCAGGAATGCTGGTATTGCGGCCTGCGCCAGTCGATCTGCCCGGTCGACGCGATTACGGTCGTTATTCCGGAGCGGATGGTGCGCAACCAGACCGAAGTGGTGACTGTGCTCGGCAAGGTCGTCGAAAAGTTCGCCTCGCGTTAGCCGGCGGGAACCGCGCGGGCCCGCAAGCGTCCCATGTTGATAGTTTCCCTCGCCTGCGCGCTGTCCTAGAATACGCATAAACCGGCGTCGTTGAAGGGTTTTCCCGGGCGCGGGACAGGCGCAGTGCCCATACTACTGAGCGGGGTCTGAATGAAAACAGCAGTGAATCGGCTGCGTGGCGTCGAGCGCGACATCGTCCAGGCGCCGCAGCCGGGCGACGTCGCGCCGTACTACGAGCCGCAGGGCAACGAGATCGCGGTGTTCGAGGCCGCTTACAGGAAGCGCCTGCCGGTGATGCTGAAAGGCCCCACAGGCTGCGGCAAGACGCGATTTCTCGAGTACATGGCGTTCCAGCTGAAGCGCCCGCTCGTTACCGTCTCCTGCCACGAGGATTTGACCAGCTCAGACCTGGTCGGCCGCTTCCTGCTGGAGGGCGCGGAAACCGTGTGGCAGGACGGCCCGCTCACGCGCGCAGTGAAGGCCGGCGCAATCTGCTACCTCGACGAGATCGTGGAGGCGCGCACCGACTCGACCGTGATCATCCACTCGCTCACCGACCACCGGCGGCGCCTCACCGTCGAGAAGAAGGGCCAGGAGATCGAGGCGCACGAAGATTTCATGTTGGTGATCTCCTACAACCCCGGCTACCAGACGGTGCTGAAGGATCTCAAGCCCTCGACCAAGCAGCGCTTCATCGCGATCAATTTCGATTTCCCGCCGGAGGACATCGAGCGCAAGATCGTCATGAAGGAGTCGCCGGGCATCTCGCCCGAGCTGGCGCACCTGCTGGTGACCGCGGGGCGCAAGGCGCGGCTGCTGAAGGACCACGGGCTGGAGGAATCGGCCTCGACGCGGGCGCTGGTCTACGCTGCCAACATGATGAACGCCGGCCTCGATCCCATCGCGGCCTGCCAGGTGGCGATGGTGAACCCCATCACCGACGACGAGGAGCTCGCCGAAGCGCTGATGGAGATCGTGCAGGCGCATTTCGGAACTTGACCACTCGCTCCGGACAGCAGGCGATCGACGAGCAGCTCGTGCAGCTGCGCGACGCGAGCACGCTCGCCTACCGCGAGATCGAGCAGGTGCTGCCGCAGATCCGCTCGCACGGCGAGGAAGCAACGCTCGCCTGGATCGCCGCCTGCCGCAGGCTCTACGACTACGACCGCGAGGCCGGCAAGGCCTTCATCCGCGGCAGTCGCGAGGCGGAGCGGGTGTCCGAAACCGTTGCGCAGTGGACCGAGCAGGCGCTGCAGTTCGCGCGCTGGCGCGGCGCGTGGCGTGCGCTCGAGGGCTTCATGGCGAACCTGCCGCGCGCCTACGGCTCGCTCGGGCACGCCGGCGAGCGGCGCTGGGCGGAGATCGGCTTCGTGTGGTGCGAGCGCCAGATCGACAGCGGCTGCGCCTATTTCACGACGCCGGTGGTGGATCTCTCGGGGCGCCAGGGCATCACCGGGATCGAGCAGCTCACGCAGCCGGCCGAAGAGCTGTTCGAGACGAGGAAACTCCTGCTCGCAACCTATCTCGCGGGCGGCATCCGCGTGCGGAACCTCCTGGGCGCGCAGGCGATCCTGCCGTGGGCGCTGCGCGGCGCCGACATCATGCAATCGGGGCGCGCACGCGGCGAAGCTTATTTCCGGCTCGAGTCCGAGGAGAGCCTGGCGCTCCTCCTCGACCAGCTGCCCGGCTTCCGGCTCGCCGACCGCAACCGCCTGCTCTACATGCTGCTCGACGTCTGGTACGGCCGCGGCTTCGACCTCAAGGAAGGCAGCTGGTCGCCGGAGAAGGGGCGGCCGTTCGTCGAGACCGACGGCCGCGGCATCTATTTCCCGGCGGTGATGCCCAACCGCGACGAGGCGGTACTGGCGGCCCTGCACGCGGCGGGCCACATGCGCTTCGGCACCTTCGACCGCCTGCCGATGAAGGCGCTGTTCGGGCTGGCGGGCGTGGATTTTCCCGACGCGGGACCGGTGTCGTGGGCGCCGCTCTACGCGCGCTACGGCGACGATGCGCTGCGCTTCCAACTGATCTTCGATCTGTGCGAGGACCTGCGGGTCGATTACCGCATCCAGCAGCTGGTGCCGAATTACCTGCAGCGGATGCTCGCCGCCGCGCGCTCGGGCGCGCGCCATCCGGAGACCGGCGTCTACTACGGTCTGGCGGTGTCGAGCATCGAGCAGGCTCTGGCGGCGCGCATTGACCAGTATAGCAACGACGGGGTGCGGGACGAGCGCTTCGCGCCGCTGCTTCACCCCGCCGCCACCGTGGCGGATGCGTGGCGCATCGCCACTGCGATCTACACTGCCGAGGGCCTGCCGCCGGTGTCCGACCTCGAGGCGTTCCACTCTGCGTACCTGCCGGGGCGCGGTCCCAACACCACCCGCCTCGCGCACCCGCAGCAGAACGAGGACGAGCAGCGGCAGCAGACCCAGTCCGGCGCCGAAGGCGAGAAGCGGCCGCAGGACGGGGGCGAGGAGCAAAACGAGACGCCGCAGAACGCGGAGAGCGGCGACGAGCGCGACGGCGGCAAACGCCAGGAGATCGCGGGCTTTGGGGACTCCAGCGGCGCTTCGACACGCGCCTCCGGCCGCTCGGAGGAGCAGCGGCGGAACGCGGGCTCGTCCGACAAGGGGATCGCGTACCCCGAGTGGGATTACCGCGAGGCGCGCTACAAGCGCAACTGGAGCTGGGTGCAGGAGCGCAAGCTCGCCGAATCGAACATCACCGAGACCAATCGGCTGATGAACCAGTACTCCGCCGCCCTGAAGCGGCTGAAGAAGGCAATCCAGGCGCAGAAGCCGACGCGGCTCGCGCCGCAGCTGCGCCAGCTCGACGGCGACGACATGGATCTCAACGCGGTGGTGAGCTACGTCGTCGAGCGGCAGGCCGGGCGCTCGCCCAAGCCGGCGATCTACCGCCGGCGGGAGATGCGCCAGCGCGAGATCGCCGTGACGCTGCTTGCCGACATGTCCACCTCCATCATGCAGCACCTGCCCGAGGGCGGGGGGCGGCTGGTCGACCGCGTGCGCGCGGGCGTGCTCCTCTTCGCGGAGTCCCTGGAGGAGGTGGGCGACGCTTATTCGATCGCCGGCTTCTGCTCCAAGTACCGCGACAACGTGAGCTACTACACCATCAAGGATTTCGAGCAGCCGCTCTCCCACGATGTCCGCAGCCAGATCGGCGGCATGTCCGGGCGGCTCGCAACGCGCATGGGTGCGGCGATCCGCCACGCCACCGCCTGCTTCGAGGGCATCGAGAGCCGGCGCCGCCTGCTGCTCATCCTTTCGGACGGCCGGCCCGAGGACTACGACGACGGCGGCGACCGGCGCTACCTGCACGAGGACACGCGCATGGCGGTCAAGGAAGCGGTGGCGAAAGGCGTGCACCCGTTCTGCATCACCGTGGACACCATGGCGAACCAGTACCTGCCGCAGATCTTCGGGCGCGGGCATTACCTCGTGCTCGACCACATCAGCTCGCTGCCGAACAAGCTGCCCGAGATCTATTTCCGCCTGCGGCGGTAAATGCACTGACTGGTGACTGGTGATTCGCAACGGGTCGCTGCTTTGCGCAGGCCTCCTGAGTTGCGCCGCGGTGTTGCCGGTGTCGTCGGCGCATGCGCAGACGACACCGAGCCCGGTGGTTTTGCAGCAGTCGCAGAACGTCGATCAACTCTTCAACTGGTACTACGCCTCGGTCTACGGCACCGGCTACTACAAGATCGGAGAGCAGAGCGTCACCGTGCTGCGCCTGCCCTTTGCGCATACCTTGCGGCAGGCAACCGAGGAGCAATGGGGCCTACGGCTGACGCTGCCGGTTGCAGGGGCGTTTGCCAATTTCGATTTCACGGAGTTCGACCTGGGGCACGTGAGTACGGCAGGAATGAGCTTCGTGCCGGGGCTCGAGATCGTGATTCCGCTCCGCCCCGCTTGGACGGTGAAGCCGTTCGCGAGCCTGGGCATGGGGCGGGACTTCCAGCACGATTCCAACGCGATCATCTATTCCCTTGGCGCCTCGACCGTCTACCAGCTGCCCACCGGCGACAGCGTGCTGTCCGCCGTGGGCGGCAAGCTCGTCTATGCGGGCTACCAGTCGGGCGGCGAGAAAAACATCCTCGGGGCGGTGTCGATCGGCGGCGACCTCGGGTTTCCGCTGAGCATGGAGATCTCGGGGAGGCAGGCCGTCCTCGGAACGCAGCTGATCGGCACCGTGTACTTCAACAACCTCGATTTCCTGATGCCGGGAAGCCCGCGGGAAAAGGTTTCGCACGAAGTGGAAGTGGGGCTGACGCTGGGCGCGCGTCGGCCCTTCGAAGTGCTGGGCATCGGCTTCGATCGCTTCGGACTCGGCTATCGGTGGGGCTCCGACGG
>DATICE010000240.1:0-4623 GCA_035456985.1 Burkholderiales bacterium | reverse complement strand
GCGCTGCTTCAGCAGCACGTCGATGTTGGCCCAGGCCTTGGACACGTTGTGCTTCACCTGGACCAGGTTGTTGTAGAGCATGATCGCGTACGCCGCGATCGCCGCCAGCAGCCCCAGCACGATGACGGTTCCGATGCCCATGCAGTTCTCCTTTGCGGGCGATTGCCTGCACGGATTCTATACCACCGGCATAGCGGCAACGACGCGAGACACCCAGACCAGGTGTGCTTCCGCCCGGACGGAGGGTGAGCCGGGATTCGAGAAAAGTGCCGGTGTACGTACGAGCCCCCGACCGCGCACGGCGCTGTGCGTTGCCTCTCGACGGACTGTGACCCAGATCACATTTCCTTCCTCCTGAGGACAAGCCTCCTACGGGCGACGGGATGTTTGCCCCGCGAATTGCCTGCCATCCAATGATCTACTCTTCCGGGGAAACGGGGGTGTTGAGGACTTACGGAGAATCGCGATGCCCTGTCTATTCAATCACCGATGGAAATTCGACTTCAGGCTTCACTACGTCTATCGAAAATGCCAGTTCTGCAATGTGGCGGAACGCCATCTCCGGAACAAGGAATGGGCCTATACGGAATGGGAGCCTGTCAGAATGCGGACTCGTATCGAATTGGAGCGGAGCCGGATGGTTCGGAAACGTTCTCCCGTGTTCGTCCGCCTTGCCCGCTCGCTGAAAATTGCGCGGAAAAAAGCAGGCGACGCGATCAGGACTTTGACCTGATCGACGTCGCCCGCACAGCTACCAGGAGTAGTAAACCGTATACCGCACGGTAACCTCACCGCCGGCCGCGAGCTTCACCGGAAAGTGCACGGTGCGCGCGTCCTGCTTCTCGAAGTCATGGGTTTTCGCGGTGATCTGCCAGTTCGTCCAGCGGTAGAGGTTCTCCTTCACGATCACCGTGACCGGCTCCTTCTTTTGGTTGCGGAGCTTCACCTCGATCTCCTCGGTCATGTTCTTGCGCGAAGTGTCGACGGTGAAATTGACCTGCCGGCGCTCGCCTACGACGTCAAACGCCGAGCCGAGCCGGATCTTCACGTTCTCGTTCTTCGGTGTATGGTCGATTGCGTCCTCGCCGATGAATTCGAGCGTGCCGTCGGCCGGATCCGACTTGTTCACGCGGATGCGGCCGGCGGGCAGCGGCATGCCCATGCGGTTCTGCTCGGCGTTGCGGAAGCCCAGGTAGACGTCCACCTTGCGGTTGGTCACGGAGCCATAGTTGCGGTCGATGACCGGGTTGGGCCCGAAGCCGTAGGCCGGGAGCGCGCCGTAGTAGACGAGCGTCTTCTCGCACGGCACGCGGCGTGCGACCGGGAAGAGCTCGATCTGTTTGGTCGAGTTGTCGGGAAGCGTCGTCGGGCGGCCGAGCGTATAGAGGTGGTACTCGAAAAACGCTTTTTCCTGGAAGCCCTGGGCGCGGTCTTCCGCGACTGACGCTCGCGCCGCAAGCGCTGCGGGATAGTTGCGCCCGGGGGGCGCGACCTTCTGCACGTCACCGGCCACCAGCTTCAATTTGGCGTCGGTGTAGCCCGCGCCCGACTGATTGATGATGCTGACCCAGGCCCCGACGTCGAGCTGACAGGCGTTGGCGTTGCGCCCCTCGGAGTAGGTCACGTTGTAGTCCGCCCACCAGGTGATGCCCGACGCTTGGTAGGAGACGCGCGTCTTGTGGGTCCCGGCACGGTTCGCAGCGACGTCCCACACCAGGGTCGGGCGGGTGATGAGGCCGCCGGGCAGCTCCGGCAGGCGCACGCCGGCATTGTGCGGCAGCGTTTGGATGCTGCCATCCGCGCGCCGCAGCGTGATCCCGCCTGCGGTCGAGAGCAGCACGCCGTCGAACGACTCGACGCCGCTGCCGCGCACCTGATCCACGCTGATCGCGCGGTCGATGTACTTCTGCAGCAGCTTCTCCGTGTTCACCAGGTCGAACTGGAAGTTCTGCTCGATGACGCTGGTGCCCGCAGCGTCGGTCAGCGATTCGAACGTCACGGTGGTGGGATCGATCAGGGCGGCGACGTCGGTGAAGCGCAGCGTATTGCGACCGCGCGTGAGCTGCAGCTCACGCTCGTGCCGCACCATAGCGTAGCCGGGAAGCTGCCCGCGGCCGCCGTTCCGGTAGAGCTCAGGCGCAATCCCGCCCGGGCGGGCGTTGCTGTAGATGGTGAGGGCGTCGCCCGCAAGGGCCGGGGATTGCGTGGAGGCCAGCGCCGCCCCGACGGCGAGCGCTGTGACCGATTTCACGAGGGTGCTCATTGGGTGTCTCCTTGAAAGTTGGAACTGCAAGCAATAAACGCGCACCTGCGCAGAATGGGGTTAAGCGTGTTGACTTAGAATGGCGCCTGCCCGGAGGGGGTGGCGGAATGCAAAGCATTGGCGTCTTTTGCGGGTCGAATACCGGCGTCGGAACTGCCTATGCCGAAGCCGCGCGCAAGCTCGCGCGGGCCATTGCCGGGCGGCGCCTCCGCCTGGTCTACGGTGGGGGCAGCGTCGGGTTGATGGGCGTGCTGGGGGAGGCTGCGCTCGCTGCGGGCGGGCGCGTGACCGGCGTGACGCCTCGGCGCCTTCTGGAGAAGGAGGTCGTGCTGCAGGGGCTCACCGAGCTGCGCGTCGTCGAAACGATGCTCGAACGCAAGGCCCTGATGGCCGAACTGTCCGACGCCTTCATCGCGCTGCCCGGCGGGCTCGGCACGATGGACGAATTGTTCGAGATGCTGACCTGGACCCAGCTGGGCCTCCAGCGCAAGCCGTGCGCGCTGCTCGATGTCGATGACTATTTCGCCATGCTCGCGTCGTTTCTCGACCACGCGGTCGCGCAGCGTTTCATCACGCCACAGCATCGCGCCATGCTGATCGTCGAGCGCGACGCGGAGACCGTGCTCGACCGGCTCGCCTCCACGCCGCTGCCCAACGTCAGCAAGTGGATGGACCGCAAGCCCGCCTGATGGCGCCGCTACGGTCTTTACCTTAGAATCTGGCCGGTTGTTTGCGGACCCACGGGCGGTCCACGGAGTGGAAACGATGGCATCCGTAGCCAAGGCATACAACATTTTCGACTTGCGCAAGATGGCGCTGAAGCGCGTGCCGAAGGGGTTGTTCGAGTTCATTGACCGCGGTACCGAGGACGAAGTGGCGCTCCGCAACAACCGCGCCGTCTTCGAGCGCATCCGCCTGAAGCCGCGCACGCTCGTGGATGTCTCGAAGCGCAGCCAGGAGGTCACGCTGTTCGGCAAGAAACACAAGATGCCGCTCGTGATCGCACCGACCGGAACGGCGGGGCTGCTGTGGTACGAGGGCGAGATCGCCCTCGCGCGCGCCGCGGCGGACGCGGGAATCCCGTTCACGCTCGCCACGGGCTCGATGACCGCGATGGAGAGGGTCGCCGAGCAGGCGGGCGGCACGCTGTGGTTCCAGCTCTACATGTGGCCCGACCGCTCGCTTTCGCACAAGCTCGTCGAGCGCGCCCGGGCCGCCGGGTACGAGGCGCTGGTGGTCACGGTCGATGGCGTGGTCCCCGGGAACCGCGAGTACAACCTGCGCAGCGGCTTCACCATCCCGTTCACCTTCACGCGCGGAAACATGGTGGACGTGCTGATGCACCCGCGCTGGTTCGCCGGCGTGCTGGTCCGCTATCTCCTCACCACCGGCATGCCGCGCTACCAGAATTATCCGACCGATATCAAGTACCGGATCACCGCGGGACCGATGGGCCGGTCGAGCATGCGCAACGACTCGCTCAACTGGGACGATCTGCGCGCCCTGCGCAAGCTGTGGCCGCACCGGCTGCTGGTGAAGGGGCTGCTTCATCCCCAGGACGCAGTGACCGCCGCGGACTGCGGAGCCGACGGCGTAATCGTATCCAATCACGGCGGCCGCAACCTCGACACGGTGATCTCCCCGATCGAGGCGCTGCCCGAGGTAGTGGACGCGGTGGGCAAGCGCGTGACCGTGCTGGTGGACAGCGGCTTCCGGCGCGGGACCGACGTGGCCAAGGCGCTCGCCATGGGAGCGCAGGCGGTGATGATCGGCCGCTCGACGCTCTACGGCATCGCGGCCGGCGGGGAAGAGGGGGCGCGGCGGGCGATTTCGCTGCTCCGGGGCGAGATCGACCGCGTGATCGCGCTCCTGGGCTGCAACTGCGTCGCGGAGCTGTCGACGGAGCATCTGCATGCTCCGGATCTCCCGTTGCGCGCGGCCGAGCCCGCGCGGCCGGGGTTGAAGCTCCTCGACACCGCGCGGGCCGCGGAGAGGTAGATCCTTGGGGTGGTTCCTGTTCCTGCTGGCCGTGGCCGGCGGTGTCGCCTTCACCATCTGGAATTTCCACAGGAAGACCGCCGCGCGCAAGGCGGCCAGCGAGGCGCGCTTCGAGACAATCTTCAAGGGACCGGCGCAGGTCCCCGCGAACCCGCCGCCACCCGCTGCCGCCCCGGCCGAATCATCCGCTCCCGCGAAAGCGCCGCCGGCAGCTTCGGCCTCGCCGCCCGCTGCCGCGCAGCGCTTTCTGGGGCAGGCCGAGTCCCTGCTCTATTACCTGCTCAAGGCGGGGCTACCGGACTCCGAGGTCTTTGCCGGCGTGTCGCTCGCGCGCGTCGTCGGCGCTGCCGGGGAAGGGCGCG
>DATICE010000239.1:0-10706 GCA_035456985.1 Burkholderiales bacterium | reverse complement strand
CGGCGAGGACGTCGAGAACATCATCCAGAAGCTGCTGCAGAAGTGCGATTACGACGTCGAGAAGGCGCAGCGCGGAATCGTCTACATTGACGAGATCGACAAGATCTCGCGCAAGTCCGACAATCCCTCGATCACGCGCGACGTCTCGGGCGAGGGCGTGCAGCAGGCGCTCCTGAAACTGATCGAGGGCACCATTGCCTCGGTGCCGCCGCAGGGCGGGCGCAAGCATCCCAACCAGGAGTTCGTCCAGGTCGATACCACCAACATCCTGTTCGTCTGCGGGGGCGCGTTCGACGGACTCGACCGGATCATTCGCGCGCGCTCGGAAAAGAGCGGCATCGGCTTCGGTGCGGAAGTGAGTTCCCGCGACAACCGCAAGGACATCACCAAGGTGCTGCGCGACGTGCAGCCCGAGGACCTGATCAAGTACGGTCTGATCCCCGAGTTCGTGGGCCGGTTGCCGGTGGTGGCGACGCTGGAAGAGCTGGACGAGACCGCACTGATCCAGATACTCACCCAGCCCAAGAACGCGCTGCTCAAGCAGTTCCAGAAGATGTTCGGCATGGAAGGCGTCGAGCTGGAAGTGCGCGAAGGGGCGCTGCGGGCGGTGGCGCGGCGCGCGCTCGATCGCAAGACCGGTGCGCGCGGGCTGCGCTCCATCCTCGAGCACACGCTGTTGAACACCATGTTCGACTTGCCGTCGCTGGAGAACGTGATTAAGGTGGTGGTGGACGAGAATACGATCGTGAGCGACGCGACGCCGCTGCTGATCTACTCGGATCAGCCCAAGGTCGCCGCGTCGGCACACTAGCGTGAATGGCCCGCTTTCGCGGCGCCCCCTGGCAGGTTTCCCGCGGCGCGGCGGGAAAGCGGTTTGGAATCATGGTGCTGCCGCGCCCTTGAATTTCCGGGGATTTTCCCTCATCTTCAGACAGTCCAACCCTAACTGGTGACCCACGATGCCTGACGAGCAAAGCCTCACGCAAATGCCGCTGCTGCCACTGCGCGACGTGGTGGTGTTTCCGCACATGGTCATCCCGCTCTTCGTCGGTCGGCCGAAGTCGATCAAGGCGCTTGAGACCGCGATGGAGGCGGGCAAGAGCATCGTGCTGGTCGCGCAGAAATCCGCCGCGAAGGACGATCCGTCGCCCGAAGACCTCTACCGGATCGGGAGCATCGCGAACATCCTGCAGATGCTGAAACTCCCGGACGGCACCGTAAAGGTGCTGGTCGAGGGCAGCCAGCGCGCGCGCCTGCACGAGATCGTGGATCTCAAGACGCACTATGGCGTCTCGGTCACGCCGGTCGCGCCGGAAGCCGCCGCCGACCACGAGATCGAGGCGATGCGGCGCACGATGATCCAGCAGTTCGACCAGTACGTGAAGTTGAACAAGAAGATCCCGCCGGAGATCCTCACCTCGATCGCCGGGATCGACGAGGCCGGCCGGCTCGGCGACACCATCGCCGCGCACCTGCCGCTGAAGCTCGAGCAGAAGCAGGAGGTGCTCGAGATGTTCGGCGTCAAGGAGCGCCTCGAGCACCTGCTGAAGCTGGTCGAAGGCGAGCTCGAGATCCTCCAGGTCGAGAAGCGCATTCGCGGGCGCGTCAAGCGCCAGATGGAGAAGAGCCAGCGCGAGTACTACCTCAACGAGCAGGTCAAGGCGATCCAGAAGGAGCTCGGCGAGATGGACGAGGGCGCCGACATCGACGAGATCGAGAAGCGCATCAAGTCCGCGCACATGCCCAAGGAGGCGCGCAAGAAGGCCGAGGCGGAGCTGAAAAAGCTGAAGCTGATGTCGCCGATGTCGGCCGAGGCGACCGTCGTGCGCAACTACATCGACGCGATAGTGTCGCTGCCGTGGAAGAAGCGGAGCAAGATCAACACGGACCTTACTGCGGCCGAGAAGGTGCTGAACGAGGACCACTACGGCCTGGAGAAGGTGAAGGAGCGCATCGTCGAATACCTCGCGGTGCAGCAGCGCGTGGACAAGCTGAAGGCGCCGATCCTGTGCCTGGTCGGCGCCCCCGGCGTGGGCAAGACCTCGCTCGGCCAGTCGATCGCGCGCGCGACCAACCGCAAGTTCGTGCGCATGTCATTGGGCGGGGTGCGGGACGAGGCCGAGATCCGCGGCCACCGGCGCACTTACATCGGCTCGATGCCCGGCAAGATTCTGCAGAACATGACCCGCGTCGGCGTGAGGAACCCCCTGTTCCTGCTCGACGAGGTGGACAAGATGGGCATGGACTTCCGGGGCGATCCGGCGAGCGCGCTGCTCGAGGTGCTCGATCCCGAGCAGAACCACACCTTCGTGGACCACTACGTCGAGGTCGAGTACGACCTGTCCGACGTGATGTTCGTCTGCACTGCGAACACGCTCAACATTCCGCCGGCGCTGCTCGACCGCATGGAGACGATCCGGCTCTCGGGATATACCGAGGAAGAGAAGATCAACATCGCGCTGAAGCACCTGCTGCCCAAGCTCATGAAGAACCATGGGCTGAAGACTGAGGAGCTTGCCATCTCCGAGAGCGCGGTGCGCGACATCATCCGCTATTACACTCGGGAGGCCGGGGTGCGGGCGCTCGAGCGCGAGCTCTCCAAGATCTGCCGCAAGGTGGTGAAGACCCTGGTGCGCGACGGCAAGGAGCGCAAGATCACGGTCAGCGCGCGCGGCCTTGACAAGTACCTGAGCGTGCGGCGCTATACCTACGGCATGGCCGAGAAGCGCAATCAGGTCGGGCAGGTGTCGGGCCTGGCGTGGACCGAGGTGGGGGGAGAGCTCCTCACCATCGAGGCGGCGATCATGCCCGGCAAGGGCAAGATGACCACCACCGGGAAGCTGGGCGAGGTGATGCAGGAATCGGTGCAGGCTGCGCTGTCGGTCGTTCGGAGCCGCTCCCGGCGCCTCGGCATCCCGTCGGACTTCTACCAGAAGAACGACATTCACATCCACCTGCCGGAAGGCGCAACGCCCAAGGACGGGCCGAGCGCCGGCATCGGCATCTGCACCGCGATGGTATCGTCGCTGACCGGAATTCCGGTGCGCTCAGACGTGGCGATGACCGGGGAGATCACGCTGCGGGGCGAGGTGCTGCAGATCGGCGGCCTCAAGGAGAAGCTGCTCGCGGCGCACCGCGGCGGGATCAAGACCGTGCTGATTCCGGAGGAGAACGTGAAGGACCTCGCAGAAATCCCCGATAACATCAAGAACCGGCTCGACATTCACCCGGTGAAGTGGATCGACAGCGTGTTCGACATGGCGCTCGAGCGCAAGACCGAGGCGCTGTCGGACAACGACGTCGCTCCGGCGCTGCCGCCGGTCACGGAGGCGCCGGCGCCGGCGGCCGTCAAGCATTAGAGGCGCGGCCAGCGACCCGTAAGTGATTTTTGTCACAAAAAAAGGGCGGCGTCACCGCCCTTTTTCTTGTACGGCCGGTAGCCGGCTTGCATCTGCATCTCGTTCCCACTCTCCATTTTCTTTGGCGGGCTTTCGCAGCGAGTCGATCTTCGCGAGCCATTCACTCAACTGCTCAATCACTTAATCCGTACATCTCGATTGACTTCTTGAAATCGCATTTACTCGCGCATTGATTTTGCGTGACGATTCGCGTTAGTCCGCGCCGACGCGAAAAATTTTTTTCAATTGCTTGACACCGGCGATGCGCGCTTGCTATAAAGAAGCCGTCGCGTTTTCATCGGCGTTCGCCGGCATACCAACTGAAAAGACAGGTCGCAGCCGCCTTCGAGGATGAAGGCGCGGCCGCGAGGGGAATGGTTTCTCACCAATCAGTAAAGGGGACAACAGTGAATAAATCTGAGCTGGTTGAAGTCGTGTCGAGGTCCGCGGGGATTTCCAAGTCCGCTTCGGAGAAGGCGGTGGATGGCGCGATCGATGCGATCACGGGTGCGTTGAAGAGGGGGCAGTCAGTCACGCTCGTTGGTTTCGGCACCTTCCGCGTGGGCCGGCGCGAGGCGCGCTCGGGCCGCAATCCGCGTACCGGGGAGGAAATCCGCATCAAGGCTGCGAAGGTTCCCAAGTTCAGCGCTGGTAAGGCATTGAAAGATGCGCTAAACTGACCCCCCGCGCGAGAATCCAGCTACGCCAGATTGGGGCAGGCGCGCATGGCGCGCCTGCCCCGATTCGTTTTGGACGTAAGGGTGCTTAGCTCAGCTGGTAGAGCGTCGCCCTTACAAGGCGAAGGTCGGGAGTTCGAGACTCTCAGCACCCACCAAGTCGTAAAGCCGGACGCCTCAGGGCGCCGGTTTACGTCCGCGGGATCGATCGGACCGGGTAAGTGGTACGATAGCAGGGAGTCATTCGTACCGATGCCGTTCATCCCGCGGGAGACTACGTAGGAGCGGTAGTTCAGTTGGTTAGAATGCCGGCCTGTCACGCCGGAGGTCGCGGGTTCGAGTCCCGTCCGCTCCGCCACCCCTTATAGCGAACATGTTTGACTTCGTCGCGAAAAACAAGAGGCTCATCCAGGTTATTCTGTTCCTGATCTTCCTGCCGTTTGCGTTCTTCGGCATCGACAGCTACTTTCGCGGCAGCGGGGTGGGCCAGGCGGTGGCGCGGGTGGGCGATTACAACATCTCTCAGGAGGAATTCAACCGGGCCCTGCGCGAGCGGCAGGACTCGGTGAGGCAACTCACGCAGGGCCGCGCCGATCCGGCGCTCCTGGACAACCCCGAGATGCGCTACGGGACCCTCGACGGCCTGATCCAGCGGCGCCTGCTGCTCGAGAACGCGCTGCGGGCGGGCGTCACGGTCAACGACGAGAGGCTGAAGGAGATCATCAGCAGGCAGCAGCCGTTCCAGGACGAGAACGGCAAGTTCTCGCTGAACCGCTACGAGCAGTACCTCAGGTCCGAGAACATGACGCCGGTGATGTTCGAGGCGCGGCTGCGCCAGGACATGCTTCTGCAGCAATTCGCGGATGGCTATGCCGACAGCACGTTCGTCCCGCGCTCGGTCATCGAGCGCCTGGCACGGCTCTCCGGGCAACAGCGTGAGCTGAGCCAGCACGTCTTTGCTCCCGAGAAATTCCTGGGGCAGATCAAGCTTGATCCCGATGCCGCCAGGAAGTATTACGACGCGAATCCCTCCGAGTTCCGGATACCGGAAGCGGTGCGGCTCGAGTACCTGACGCTGTCCGTCGAATCGCTCCAGCAGCAGGCGCGGGTCGACCCGGCCGAGGTCAGGAAATACTACGATGCGAACCGCCGCCAGTTCGAGGTCAGGGAATCGCGCCAGGCGGCCCATATCTTCGTGAGCGCCGACGCTGCCGCGGGCGCTGAAGCGCGGCAGAAGGCGCGGGCGCGGGCTGAGGAGCTTCACAAGCAGCTGCAGAAGGCTCCGGGCGGCTTTGCCGAACTGGCGAAAACGCGCTCGGAGGACCCTGGTTCCGCCGCGAGTGGCGGTGACCTCGGTTATATCGATCCCGGCTCGATGAAGGACGTGCCGGAATTCGAGGCGGCGCTCTACAAGCTCAAGCCGGGCGAGATTTCCGCGCCCGTCGAGACCCGGTTGGGCTTCCACATCATTCGGCTGACGGCGGTCCGTCCCGGTCAGTCGAAGAGCCTCGAAGAAGTGCGGCCCCAGATCGAGCAGGAGCTCAGAAAGCAGCTCGCCGCGAAGCGATTCGCCGAGCTGGCAGACAATTTCAACAACGTGGCCTACGAGCAATCGGAGAGCCTCAAGCCCGCAGCGGAGCTCATCGGGGCTGCGCCGCAGGTGAGCGGCTGGATCACGAGCTCCCGCGCTGCGGAGCCGCTGCTCAACAACCCGCGCCTGCTCGCCGCGGTCTTCTCGGACGAAGTGCTCAAGGGCAAGCGCAATACGGAGGCGATCGAGGTGGCGCCGGGCACGCTGGTCGCGGCTCGCGTCGCCGAGCACAGGCGGGAGAGCACCCGGCCCTTCGACGAAGTGCGTGTGGCGCTGGAAAAAAGAATCGCGTTGCGTGAGGCGGGCCGGCTGGCGGTCGAGGATGGCCGGCGTCTGCTCGCCGAGCTCAACCAGGGAAAGAGTGTCCAGATCGCGTGGAGCGAGCCGCAGCTCGCGGTCCGTTCGGAATTCAGGAACATCCCCGAGCCGGTGGTGCGGCAGGCGTTCCGCCTGGATGTGTCGAAGCTTCCCGTCTATGCTGGCGTGGAAAACCTGCAGGTCGGCTACACGCTGGTGCGCGTCACCCGCGTGCAGGAGGCGGCGGACCTCCCGCCTGAAAAAACGGAGGAGCTGGCGAACGCGCTGCGCCGCGTCCTTGCGCAAGAAGCGATGTCGGCCCTCCTTGCGGATCTCAGGCAGAAGGCCGGCGTGACGATCAACCGGGATATCCTGGACCAGAAGGACGAAAGCGCCCCGCTTCCGGCGGCTCCCGGTTCTCAGCCCGGCAGTCCCGCTCCCCGGCGTCGCACCGGGTTCTAGGACGGCGGGTTACGAATCTCCGCGCATGCCGCCCACGACGGTGTTGAACCCGCAGTCGACGTAGGTGATCTCCCCGGTAATGCCGCCGGCGAGATCGCTCATAAGAAAGGCCGCGGCGTTGCCCACATCGTCCGTTGTCACGTTGCGCCTGAGCGGCGCATTGTCCTCCACGAACTTGAGTATCTTGCCGAAGCCGCTGATGCCGGCGGCTGCCAGCGTCTTGATCGGACCCGCCGAGATCCCGTTGACCCGGATGCCTTTCGGACCGAGGTCCTGCGCGAGGTAGCGCACGGCGGCCTCCAGGCTCGCCTTCGCCAGCCCCATCACGTTGTAGTTCGGCACCGATCGCGCCGCGCCGAGATAGGTGAGCGTGAGCAGGGCGCTGCGGCGTCCCTCCATCAGCGGCAGTCCGGCCTTCGCCAGCGCGGCGAAGCTGTAGGCGCTCACGTCATGGGCAACGCGGAAGGCGTCGCGCGTCAGGCCGTCGAGGAAATCGCCCTTCAGCGACTCGCGCGGGGCGTAGGCGATCGAGTGCACGATACCGTCCAGGCCGTCCCAGTGCTTCCCGAGATCCGAAAAGAGCGCGGCGATGTCCTCGTCCCTGGCGACGTCGCAGAGCAGCACCGGCGCGCGCCCGAACGGCTGCGCGAGCTCCTCGACGCGCCCGCGCAGCTCGTCATTCTGGTAGGTGAAGGCGAGGCTCGCCCCTTCGCGCGCCAGCGCTTTCGCAATGCCGTAGGCGATGGACCGGTTGGAAAGCAGACCGGTGACGAGGATCTTGCGATCTTGAAGTAGGCCCATTGTTCTTCCCGGTGATGGGTCGCCCGGCCATTATAAGGCGTGGGTCGCGAACGGCGAGTAGTTACCCGCCGCGCCTTTGGTAATATCTTCGGATGCGCCCCATATTCCTGCGCGCGATGTTGATCGTGACCGCTCTGGCGGCGGGATGCAGCGGGGCGCCGTGGAACAACCCCTATCCGGCCGCCGAGGACGGCGCCAACATTCTCTACACTTCGTTTTCGGAGCGCCCCAAGCACCTCGACCCCGTGCAGTCCTACAGCGAGAACGAGTACGTGCTGATCGCAAACATCTATCAGCCGCCCCTGCAGTACCACTACTTCAAGCGGCCCTACGAGCTGGTTCCGTTTGCCGCCACGGAAGTGCCGCGCGCGCAGCTCTTCGACGCAAATGACCGGCGCCTTCCCGACGCGGCCGATGCAAAGCTTGTCGCCTATAGCGACTATGTGATCCGAATCCGCCCCGGCATTCTCTACCAGCCCCATCCGGCGCTGGCGCGGGACGCGCAAGGCCGCTACGTGTATCACGATCTCAAGGCCGGCGACCTTTCCGGCATCCACGCCATCGGCGATTTCAAGGCGACCGGCACGCGCGAGCTCGTCGCCGCCGACTACGTGCACCAGATCAAGCGCCTCGCACACCCCCGCCTGCACTCGCCGATCATGCAGCTGATGGGCGAGTACATCGTCGGGCTGAAGGAGCTTGCCGCGGAGCTTGCCCGGGCGGACAAGGCAATGGCGAAGGACGGGTTCCTCGATCTGACGGGCTTCGATCTCGCCGGGGCGCAGGCAATGGACCGCTATACCTACCGCGTCCGCGTGCGCGGAAAGTACCCGCAATTCGTCTACTGGCTCGCAATGCCGTTCTTCGCACCGGTCCCGCCCGAGTCCGACCGCTTCTACGCCCAGCCCGGGATGGTGCAGAAGAATATCTCGCTCGACTGGTTTCCGGTTGGCACCGGCCCATATATGCTGACGGTGAACAACCCCAACCGCCAGATGGTGCTCGAGCGCAATCCCAACTACCAGGGCGAGGTCTATCCCTCAGAGGGCGAGCCCGGCGACGCCGAGGCGGGACTCCTCGGGGACGCGGGAAAGCCGCTGCCGTTCGTAGACAAAGTGGTTTTCGCTCTCGAGAAGGAGCAGATCCCGTACTGGAACAAGTTCCTGCAGGGCTATTACGACGCGTCCAGCATCGCTTCGGACACCTTCGACCAGGCAGTGCAATTCAGCGGACAGGGAGATGTCACGTTGTCCGAGGACATGCAGGCGCGCGGCATTCGCCTGCAGACTTCGGTCGCGACCACCGTGTTCTACCTGGGCTTCAACATGCTCGACCCGACGGTGGGAGGCTACGGCGAGCGCGCGCGAAAGCTGCGGCATGCGATCTCGATTGCGATCGACCAGGAGGAGATGATTTCGATCTTCCGCAACGGCCGCGGCATTGCCGCGCAGGGTCCGATCCCGCCTGGCATCTTCGGCTATCGCGAGGGGGAGGAAGGCATCAATCCCTACGTGTACGACTGGAAGGACGGCGCGCCTCGTCGGAAGTCGGTCGAAACCGCGAAGAAGCTCCTGGCGGAGGCGGGTTACCCGCACGGGCGCAACAGGAAAACCGGCGAGCCGCTGCTGCTCAATCTCGACACTACCGGCACCGGCCCCGACGCCAAGGCGCGGCTCGACTGGTACGCCAAGCAGTTCGAGAAAATCGGCGTGCAGCTCGCGGTGCGTCCCACCGACTGGAACCGTTTCCAGGACAAGCTGCGCAAGGGCAACGTGCAGATGTACTTCCTCGGCTGGAACGCCGACTACCCCGACCCGGAGAATTTCCTGTTCCTGCTGCACGGCGCGCAGGGCAAGGTCAAGACGTCCGGCGAGAACGCGTCCAATTACGAGAACCCGGAGTTCGACCGCCTGTTCGAGCGCATGAAGAACATGTACAACGGGCCCGAGCGGCAGGCGATCATCGACCGCATGGTCGAGATTGCACGGCGCGACGCGCCCTGGGTGTGGAGCCTGTTTCCCAAGGACTACACCCTGCACCATGCGTGGGTCCGCAACCGCAAGCCCAACCACATGGCCAACAACGGGCTCAAATACCAGCGCATCGACCCCCAGTTGCGCAGCCAGCGGCGGCGCGAGTGGAACCAGCCCGTGCTGTGGCCGGCGGTGGCACTGCTGGCGGCGGTCGGCCTGTCTCTGGTTCCCGCGGTGAGAACCTACCGCCGCCGCGAGCGCCAGACGGCAAAGGTGTGAATAGTAGCTGCCCCCTCACCCTATCCCTCTCCCCCAACCGGGGGAGAGGGGATTATCTGAAATGATCGCCTACATCATCCGGCGCATGCTGTATGCGATTCTGATCCTTATCGGGGTCAACATCATCACGTTTTTCCTGTTCTTTGAAGTCAATCCACCGGACGACATGGCGCGCGTGCACCTGGGAGTAAAGCGCGTGACCCCGGAAGCGATCCAGAAATGGAAGGAAGAGCGCGGCTATGACAAGCCGCGCTTCTATAACGACGCGGCAACAGGTGCTGAGCGCTTCACCGACACCATCTTCTACCAGAAGTCGGTGAAGCTTTTCGCCTTCGATTTCGGGCGTTCCGACCAGGGACGCGACATCGGCTACGACATCGGCACTCGCATGTGGCCGAGCCTCGCCATCGCGCTGCCGGTGTTCCTGATGGGCCTGGCCGCCTACCTCACGTTTGCGCTCACGATGGCGTTCTTTCGCGCGACCTACGTGGATTTTTGGGGCGTGGTGGCGTGCGTGGCGATGATGTCGATCTCCGGGCTCTTCTACATCATCGGCGGCCAGTATCTCGTCGGCAAGCTCCTCGCCATCGTTCCGATCTCGGGCTACGATGGGGGGGCGGACGCGCTCAAGTTCCTGGCGCTGCCGGTGATCATCGGCGTCGTCGGCGGCATCGGCGCCAACACCCGCTGGTATCGCACCATCTTCCTCGAGGAGATCGGCAAGGACTACGTGCGCACCGCGCGGGCGAAGGGGCTGTCCGAGCCGCGCGTGCTGTTCCGCCACGTCCTGCAGAATGCGATGATTCCGATCCTCACCGGCGTCGTGGCGGTGATTCCGCTGCTCTTCATGGGCAGTCTCGTCGCCGAGTCGTTCTTCGGCATACCGGGGCTCGGGAGCTATACCATCGACGCGATCAATTCGCAGGACTTCGCCATCGTGCGCGCGATGGTCTTCCTGGGGTCGGTCCTCTACATCATCGGCCTCATTGGTACCGACATTTCCTACACGCTGGTGGATCCGAGGGTGCGCTTTGAGTGACCCGTGACGCGCCACCCGCGGCGAGACCATGCCATTCAAGCTCGAAATTCTCTGGACCGACGCGCTGATCTACCTGCTGCTGGTGGTCATCGCGCTCCTCGTCCGGCATGTCCGGCGGCACGAGCACCTCATGGCTCCATGGCGCAAGGTGGCGCGCAACGCGAGCGGCATGTCTGCGGCGACCGTGCT